>NZ_CP090419.1:2723333-3031666 GCF_032716425.1 Pseudoalteromonas sp. N1230-9
GAAAGTCTTTGATAATGAAATCAAACTGCGAGTCTTTGTAACGATAAACTATGGCATTAGCGAACCGACCGGTATGAACAATAGACAAGCTTTCATGGCTAAATTGATGAGTAGGGAATTGAGCCTGAAGCTGCGCGAGCAAAGATGATTCGAACATAGCAACCTGTCACTTGTTAAAATTAAATGCCTAGGCAACTATATTATCAAAATGCGTCAGCGGCGACAATGTACCGCTTAGAGAAATTTATGCTTTTAAATTATGAATTGCTCTAAACAACAAGCTAGCAAGTTGATTTTGCTCTAGTTCAGAGAAGCCAGCGAGCGCTTTTCGATATATCTCATTAACTGCGGGTAAAATTTCAGGGTAAAGCTGTTGGCCTTTCTCTGTAAGACATAAAAGAGTTGAACGCCTATCTTCAACTGACTGTTTTTTAGCGACCAACCCTTTATCTTCTAGGCGAGTGATTAAACGACTCATGGCCCCACGGTCGTACACCATGTGCTCACATAGCTCAGCTAAAGTGTTTACTTTACCTCGTGCAAGTAATACCACCACAATATATTGAGCTGATGTTAGCTCTTTATCTTCAAGAGCGTTATCAAGATGCGTAACTAAGTTGGAGCGTAAATAAGACACTAAACGCCCTAAGTCTTGGACTGGGTCTAAATCTTCAGCGCGGCACTGTCCAATTGATGCAGATTCTTTCATATTTCCTCAACAAAGATTAATAGCTATTCATTGACAGTTAATACCTAAAATAATTCAATCTTAGTCATAATTGGTGTAGCGTGAGTCAGGTATTTAAACTTCGGGGGTAGTATGCTTAGTAAACAGCACATTATAAAGTATTTAGGTCTTTTTGTACTCTTGTTACTGTGCTGGTTAGAGCAGTTCCAACATTATATAATGAGTTTTATCGATAGCGCTTTAGTGCAGTCAACCGTGGTGTATGCCTCGTCTCGTACAGTTAACGCCGCTATTTCGTTATTACAATCTGCCGAAGTGGGCATTGGTATTGCGAGTATTCAGCCAGCACAACTACTTGATCCTGTTAATGATCTGGCTGAGTACATGTCAGATGCTATGCGCCTTGCAATAGGTTCACTATTTTTACAGCGAATTTTATACACGATCTCATCTGGTGTGATTTTTAATAGCGTATTTACTATTTCAGTCATTGCTTACCTTTTTTGTGAATGGCGCAATATCTATCCAAATCTCCGCCACAAACTTCTGGCAAGCCTTATTTTAATTCGCTTTCTCGTTCCCGCTATCGTCTTAAGCACAGGACTTATCAGCCAAGTTTTTTTAGATGAACAAATTAACTCACAAAGCCAACTGGTCAGTGAAAAAGTTGATACTGTCAGCGCTAATGCTACACAAACTTCTGCATTATCAGCACAACTCAAAGCTAAAGTTGATAGTCAAAAGCAAGCCGTGTTCGATAAACTCGATGTCTTGAATCAACAACAGATAACAAACCACCAGCAAGCGACTGAGTTAAAACTGCAACTGGCAGAACTGGATTCCCAGATTGACACTATTCAGTCAACACGCAGCCTTTCTGAGCGTTTAACGTTTACTGAACTTGAACAAGCTAAGCCGCTGCTCGCCAAAAAACAGCAAATAACAACTAAGCTACACGCTTTATCCGCTCAACAAGGGACACTTAATCAAGAAAAAGATGCGCTAAACCACCAACTCGTGGAAATAAATGAGCAACTCAACACAAATGATGCGAGTAAAGTGAGTAAAATTATCGACACCGTTACCACAGGGATAGGAAATATGGTTGCAGCCGTTGAAGATCTTTTTATCGACTTTCTTAACCTATTATCATTACTCATTCTCAAGTTATTGTTAATGCCACTCATCTTTTTGTATTTATTCAATAAAGCGTTTAAAGCAATTTGGCATCGCCATTTCATTGATGTATTAATTGAAACAAAAAATCGCGCTATTAATTGATTGTTTTTCGAGCTATGTTGATACTCACAATTATAAAGGAGCTAACAATGAGTAACCAACATAGTCGTCACATTCCTCAAGAAGCATTTGATTGGTACGATGAATACGCCCATGGCTTGATAGACCGCCGTACCTTTATGAAAAAACTAGGCGGCCTAGTTGCACTAGGTTATTCAATGGCTGTTCTCAGTAGTGCCTTGTTGCCAAACTATGCATTAGCTGAACAAGTCTCCTTTAATGATCCTGATATCAAAGCCAGTTATAAAACCTTCAATTCATTCAAAGGTCACGGTGAAGGTAAAGGCTATTTAGTTGAGCCCGCCAACTTATCTGACAAGCATCCTATCGTATTAGTGATCCATGAGAATAGAGGTTTAAACCCTTACATTAAAGATGTTGCACGCCGCCTTGCTAAAGCGGGTTTTATTGCCTTTGCCCCAGATGCATTGCACCCACTTGGCGGTTATCCAGGTAATGACGATGAAGGGCGTGCTATGCAGCGCTCAATGGACAGAGAAAAAATCCAACAAGATTTCGTGGCCGCCGCGAAGTACTTAAAAGAACATCCAAACAGTAATGGCAAACTAGGTGCGGTAGGCTTTTGCTTTGGCGGTTATATGGTTAACTACCTCGCTGCTGTTGAGAGCAAACTCATTAATGCTGGTGTCCCCTATTACGGCACCCCTGCTGTTAAAGAGCTTAGAGAAAACATAAAAGCACCATTACTTGTCCACTTAGCTGAATTCGATAAACGCGTGAATGATACTTGGCCAGAATATGAAAGTGACTTAAAAGCCCACCAAGTACCTTATACTATGCACATGTACGAAAAAGCGAATCATGGTTTTCATAATGACTCCACATCGCGTTACGATGAAAAACAAGCTGAGCTTTCATGGCAACGTACACTTGCATTCTTTAACGAGCAATTGATTTAATCGAGGCAATTTCATACACTCTCGGAAAAATTTGTAGGCTAGTAAAAAGATGGAATCGCAAATCAGTTACCGCTTTGACTCACAGCAAACCGCTAATCGGTTTTTAAACAAGCTTAAACACTGGTCAGTGGCTAAAGTCACCGCAAGTCTCTGCCAAGGTGGTTTCGGTGTAAAAATACGCTACGAAGTCGATAATAGCGGCTTTGACTACACCCTTGCTGAGCTTGATGATTTAGCGATGCAGCATGAAGGCGAAGAAATCTAGTTATCAAGTAGAAAAACGGCTAACCAAGGTTAGCCGTTTCGTTACTAAAGCTTTACTTATAAATCAAAGCTACGCGAGATAGACGCAACAATGCGCTCGTCTGCGGTATCCCAATCAAGGCTGGTATTTTCACCGGCAAGCTCAAAGTCAAAACCAGCAAAGCTTGTTTGATAAGCTATACGATAGTGGTTATATGACTTATCACTGCCATCCCATGTGTACTTATCACCATCAAGTGAATTTGAAATATCAAAGCTTGCACGGATTGCGTGATTTGGTGCAATTTCAAAGGTATGCGCAAGCATAGAAATTACATGCCCTGCGCCAGAACCAAAGTAATCCCAGCTATACCAAAAGTTAAGCTCAGTTTGTCCTAAGCTACTGGCATAACCAAATTTAGTATAAACCTCAGGGTAGTTACCATCGCTTGAATGACCTTCACCATGATATGAATAGTAGGCAATACCATAATCAACGCTCAATGCTTGATTAATCTGCGCGTAGTTACCAAAATACGCATCCCATTCGATATCTGTCCCCTCACCAAAATCCACATTTGAGGCCCACGTCCCCACATACATACCCGAGTCTGCAAACGCATAGTCTAGACTACCTTGAATAGCAGGATCATTTTGCGTTTGGCTCACGCCATTAAAAGTGTAATCTGATGCTAGTGTCACTGTAGTTGATAAATCAGCCATCGCTGATGTCGATAATAATGCCAATGGCAACGCTGTTGCGAGTAGTGTTTGTCTTGTTGTCATGTTGATTTCCCCTTAGCTAACTGTTTCTATTTTTGTGTAATCTAATTTGTTGTCTTTTGGTGAACCCTCGATATTTTTCACCGTTTTTAACTTGCTGTAGCCAATAAACACAGCGCAGCCAAAAAATAACGCAATCACTAACGCACCAACCCATTGGATTTGTAAAAAGTCGAACTTAAACAACAGGGTCAACAATGAAAGCGCCACCACATTTAAGGCAATATAATTAAACTTACCAAAACGTTTCACCGTTAAGTTTAGGTTATCTGTGTATAAACGGATCAAAGAATCAAGTGAGTTGATCACAAATACCACACCGACAAACACCATAGCGATGTTTTTCAGGCCTGCTGTAGCAATACCCGCTTCATGATATTGATATAAAACGCTAAACCAAATTGCGATTGGAATAGATGGGAAAATCAGCATGGCTGCCAGAACTTGGTAAGTCTTTAGGCCACCCACAAAACGCGAGGTAAATTGACCAATCATGATACTCCAAGCAAACCACCAAAATAGATAAAAGGCATGGTAATCATTCAGCGGTAATACAAATTCATCAATATTACCAAAATAACCACCAATCAACGCAAGGTTATCAACAAACGCTGATGTTTGTGCATCTGAGCCAGCAAAGGCACCAAACCACATAAAGGCAATTAAGGCGATAAACAACCAAGTAGTAGAAATACTTAAAAAGCGTACATACTTAATGTCAGTGCTCGAATACACAGCAAAGCAAATTGCTGCAAACACCATTAAGTAAAATGTCGGAATAATTGACTCACCATCACCAAGCGACGGTAAATACCAAGGTAAATTCGACAGCAGTAAAAATGCAGTAAATGCGCATGTACCAATAATAACGATGTTATTAATTAGTTTTACCCAAGCAATTTCGAAGAACTTTACTTTGGGTTCTATTACACAGAAATAAAAGCACGTAAGGAAATAAAATCCCCAGATCAAGAAGCCCCAAAAACCAAACTCAATGGCTAATGGATTGGCAAACGCATACTCTGGGCTTGCTTTTATGTCTGCATAACCTGCAAACTCTGTCAGTGGAAACATAATCAAGCCAACATCTAGGCCCGATGTAAATAAAATTGCAATGAACGTAAACGTTCTAACTGGTGTGACGCCAACACACCTTACCGTACCCCATTTAAATAAAATAACCGCAATTGCTAACAGGGTAAAAATGATGCCAGCACTAAGCCAAAAGGTCATAGTTACCCCCCCAAAATAAGTAATAATACTTCATTGTTTCTCCAGTTTTATTCCTCGCATTAACGCATCACAAACAACTCGTGATGCGCGCCACTGCAAGCCCCACAGCCGAAACTGCGGGTGGCCTTATTAGATCTCCGAACTACGCTGCGTTGATTGCCATTGTTTTTCCATAGCAACATCTGCAGTTGATGCCGATAACACAGGCTTACCTAAAATGTGGTCAGCCGCTTTTTCTGCCACCATAATGGTTGGCGCATTTAAATTACCGTTTGGAACGGTTGGGAAGATAGATGAATCCACAACCCGTAAACCTTCGATACCGTGTACTTGAGTTTGCGAGTTAACCACGGCCATCTCGTCTTCACCCATCTTGCACGAACAGGACGGATGGTAAGCACTCTCAACCGCTTGACGAACAAAAGCATCGATTTGTGCATCGCTTTGAACATCTTTACCTGGTTGAATTTCACCATCGCGATACTCATCAAACGCACTTTGTTCGATAATCTCACGAGTTAGACGTACGCAAGCTCTAAAGCCTTCAATGTCATCTTGATGCTGTAAGTAGTTAAATTGGATCTTTGGTGCGACCTGTGGATCCGCCGACTTAATCGTTACTGCACCACGGCTTTTTGGTTTGTTATGCCCAACATGCACTTGGAAACCATGCCCATCGAAGGCACTTTTACCGTCATAACGAATTGCAGCTGGTAAAAAGTGATACTGAATATCTGGCCATTCAACGCCCGGTTTTGAGCGAATGAATGCACATGATTCAAAGTGATTCGTTGCCCCTAAACCTGAGCGGTTTAATAACCAACGCGCACCTATGAGCCCTTTTGAAACAAGACCTAATTTGCCGTTTAAAGTAATTGGTTGCTTACACTTATATTGGAAGTAAAACTCCAAGTGATCTTGTAAGTTTTGGCCAACACCTGGTAAGTGATGTTTAACCTCAACACCCGCTTCACTCAGGATGTCTTTATCACCAATACCTGATAATTGCAGAATATGCGGTGAGCCAATTGGGCCCGCACTTAAAATAACGTCTTTTGCTGCAAATGCTTGCTGCTTAGAGCCAGATACTGAAAACTCAACACCAACGGCTTTTTTGCCTTCTAACAATACTTTTTCAGCTAAAGCACCAGTGACTAGCGTTAAGTTTTTACGTGACTTAACTGGGTCTAAATACTCACGGCTGGCAGAGCTTCTTACGCCATCTTTAACTGTCATATGCATTGGCCCAAAGCCTTCTTGCTGGGCTGCATTGTAGTCATCAGTCTGCGCATAACCTGCTTGCTGGCCCGCTTTGATAAAGGCTTTATAAAGCGGGTTAGCCATTTCATTACCGTTATTAACCCCTAATGGGCCATTTTCGCCACGGTAACTGTTACCACCTAAGTAGAATGATTCAGCACGTTTAAAATACGGTAAGCAAGCTTGGTAATCCCAGCCCTTAGCACCGTGTTGCTGCCACTCATCAAAATCTTTGGCATGGCCACGAACATACACCATGCCGTTAATCGATGACGAGCCACCTAACACCTTACCTCGTGGGCAGTGCATCTGGCGGTTATCTAAATACGGCTCTGGCTCAGTATGAAATTGCCATGCATATTTGTCGGTATTCATTGGGATTGATAGCGCGGTAGGCATCTTTATAAAAATGCTTTTATCGCTACCACCCGTTTCAAGTAGTAACACCTTATTAGAAGGGTCTGCTGATAGTCGGTTTGCCAACACGCAGCCTGCTGAGCCAGCACCGACTATGATGTAATCATAGTTCTGTGTACTCATTAAAATGGACTCTCTATATTGCTCATACCCACATAAATCGATTTAGTTTGGGTATAGTGATCCAAGGTTTCGATACCATTTTCACGGCCGATACCTGATTGCTTATAACCGCCTACTGGCATTTCTGCAGGTGAATTACCATAGCTGTTTATCCAACAAATACCGGCTTGTAATTGGTGGATCACGCGGTGTGCGCGCTGAATATCTTTAGTGAACACACCTGCGGCTAAGCCTAGGTGGGTATCGTTTGCACGCTGAATAACGTCATCTTCATCATCAAACACCAACACGCTCATTACTGGGCCAAAGATCTCTTCTTTCACTATGGTCATGTCGTCTTTACAGTCGACAAAAACAGTCGGTTCAACAAAGTAGCCACTAGGTGCTGATGCAGGTGACAGAGCCTTACCGCCGGTTAATAAGGTTGCACCTTCTTGAATACCTTTATCGATATAGCCAAGTACAAGCTCTTGGTGCTTTTTAGAGATAAGCGCCCCTAAATTCACCTCAGGATCCATTGGATCGCCAGCAATAATATTTTGCTCAGTGCGTGTTTTCAGCTCATCAATAAACTGCTGATAAACATTTTTGTGCACATAAATGCGCGTACAGTTAGTGCAGATTTCGCCTTGCGTATAAAAATTACCTAGCATTGCCGCACTAACAGCTTGTGATACATCAGCATCATCAAAAACTAATAACGGTGACTTACCGCCAAGCTCCATGGTCACATCTTTCAGTGAACCAGCAGCACTTGCCATTACTTTTTTGCCTGTGCCCACTTCACCAGTGAACGACACTTTTTCAATATTTGGGTTTGCTGTTAACCATTGCCCTACTTCAGCAGCACCTTGCACAACGTTGAATACGCCAGCAGGTACACCCGCTTCGATGAAAATCTCTGCAAGTTTAATTGCACCAAGTGGTGTTTCTTCAGAAGGTTTGAAAATAACCGCATTACCCGCAGCCAGTGCAGGGCCTGATTTCCAACACGCAATTTGCAGTGGGTAGTTCCATGCACCAATACCGGCACAAATACCTAAAGGCTCTTTACGTGTGTAGTAAAAATCATTGCCAACCATTTGCTGCTGACCCACTTGCGCAGGAGCAAGACCAGCAAAATATTCGATAACATCAGCACCTGTTTCAACATCGACACACTCAGCTTCTTGCCAAGGCTTACCCGTATCAAGTACTTCTACTTTTGCCAGTTCATCGTTACGTTCGCGTAAGATTGCCACGGCTTTTAATAAAATACGGCTACGCTCAATTGGCGTCATTGCAGACCATGCTGCAAACCCTTGTTTTGCGCTTTCGATTGCCGCGTTTTGAATAAACTCATCAGCGATTTCAACGTGATAAATCACTTCATCCGTTGCAGGATTCTTAACTGCAAAGGTATCGCCAGTTTGATTCTTTAGAAAATGGCCATTAATAAAATTTTCGTAAACAGGTGTGGTCATTTTAGGCTCCATACTGTTTTATCAGTGAACGAATGTAGTCTTTAGCTAATTGCTCACAATGTTCGAATTGATCTTGGTCTGACTTACTTAATACGGCTCTTAGCCATAAACCATCGATCATGGCTGCACTTAACTCAGCAGCTAAGTTGGCATCGCTATCGCTCATTAACTGTTTGAATGAACTTAATAAGTTACTAAATAAACGTTTACTATTTACGTTTTGTAAGCGATGCAACTGGGCGTCGTGCATTGAATGCGCCCAAAAGCTCAACCAGGTTTTGGTGTTATTGCTTTGCTGCTGAATGCGCGAAAAGTTTGCTTCAACGATAAACATTAATCGTTGCTCTGGGCTGGTCTGCGGCGTTACTTGATTCATCAGAGCTTGCTTTAAACTCGTCAATAAATAACGCACAGTGGCTTCAATTAAGCCCTGCTTACCACCAAAATAATGACTGATAATGCCAGACGACAAGCCTGCCTTTTTACTAATGCTATTTATGGTGGTGCCTTGCAAACCAAGCTCTGCAACCGACTCTATTGTGGCGTCAATTAACTGCTGACGACGAACAGGTTCCATTCCAACTTTCGGCATAACTTTTTATTGATTGAACGTTCAATTAAAATAAAGATTAAGGTAATCATCTTGGCAATTCAAGGTTGACAAATTGTAAACAACAACAAAACGGCATCACTCACTTCAGCTAAGCGATTGTTATTAGGCTTATTATTCGGGATATAAAAAAGTTCTAAATTTTTTCAAAATTAAGATTAAAAAGCATGAATTATGGCTAAATCATGTTAATAACGAGATTTTTATTCTTTTTCGCAGACACTATGAGATAGCACTTTGTATGTTGCTAAATTAGGCTAATTTGGTAAGTGTAGTTGCTGTGCCAGAGGTATGCACAATGCACTCAAAAAAGTACTCCATCGATGCGCTTTCGCTGTTATTAAACGAAAGCGCAACGACAAAGTACATGGGTAGATTAAAAACTTATGTTCTGGCCTCATTCATTACGGCCATGGTCCTGCTCGATTGCGATGCGTTTAACTGGTCTTTAAAGAACCACGGCGCAAATAAAGTAATAACAAACAGCGTGACTAAGCCACTAATGAGCAGCGATAAACCAACTAAGGCACCTAGGTCGATAAGGGCTTGATGCTGTGAAAATAATAACGCGATAAAGCCAATACTAAACACTAAGACATTTGCAATAATTGCGCGACCACTTACTCTCATTGCATTTACTAGTGCATGGTTAATTGTAAAACCATTCTTAATTTCATGCTGAATTCTTAATATATAGTGCACTGAATAATCAACAATCCCCAGTACTAAGAATGAAATAATGGCAGTACCAATATTTAGCTCAATATTTAACAGCGTCATAAGCGCAAAGTAGATCATCACTGTTGATAATAACGGTAGTGTTCCAGCTAAACCAAGACGTATCGATCTAAACCAAGCCATCATCACAAGTAAAACAGTTAATAATGCTATCGATGCACTGACCGTTTGACTCTTAACCAAGGCATCTAACACCGCGGTCCAAATAATAGGGGAGCCCGCGTGGGTAATGGTGACACCCTCTGGTTTATTTGCTTCGATCCACGGTAAGGTATGATCTAAAAATGCTTGATAATCATTAGCCACCGTGGTCCCTAGCGTATAGAGTAATACTGTTTTAGAGAAATCTTCACTTAATACATTCGTTACATCTGAACCACCACTATTTTCAAACATAAGAATAGACTGCCTAATAATGTCGCTCCCTGAAATGCTGATCTCATAGGGCTCTTGTGTGTCTTCATCAATCTCAATAAAGCGTTCAACATCTTCTGGTAGACGGTTATATTCAGGGTTAAAATCATTAAGCGTGTAGTTTATTCGTCTCACATAACGTGCCAGAGAATAACTATAGTTTACTGTTTCATGCTGATGGATATGCTGCTCTAAACGGTCAATGAAGTGACTGATTTCAACTGTTAAAGCGCCATTATCTTTGCCGGTATCTACTTCGATCCAACCTGGGCTCGTGCCTGCTATATGATTATTTATAAAATCATCTGAGATACGAAAATCACTTTGTTTTGGAAAATAACCAGAACCCATGTCGTCAACTCGAACCTTTGACGCTAAAAAGCCAGACCCAATAAATAAGCCAATGAAAATGACTGTAAACATTTTTCTATTTGCCATGACAGGCGTCAGTGCAGCGACTAATAATCGACTTATAAAGTACTTTTTACTAACGTCACTACTACTTTGCGCGTGCTGCTGTTTAAAAATGTCTTTTTTCGGAAAAAGAGCCAGTAATGCAGGGATTAATAAGAGTGAAATAATTAAGGCTACAAACATACCGAATGAAATGAATAACCCAAAGTTTCTGAGGCTCTCGATACTTGATGAGGTTGACACAATAAACGTTAAACACGTTGTAATTGTCGTTAAAACAACAGGAGAAGCCATGAGTATCATTGCACTGCGAATTGCAACTAAGCGTGATTTAACAATCTTTTTCTGATGATAATACTCAGCCATGACATGAATGGCATCCGATAAACAAATCGTGATTAGAAAAACAGGTAAAATAGCCGTAATTACATCCAATGGAGCGTTTACCACAGCCATCATACCCATGGTCCATATGGTACACATCACAACATTAATTAACGGGATAATAACCCCTAAAATAGTTCTGAAAAATACAGCTAAAATAACGGTTATCAACAGTAGAACAATGGGTAGCAAGGTCGCAAAATCATGGTCTATTACCTGCTTTTGAGCTGCAAAAAAGACTGGCACACCACTAATATAAATATCGTCTTTTAACTCTGGGTGAGCAATTTGATAATCTGCAACCAGTTGCTTGAATGCCTCATAGGCACGTACTTGCCCTGTTGCATCGTCTTCTAAAATACTTAACTCAACAACAATAAGCGCGACTTTGCCATCTGGAGAGATTGGGCCATATTCGATTAACTCATTATCTATGACTGCATTTTTTACGAACTCGATATCTTGATTTCGCTTATTCACCGTTTCTTGTGCGAACATAGTGCCGTATTCGTCTAAAAATACATTTTCAGTCGACGACAATCCTGCCATTTCTCTTACAGGGTCTACTCGCTCGACAAACACACTTAAGTTGCGTTGCTGTTTAGTTGTTAACTGCCACTCAACTGCGCGATTAAGCAATTCACGCGCAATCAAACCATCACTTGGGGTCATACCATCTGCAAGAATTTCATCAATACTTGCCACTAACTCGCTATTTTCAGGATGATCAGCTTTAAGATCTTGAAGCATTTGAGCATCTGTTTCATCAACATAGTTCATTCGCTCTGCGGCACGAGATAAGTCAAAAATAGCGTTAATTGATGCCTGATTAAACACAGTATCTTCGTTATGCAAAGCGATCATGACAGAGTCATATGTTCCGGTAAACTCATCGCGCAAATCAAAAATAGTACTGCGTGCAGGGTGATCTTTAGGTAAAAAGTAAGGGTTGTTATCCTCACTGAGATTAGCCGAAGCGATAAAAAAATAAACGGTAATAAGCGACAATATCGCCAGTATCGATTTTGGATATTTAAAAACAAAATCTAGGTATTTCTCTAACATTTCAGTGTCCTATTATAACTCAGAGATTTTAGTTAACTCTGCGACATCGCTGTCTTTTATGCCTCTTTTAAGCTTTGATTTTCTAAAAATTGCATCATCAACACCTTGGTTATAAAGGGTTTCATGAAATAGAAAAGTGCTCTTTTTATTCTCTACAAAGTTGCTCATCGTAGATGCCGTGATGGTCCATATGTCTTGTACTTTCTCAACCTTATCGATATCTAACTGCTTAAAAAGAATACCTTTTGCGTCATAGTACTGCTGTTTAAGAATTAACTTTCTTTGTTTATCAACCCACGTAACCAGTTTGTAATAACCTGACTTATTAATCACATCCTGAGACTTCGGCTCTCGCTCGATGACATAGGTTTCAACACCATCTAGCATGTCAGTTTTTATAACTTTTGAGTCAAAATCTGTTACGCGTAGCTTATCGAGGTCGTAATAAGAATATTCACTGCCCATAAATGCACCGCGTTTATCAGTAGCAGATATACGCCTTACTTTTCTAAATGCAGGCAAGTACATCCACTGCTCGTCTTCTTGAGCTGTTCCTTCTTCGAAGCTACGCATCAAAAAGCTAATATCTCTCACATCCGCAGGAGCTTTTATGGCGAGCACCATTACTTCGTCTTTTTCGATATCCTTTTGCAACATGTAAAACTGACGCTGATTAAGCACGCTATCTTCACTTAGAGTGCGAAGCGTCACTGTTGATAAATAGTCTTTGCCATCATTACGATCACGCACTTGTTGTAAGATTTTATCTGCATCCTCAGCATACGTTGCTGCACTAAATACAATACTCATTGAGGCTAAAAAGCATGTTAGTTTCATTTTCTCTCCTTAAAAATAATAAGTTGCAGCTAACCAAATACGATCACGCTGCTGCTGGGCACCTAAGTAGTTTTCTTGATCACCTTCAATAAGATCGAGATTTAGCTTTAAAACCCACTGTTGATTAGGTTTATAAGTTAACTTAAGTTGAGATAGGGCTCCGCCACCCTGATTGTCGAGGTAACTGACTGCTGCGCGAATATAGAGCTGATTGGCAAAGAAACCTCTCTCTGCGGAAGCAGTGTAAATGGGTGCAGATTTTGGAATAAGATAAGAGGGCTGCCATCCATTGAGGATGCGGTCAGTAAACTGTACCGTAGTCGTCCAGTCTTTATAGCGGTAATCAAGCCCTATTAAGGCTTCTAGCTTGTTAACGTTTTTAAAAGATAAGTCACTGTCATTCACTGTGTAATTATCAAAATAAGCAAACTCAGTCCGCAGCACAAATGCATCTATGGGTTTGCTTAAACTCGTACCAAGCATAGAGAACTTTTCATATGAATAAAGCGTGCGCTCGCTTGGCGACAAAGTGACGACAGGATCATCTTGATACCCGTGAAAAGCATAAAGGCTAACATCTGTGGCTAACGCGAATGTACTGTAACGTAAGCCTAATTCATATTTACCCCACTGTGTCTGCTCACTATTGGGGTAATAATTATTACCGAACTCGGCTCTGGATGCAGGATACTCATTACTCAGCTGTTGAAGCGTGGTGATAACGTTTAGCGTGTCACCATTTTCATACTCATAATCAAGCTTGAACATTGGCACAGCTAAACGATAATCATCTATATCGAAAAAGATAAAGTCTTTATAATCTAACGGGTTAATAACATCGACAACTCGTAAGTCATCCGCTTCACCCCATACAACTTTCTGATAACCAAACGACCAAAAGCGATTACTTATTTCACCGGAAATATACGCTTCTTCGATAATTGCTCGCGATTCATATTGGTCTTGAGCTTCAATACTGAAGCGATCATTGTTGTTATACACAAAGTCATGCTCGACTCTTCCGTCAAAAGTGAAATCTATATTTTCTGTGCTAAATTCCAGCTTTGTTGCTAACTCGACTCTTTGCTCAGTTGCATAATGTTCTGAGACGTTATAGCCAAAGCTGGTGGTTAAATTAGGTTGAATATATAAGTTTGCATAACTACTCGCGCTAGCACTGCCCATTACGATTAATGCTAACCACCGCATGAACTGCCTCCATCAATAATCAGAGATTGCGCAGTGATCATGCGCGCCTGCTGCGAACATAAAAAGTAAGTACTGTCGGCAATATCGCTACTTTGCACATAGGCACGCATCGGTATACGTTTTTTTGCTTTTCGCATTACCTGGTCTAAGGTCGAGCCAACCATATCAGCCTGCTTTTGCAGCTCACTTCTTAAAAGCGGTGTATCAACATAGCAAGGTAAAATAGCGTTGACACGAATACCATGCCTTGCCCAGTCCATTGCCAAACCTTTCATCATCCCTAACTGCGCATGCTTTGAACTGCAATAAGCTGTGTTTCGAAGGTTGCCCATTTTTCCTAGGATTGAAGAGATGAATAAAACCGCGCTTCCCTTTGCTAGCTTATTTTCACATTGAGCAATAATTGACTGACAACTAGTGACATTGACATCCATTACACGGGCAAAAATATCCCGTTCAGAAATTTCGTTCTCATCGGCAATACCATGGCTCAATACAATGGCTTCTAACTGACTCAGAGGTTGCAGCGCATCAGTTAGCTGCGAGTAATAGTCTTGGCTTGTTAAATCGGCAATGATTGCAATAAAAATAATGTCTTTATCACGGTATTTATGTCGCATTTCATGTAACTTCACTTCATCTTTATCAAGTGCAATAACATAGCGACATCCCTGTTCTATAAACTTATCTACACACGCTGCGCCAATACCGTTAGCAGCTCCTGTTACAAGTACTGAATTAATTACGTTTTCCATTTCTTACCTTAACAACATCCCGCCATTAACATTAAATACTTCCCCCGAAATAAACTCAGCCTGTTGGCTTGCCAAATAGGCAACCAACGCACTGATATCTCGGGGCTTCCCAAGTCGCTTACTTAACAGTTTCGACTTTGCTTGCTGCTCATTTCCTTTTAGTAAATCAGACACCATATCTGTTTCAATGATGCCAGGAGCAATACAGTTGACCCGTATATTTTTTCGGGCAACTTCCACCGCTAGGGCTCGTGTAAAGCCCTCAATACCCGCTTTACTTGCAGCGTAATTTGTTTGCCCTGGGTTGGGTTTAGTTGCTGAAATCGATGACATGTTAATAATGCAACCTTGCTTTTGTGGCAGCATTATCTTGAGCGCCGCTTGCGCACATAAAATAGGCGCAATAAGGTTCACGTGAATAACCTGTTCAAGCTCTTCTTGGCTCATCATTGCAAGGAGATTATCTTTCGTAATACCGGCATTATTCACAAGTAAATCCAAACCAAACTGTGCTGTGCTTAAGCTATCAAAAAAGCTGTTTATGCTTTTAGCATCAAACAAATTTAACGGTTGGCAAAAGACCTTAGCGCCCAAAGCAACAAGCTCTTCATGTAAATTACTCGCGTGAATTTCATCCCGAAAGCCAAATGCAATGTCATACCCTTGCGCTGCTAGATGTAGGGCTATGTCACGACCAATGCCACGAGTTGCTCCTGTAACACAGGCTACAGGGCGCGCTTTAAAATTATCTAAGTGCTGAGTCATTACATTGACCCCTCATTTTTACTTCCGGCTAGGGTAAATCCGTGACGTGAAGCCATCGCTAAAATTTCATCGACTTGCGATTTGCATAAATCACCATAAGAGTAATGTTGCTGGACACCTTCTAAACCTAGAATCACAGACTCAGCCATACATGCATATATTTGCCCTTGGCTAAGATAAGCACGTGCTCTGCCATCAAGAGACTCTCCATTTGGCGTACCAACAATTCCACCGCGAATACAGGTTATATCTGGGCGTAGCGCCAAATCATTCTCACTTAAGTTATGTGGAATAGAGACATCACAGATAAGGGCATTTTTGGGGAGCTTTTGCACATCTAAAATAGCTTCAGATGCATTAGTGGCACACATAATAAGTGAGCAGTCATAGGCCTCACTGATGTCATCGGCAATAACAACAAGCCCTTCTTTACTTTGACTAAATAATTCAAATAACGCAGCGGGTAAATCTACAGGTGCCGCTGCTTCATCAGCCAACCATTGTTGGCATTTGGGGTGTTCAGCAACCACTTTAACGATTCCTGTAAGCGGAGCTTGTGATTTCACCATCTGCCAAATATCGCTGTAGATTTTATATGCCGCTTTTAGTAGGCGCTTTTTCGACCCCATTCGAGCGCTTCCAATCAACACTAACTGCTGGCAGTGCTCAGTCATAATTGTGGCGTAAACTGAGCCAATATTTCCTGCTGAGCCTATCACCGCGACTTTATCAATCTGCATATCGTGGCTTTCAATATGCTCTAGTACTGCGAGTTTCGTCATCCCCACCGTCAGTGCATTACCCGACGTTAAGGCTATATCTGTTGCGCGGATAGACTTACAATTATTGGTCACAACAGACGTAAACATGCCAAAACCTGCCACACTACAGCCATCTTGTTGTGCTGTTTGCGCGCGCTCACTCACTGCACGTCGAATAGCATCAAGCTCATTATTTTCTAACATGACACTAATTTGTTCTGACGTGACTGATAAGGGATACAGGATAAAATCCACCGTTTTACCCGTTACCGAAGTCATTCTCATAGGCGGGAACGGCACGACTCGCCAGTCAAAACCTAAACGCTCAATAAGTAGCTTTGCCTCAACATCAGGCACCCCTTCCATTGCAGGGTCGACTTGCCAAATCCAATCGGCAGAAATTAGGTGGTTTACAAAAGCCACTTTAACGTCAGCGGGTGTGTGGGTTTGAGCTAAATTGGCATAAAATGCTCGGTAATCAGCAAGCTCTGTACGCGAAGAACGCACCTCTGCCGAGGTCGTTAGATGCTTTAAGAAGTGATAGCTATCTTGGTTTTTTAATACCTCACATACATCATGCAGGCCAGCAATAAGCTGACTCAGTTCTTGTTCTGTTATATGGATTGTTGGTTCTAGTCGTAAAACATTTGGCGCACTAGAAGATGGCGCTACACGGATATTATAATTATTAAATAAATACCCAGTAATCATGTAGCCCATGAAACCCTGATACACGATTGATTTTAACCAAATTGAATCAAGCGGCATGTCGGCATTAAACTCAATACCGATGAGTAAGCCCCTACCGCGTATGTCTTTAATAATATCAGGATAAATATTTTGTAGTTCACCAAGGCGCGCTTTAATTGCCTCACCTTGCTGCTTAATGGCTGCCAATAAATTTAAGTTTGGATCATAAAGCTCGTCTAAAAATGCAAGCGCGATGTTGGCACTGTGGTCATCTTCGCCAAATGTTGAACTTTGGATGATATCAAAACCTGCTTGATACTTACTTTTGCATATCGCAACAAGGCCTATTTTAGCAACCCCGCCCGCAAGCGCTTTTGAAAGCACAATATAATCCGCTTTCAAATCAATCTGACTACCTGCAGTTAATGCCCCACAGCGACCTGAACCTGACTGAATTTCATCACTTATAATAGGACAACCAAGTGTTTGGCTAAGTTTTTTTAAACACTGACTATGTTCTGATGTTAAGCAATGAATCCCCCCCTCACCTTGTACGGGTTCGACAAGCAGTGCAGTAGCCAGTCGCAATGGTTCAATGCTAACTTTTACTGTGTGACCTTTGATTTTAGGCAGTAATAAAGTGGCATTATGCTTGTCGTTAAGCATAGCTGCTGCATAATCAAGTTCGTTTAACGGTAAAAACTCTGCTTGCACACCAAGGTGTGCAAATGGTGCCCGATACATCTCCCCATGAGTAAGTTGTATCGACGTCATCAATTTACCGTGAAATGCATTTTTAAGAACAATAAAATAAGGCTGAATATTTAACTGTTGCTCATTAAATTCTCCCACAGCAGTGACAAAATCACTCAATGTTGCCTCTTCGCTCAAATTTAACAGCTCTCGCTGCGCCACACTGAGTTCTAACTTACCTTCTGTTGGCAACCGTTTTATTTGTGACAGAGCAAATTGCATTTCTTCTATTAATTGCTGCGTTTCACTACGGCGTGCCATTTCAGCATGCTTAATGGCAACCTCTATCGATTCAGCCCCAGTACTTGTAAAAGAGAAATAAAAATCTTCCTGTTGATTATTTTCTTCTTTTAAAAGTGCATTTAATCGTTCAGCGAGTTTGCTCGCGGCATCGCGAACAGAAAACTGGTTGTGGAATGCAACTTGGTGCTGAAAGTTTTTCATCGCAGCATCTATCATACGAGGATGATTATGGCCAATTAACGCAGCACCATAACCACCAAGAAAATCAATAATAGCTTGCTCATTTCCTTGCTCATCTAAATAGAATAAGGTGCCTTTTTCTGCACGATGAAAAACTCTATCCAACCCCATCGCATAAATGCCATGGTTTAGTGATGGCTTACAATATTGACTATAACGATTCATTTTCAATCCTAACAAATGAGTAAAAACCAGCTTGGTCGTAATTCACACACACGCCTGTAGAGTGATTTTGTTTGCGAAGTGTTGATAAATTGCAGGCTACTGAGGTAACAATCCCTGGGCATATGTCCGAGCCGCTGTAACTATTAAGGTGATGGTTTGCGACATTACAAGAGGCTAATGCATCAGCTAAAAGACGATTTTTACCTTTAGCCGACTCAATGTAATAACTTAAAAAATGGCTTGGTTTAACGTATTCAGCTATGAGCGTGTTTAATTGCTCAGTATTTAAATGATAACCACTTGCTAAAATGCTTAGCCTTGCTATGGCTTTGTGACCTGTTTTTGAAAGCCACTCTTCGCTTGCCAAAATTAACGTAGTAGCGCCATTTGTGACCTCTTCTGCCACTTCAGACTCAGTGTCTTGTAACCACTTTGCCAATGGGTCATTGCTATTTCCTGCAACTGCAACAATAGCGAGCTGACATTCACCAGCTTCAATGGCGACTATCGCTTCTTGTAATGCGCCAAATGCACCAAGTTGATCTCGAATAAACGCACATGCATCTCCATTTAATTGCCAGTTCAACCCCGAAATACCCAACAAGTTATTGTTCAGGGCATTGGTAATTAAAAATGGATTAACTCGCTCACTAGACCATAATGCTTTAAAGGTCTGGGCGGCTGAATCCGCGCTCTCGGGTAATGCCGCACTAAACTCTGAATAAAATGGGCTACCATAACCCGTTTGAGACGTGTATATACCAACCTCTGTAGCACGCTCAGCCAAACTGATATGTGCCAAAGCCTGTGAAGTGGCTGTTAATGAATTAATTGCAGCAGGTGCCATATAACGCTTAAGCTTACGAGGCACGGCAATGTGTTCTGGTTGGTTATCAAACAGTAAAGAAAATTCACTGTCAGCAAAACTACTCGCTACCCCAACCAGTGCAACAGAACTTAAATGACTATCCATAGTACCTCGCAATAGCTAACGACGCGTTTATTCCACCAAACCCGAATGAATTTGATAGCGCATGGTCAATGCTGGCCTCTCGCCCTTTCCCCATCACATAATCTAAATCGAGTCCCTCATCGGGTTGTGTTAGGTTAATGGTGGCTGGCATGAACTGATCACGAATGGCAAGGACTGTTGCAATTGCTTCTGGCGCACCAGCGGCCGCAATCCAGTGACCTATCATTGATTTTGTAGACGATACACTTAATGACGTTGCATGCTGACCGAAAACCGATTTAATTGCTTTTGTTTCAATGACATCATTTAAAGGAGTGGATGTACCATGAGCATTTATATACTGTACATTTTGAGCACCAATACCGGCACTTTGTAACGCCCCCTCCATTGCACTTATCGCCCCTAATCCTTCAGGGTGGGGAGCGGTGACTTTGTAAGCATCTAAAGAGCTACCGTAACCGGTAATTTCAGCATAAATATGGGCACCACGGGCCTTTGCATGCTGCTCACTTTCAAGTACCAACATGGCACCGCCTTCACCCGCTACTAGTCCTGCACGATCTTGATCGAACGGCCGACAAAGTTGATTCGCAAAACGCTGTGTTTCTGCTGTGGCACCTAATAGATGTAATGCAGATAGAGTACGAATGCTCAATACAGAATCAGCACCTCCGCATAACATGACCGATGCTTCACCTCGCTTGATTGCACGATATGCAAGACCTATAGCTTGAGTTGCCCCTGCACAGGCGCCACTCACATTGCAAATAAATCCTGACGTATTCAATTGTTCAGCCAAGGTGGTTGCCAATACATCATTGCTGCATCTAATACCTGAAAAACGCTTTATTGCCTGCTCTCGCTCAGCCAATGCATAGTTCATGATATCTGCTTTTGGCTGCTCAGCGAGGGCCAGTAATGATGCGTCATCAAGCTCAGGTACCCCACTACACACAGCAATCCCTGCTTGACTCAACTCATTTTCAAGACGTGCGTCGTTAATTGCTTCTTTAGCGGCAATAAGTGCATAAATTGCACGTCTTTCGATGTGTTTTGGTAACTCAAAATCAACCAATTCCTCTGCCACCAACGCTTGTGTATCTTGCTTAATTGTTGCACCGTGCTGAACAGGAAAGCCTTCAGCTCCAGGAGGATGCCAAGCATCAACAGCATTTTCACCTGCCTTTACAGCAGACCAAAATGAATCAACGCCAACACCAAATGGGCTAAGCACTCCCAGTCCAGTGACCACTACTCGATTAGTCATTGTTAGCCTCTATCAAAAACATTCCAAATTCAGCATGATCACCAAACGCAATCACGATAACGAAGCCCTGTTCGGCGTCTTGCAAATAGCTCAATGCACTATTGCACGCTATTGCTGTAGCTGCAGCCATGGTGTTGCCAACGTAACTATCCAATACAACCGCCCTGCTTTTAAGCTCATCACCTAATGCATGTAACGTAATATCTTGTTGCTCAAGGTTTGCTCCAACAAGGATAACTTTTACAACGTGCTGATTTTCTATTAAAGGTGAACCCGTTATGCGATTAACCTGTTCGGTGAGTGCATGTGCATTATTTTGTAGGCGAGCTCGATATGCTTGACGCATAACACCTATCGCAGCGTGCTGATTTAAACGGGGTTCATCGCTGGCAATAAAAAAACTTGCCGCTTCACTTAGCCAGTAATTGTCTTGATTAGCCCAGATTGACTCATAGGCAAGTAAAGACCAAGGCGTTATCTTTTGACTCCCGCCACCACATAAAGCATGTTTCAAACGCCCTTCAGCAATCGCAAAGTAGCCCTCACATAGGGCATTTAAGCCCGCGCTCAGTAATGGCGAAAAACTCATATTTTCACCAGTAATACCAGCCAATTGTGCAATATGGCTGGTAGCACTAGAGTTGAGTAACGCTAAACAAACAAGCGGCCGCCTCTCTTCTAACATTGCGGTAGCTAAGCACTCAGCAGTCGGTTCTTGAACGAGCTCAGGATTGTCCTCTTCATCGCAGTCAACGGTTCCTAAACCGATAAATAATCCCGCTTTATTCTGTGGCTCATTAAAATAAATTCGCCACGTTCTTACGCCACTTGCAATAAGCCAACGAGCTTGACGCTCACTGGTTTTACGTACCATGCGCTCAGCGCCAACATCCTTGAGATTTTCGTCTGCTAGCGTAGAAATAAAAATGGAGTGATTAATTAAATCAGCACTTTCAAAAGGCGTACTCATTAATCTGCCTTTATGAGTGAGTAGTGATTCTAATGATGTATTCTGCGCCAGCAGTGTCTCACCTTGAAATAAGTACACAGGCTTTAACATGCGCTATCCCTCGCTAAAACAATGCTTGTATTTACTCCTCCAAAACCAAACGAGTTACTAAGCAAATAATTGATTGCTTTAGGTGTCGCACTCTTCACAACACTCACCTTTGCATCATCATCGCCAAGGGATTCAAAGTTTAAGGTCGGCAGCATGACTTGGTTTTTTATACTCAATGCAGATAAAACCACTTCAATTGCACCACTCCCTGCCAATGAATGCCCTAACGCTGACTTTGTTGAAGTAACAGGCGTATGGCTGCCAAAGACCTGTTCAATAGCACGACTTTCAGCACTGTCATTACTCTTGGTTGAGGTACCGTGTGCGCTAATATGGTCAATGTCCTCAGCACTGACACAGCTATTTTCAAGGGCTGCTTGCATGCACTGTGCATAAAACTTACCGCTGGGTTCAGTCGAGGTCATTTTATAAGATTCGGTACATCGATGAGCGCCGCAAACATATGCATAAATAGACGCACCTCTTTGCTTTGCCGACGCTTCACTCTCGAGTACAACAAAGGCTGCTCCATCAGCAAGCACGACTCCTGCACGATTGCTATCAAAAGGTCTTGATACTTCACTCGCACAATTAAATAATTGCGCTTGATTGAGCGCGCCTATATTTTTGAAGAGCAACTGCATGACGGGTTGTGTTCCAAAATCGGCTGCACCACATAATGCGATATCTAAAGCACCACGTGAGACTTGCCTAAAACCAGAGATCAAACTTGATGCACCTGCCGCACAAGCATCGGCACAAGATGTCACTGGCCCACCAATTTCGAAGTGTTCAACCATATCCGCGACAACCGTTTGCGGATTGTAATAATCCACACTCTCTGGCGATTGATAGGGTAATTTTTCGCTTGCCGCTTTTTGTTGAGCAAGCTGATGTACTAGATCAACTGTTGGCAGTATTTTGTTAGTACCAAAATAAAGACCAGCTTGACGAAGTTGGTCTGGGTTTAAATCAGCATCTTTTACTGATTTAGTTAACGCATCAAATCCCGCAAATCCAGATGGTGCTACCCTAGTTTGATCAAGTGATGTGTACCGACTTTGCAGCTGAGTAACTTCTTCATCGCTAATACGACTACTGGCGACGCCCTCGATCCCCATTCCTTTTAAAATATGGTCATCTGTAATAAGAGACTGACCAGACTCTAAAGTTGCAAACAACGTATGAGGGTCTTGGTGATTTTTAACAGTTACGCCAATCCCTGTAATAACAACCTTGTGCATGAGTTTTCCCTAACAAATTATGCTGGTACGTTTATCAGCTCAATATCTCTAGATACACAGAATTGTTCGACATACTCTTGCAGTAACACATCACCATTTTGGCTAGCATGTCCACACACATCTTTAGCTAAATAGAACCAGTGCAGAACGGTTGTCAAACTAAGTAAATCACTGACAGCCATGCCCACATCAATTTCACTTTGTGAATAATGACTTGGACTATTTATCAATAAATCAACGCCTGCAGAAGTAAGCTTGCCACCTTGTATAAAGGCCTTTTCATCTGCACAAAGCTCACTGGCAATAATTAATGTTGTTTTAGTTGGCATTTTAATTTTCAGCTTTTTTCCTAAAGAAAAAGAAATATCAACTAAATCTAAAGAATCCGCTCCCAGATCATCTACGATAGAGCTGTCTAAAGCGACTTCATCTTTATCAAGCTCTAATACCTCTGCAATAACATCAACAACAACATCTTTTGTAATTTCCACTGTAATTTTCCCTATGTAAGAAACAAAAATAAAAGCACGCACACACTAGGTCAACTGACCAATATTGTCAATAGGATGATAATTGAAACATTTTAAAGTTAACAAAAATTTAATACTCAGGGTTTTGCCAGAGAATAATTTATTGCTTCCTTAAAGCCTCTACGAGATAGGTTATGAACATAAATAGTTGCGGTATGACAAAAAAATAATATTCTTTGCTAGAATGGTCGGAATATGAAATTCAACAACTGTGTGGTGAAAATGGAATCAAATAAAGAGATTATCATTCAAACAGCAACTAAAATGCTCAGTGAAAATGGCAATCAAGGACTCACTCTCAGAAAAGTTGCTGAGAAAAGTGGTGTGACTCTCAGTAATGTACAATATCATTTTGGAGACAGAGACGGATTAATTGTTCAAGTAATTGATTCATATTTAGAAGTTTGCCTTGATCATATCCGTAGTTCGATGAGTGATATTGAACTAAAAAATAACCCTCAAGCCATTAAGAACTACATCAGTAACCTACTTGCCCTTGACGATATCCAAGATTGGTGTGAAGTTTTTCGAGAAATTTGGGCTATTTCATGCCGTTCAGAAAAAGTACTCACCAGTTTAGAAAACTACTATAAAAAATGTGGTACGGAGCTTGAGTTACTGCTGATCTCGCTAGGCTTCAGCGAACAAAAAAGTAAGGTTGTCGTGTCATTACTTATTCCATTTATTGAAGGTTTTTCCATTACATCAAATGCACTACCGCTGCCAAAAACAGAGGTTATTAGCTTAATCATTAATTTGCTTGTTGATGAGATAAAATAATTGTGAAGCCATTTGCAACTTATTTTTACCCAGCTCACCACCAACCTTTGACTAAAAG
Organism: Pseudoalteromonas sp. N1230-9; assembly: GCF_032716425.1. Taxonomy (NCBI): domain Bacteria; kingdom Pseudomonadati; phylum Pseudomonadota; class Gammaproteobacteria; order Alteromonadales; family Pseudoalteromonadaceae; genus Pseudoalteromonas; species Pseudoalteromonas sp. N1230-9. The sequence continues at coordinate 2,747,718 of NZ_CP090419.1, forward strand.
TGTGCAAAGGTTGGTACAGCTAACTTTCGGCGTTGTTATTTTTCTAGCTTCAGCTCTAAAACAGCTTCACGCTTATCTAAATAACCACTGTATCGTGTTGCAATTAACGCCGCTAAACTGATGATAGCGCCAATCCAAGCAGTGTCTTGCAATGAGTAGTTTTCAACCACAACGCCACCTAACACTGAGCCCAGCGCAATACCGATATTAAACGCTGCAATGTTTAACCCTGATGCCACATCGACGGCATTGGGTGCGAACTTTTCAGCAAGTTTAACCACATAAACTTGCAGCCCAGGCACATTACCAAATGCAAATGCACCCCAGACAAGTATGGTCAGTACCGCAGCGACTTTAGATTGCATGGTAAAGGTCAGCACCAACAGCACAATACTCAAAGCACTAAAGATAATAGTAAGCGCACTTATCGGGCCTTTTTTATCGGCTAACTTACCGCCGTAGATGTTACCAACAGCAACCGATACCCCGTAAACCAGCATGATTAAGCTAATAGTGGCTGATGCAAAACCCGTTTGCTGCTCTAAAATGGGCGCTAAATATGTGAAGGCCGTAAATGTACCGCCATAACCAAGTATGGTCATCAAGTACACCAGTAAAAGCCTAGGTTGCACCATTACTTTTAGTTGCTCACCTAAAGTGGCAGGTTTACTTTGCTTTAAGTTACTCGGAATTAAAAACGCGCTGCCAACCAGTGCAATTAAGCCCAGTAAAGACACCACTAAAAAGGTTGCTCGCCAACCAAAGTGCTGACCAATCCAAGTCCCTAATGGCACACCAGTTACTAATGCAACCGTTAACCCCGTAAACATAATCGCGATAGCACTGGCTTCTTTATCTTTACTAACAAGCCCTGTTGCGATGGTTGAACCAATCGAGAAAAACACCCCGTGGGCAAGGCCTGTTAGAACCCTTGCTGTGATCAAACTGCCATAACTAGGTGCTTGCCAAGCCAGTAAATTACCAATTACAAATAGGCTCATTAAGCTAAGTAATACATGTTTTCGATTCCAGCGTCCGGTAAGCGCAGTTAGCACTGGCGCCCCCACTGCAACACCTAATGCATACAAGCTAACAAGTAGCCCGGCACTCGGTAACGAAACCGCTAAATCATCAGCGATAGTTGGCACTAAGCCGACAATCACAAACTCAGTGGTGCCTATGGCAAACGCACTGAGAGTCAACGCAAGTAATGCGATTGGCATCACATATCCTCTATTTAATTTTGAAAGTGCGGCTATTGTGGCTAAAATTAAATTTGCAAAAAATAGCAGTAGTGACAAAATACTTTTGTCAAAAATGAAAAGGTATTGCCATGAGCGTGATCTCCAACACCCAAGATTTAGAAGCATTTATCAGCGTGGTTGATACCGGCGGATTCTCAAGTGCAGCTAATGCCTTAGATGAGCAAGTAGCAAAAATATCACGGGCGGTAACTCGGCTCGAAAAATCTTTAAACGTTACCTTATTCAACCGCACCACAAGGCGCATTGAGCTGACCGAAGAAGGTGAGTTATTTTTAGGCTATGCTAGAGAAGCACTCAGCCAGCTTGCACAAGGCGAAGAAGCCCTAAAACTTCTTCACTGTGCGCCATCAGGAAAATTAAGAGTTGATGCCGCAAGCCCCTTTGTGTTTCATCAATTAGCGCCACATTTAAAGGCCTTTAACCAAGCGTATCCTGATATAAAACTCGAGATCACCAGCCACGACAGTATTATCGATTTGCTTGAACATAAAACCGATATTGCTATTCGTATTGGCGAACTCGCTGACTCAAACTTGCATGCGCGCACTTTGGGAGTTAGTAAACTACAGCTCGTTGCCAGCCCTGATTATTTAAAAACTTCACCACCTTTAAATGAGCTAACCGACTTAGCCTCGCAACAACTTATTGGTTTTACCGATGCGCCGCATTTAAACCACTGGCCGTTAACCACGCCTTTAGATCTTAGATTTTCAATCAGTGCATCAAGCGGTGAAACGGTACGCCAGCTTTGTATTCAAGGTCATGGCATTACCTTATTGTCGGAATTTATGATCAACGAAGATTTAAAAGCAGGCCGTTTAGTAAAAGTGCTCGAAGGCGAAGTATTGAGCCCTAATCGTCGTGAAAAAGTGCATGCGGTGTATTATCAAAATAGCGGTGTATCATCACGAGTATTAGCGTTCTTAGACTTTATAGCACCCAAGTTAACGCTGTAGTTTTTTGCATTTTTAACAAAAGTGTTTTGTGATTACTGACATTAATTTCATAAATAATTTTCGTTATGCTGAAAGCATAGTCGCTTTCAAGGAGCCGTAATGAACAAATTATTCGATACCGTACAACTTGCCGGTCACACACTAAAAAACCGTATTGTCATGCCACCAATGACTCGCTCTCGCTCATCACAACCAGGGGATATCGCCAATGAGTTAATGGCCGACTACTATGCCCAGCGTGCCAGCGCCGGCTTAATTATCAGCGAAGGCACACAAATATCAGCCCTAGGTAAGGGTTATGCTTGGACACCGGGTATTTACACTGCCGAGCAAATTGCAGGTTGGAAGAAAGTAACCGACAAAGTTCATCAAGCTGGTGGCATTATGTTTGCTCAGCTTTGGCATGTTGGCCGCGTATCTCACCCAAGTAACACAGGTGGCGAGCAACCAATTGCGCCATCAGCTATTGCAGCTAAAGACGTAAAAGTATTTATTGATGAAGATGATAAACCCGATTTTGTTGCCACTGCCCTGCCCCGCGCAATGAGCCATGACGACATCAAACTCGTTATAAACGAATACCGCCAAGCGGCTCGCAACGCAGTTGATGCAGGGTTTGATGGTATTGAACTGCATGCTGCTAATGGTTACTTAATTAATCAATTTATAGATTCAGAATCAAACCAACGCACTGATGAATACGGCGGCAATTTAGAAAACCGCTTACGCTTTTTACAACAAGTGACACAAGCGGTATGTGATGAAATTGGCGCTGACCGTGTAGGCGTACGCCTTGCTCCACTCACAACACTCAATGGGACGGTCGATGATAACCCGTTTGAAACCTATATTGGCGCAGCGAAGGTACTTAATGACCTAAACGTTGCTTACCTGCATATTGCCGAAGCTGACTGGGACGATGCGCCATTAATGGAGCAAAATTTTAAACAAGCGCTACGTGAAAATTTTTCTGGGTTAATGATTTATGCAGGCAAGTACACTGGCGAGAAAGCAGAGCAAGCATTAGCCGCAGGCTGGGCTGATTTAATTGGCTTTGGTCGTCCGTTTGTTGCAAACCCAGATCTGCCTGAGCGTATTGAAAAAGGGATTGCACTTGCACAACACGACCCTGATACCTTATTTGGTGGCGGTGCAAAAGGCTATACCGACTATCCTTTAGCAACGCACTAAAACAAAAAGCTCGCCAACTTATTTTGGCGAGCTCCTTATTGTGTTACCTGACTAATAAATAAATCAGCTGGATCACCATCGAGATCATTACTAACGGCCATATATACTTAGCATATTTGGTTGCACCATCTAGTCCCATTTTTGAATGATACTTTTCAAGTAGTGGTATAAGAATAGCCAGTGCGATAAACAGGCATAATAAAATAACAAATACATTCATTGTGGCTTCCTTACACAATAGATAAGTTTAAGCCCTAGTCTATAGGCAAAAAAAAGCGCAGTAAAATACTGCGCCAGTCGGTTGGAAGTAAACGACTTAGCCAACAATCGCTAACAAAATACCTGCAGCTACGGCACTTCCTAATACACCAGCTACATTCGGACCCATTGCATGCATTAACAAGAAGTTATGTGGATTACTTTCAAGACCTACCTTATTTACCACCCGCGCAGCCATTGGCACTGCCGATACACCCGCAGCCCCCACTAGAGGGTTAATCGGCGATTTAGAAAACTTATTCAGACCTTTTGCCATAAACACGCCTGATGCTGTACCAATTGCAAAAGCCAAAGCACCTAATACCAAGATACCAATAGTTTCTACCGTTAAGAACTTATCTGCTGCAAGTTTAGAACCAACAGCAAGACCTAAGAAAATCGTAGTGATATTAATGATCTCGTTTTGTGCACTATTACTTAAACGATCGACCACACCTGATTCTCGCATTAAATTACCTAAACAAAACATACCAACAAGTGGCGTCGCTGCAGGTAAAAATAAAATCGTCAGGCTGAGTACCATCAATGGAAAAATGATTTTTTCTTTTTTTGATACTGCACGTAGCTGCGGCATTTGAATTTCACGCTCTTCTTTTGTTGTTAGCGCGCGCATAATTGGCGGTTGGATAATAGGCACCAATGCCATATATGAATACGCAGCAACAGCAATTGCCCCCAGTAAATCAGGCGCAAGTTTCGAGGCTAAGAAAATAGCGGTTGGTCCATCAGCACCACCAATAATGGCAATCGCCGATGCATCTTGCAGTGAAAATTCAAAGCCTGGAATAAAGTTAAGTAAAATGGCGCCAAATAACGTCGCAAAAATACCAAATTGTGCCGCAGCTCCCAGTAACAACATACGTGGATTTGCAATAAGCGCGCTAAAATCCGTTAATGCACCCACCCCCATAAAAATCAGCAATGGGAACACGCCAGAATCAATACCTATATGATACACGTAGTACAATAAGCCACCTGGGTCTGATAAACCAGCCACTGGAATGTTTGTTAAAATAGCGCCGAAGCCAATGGGCAGTAATAGCAATGGCTCAAAACTACGAGCAATCGCTAAATACAGAAGCAAGCAGCCAACTGCAATCATGATCAGTGCAGGAAAAGTAAAGTTTGCAATCCCCGTTGCATGCCAGAGGTTTAATAATCCATCCATCCCAAGCCTCCTAAGCGAGTGCAATCATGGCGTCGCCGGTGGCAACTGAGTCACCTTCCGCAACTAAAATATCAGCCACAGTACCGTCATGAGCAGCACGTACTTCGGTTTCCATTTTCATTGCTTCCATAATGATAACGACATCACCTTGATTTACAGTTTGCCCAGGTTTTACTTTGATTTTAAAAATATTACCTGCCAGTGGCGCATTGAGTGTTTCGCCAGCTGACGCTGATGCAGATTGTGGTATTAACTCACTGTCTTTGAGTGCAACCTCTTTAAGCTCGCCACCTTTAGCAACAACAACATCGTAAACTTTACCATCAACTTTCACACTGTATTGCTCAGCTTGAACCTCACCATTTGAAGAAGGTTTCGTTGATTGATCAGATTTAGCTTTTTCACCTGTTGGCACAGGTTCGAAAGCATCAGGATTATGACGATTTTTAAGAAATTTCAAGCCTATTTGTGGGAATAAAGCATAGGTAAGCACGTCATCAATCACGTCATCAGCCAGCTCTAAACCCTGCTCTTTAGCTTCTTTTAATAATTCAGCTTCAAGTTTTTCGAGTTCGGGTTCAAGTTTATCAGCTGGACGACACGTTATTGCTTCGCTTCCGTCTAAAACACGTTCTTGAAGTTCTTTATTCATCGGCGCTGGGGTTGCACCATACTCACCTTTAAGTACACCTGCGGTTTCTTTAGTAATCGTTTTATAACGCTCACCCGTTAATACATTTAGAACGGCTTGCGTACCAACAATTTGTGAGGTTGGTGTTACCAGTGGAATATACCCTAAATCTTCACGTACACGTGGGATCTCTAAAAGCACTTGATCGAGTTTATCCGCAGCCCCCTGTTCTTTCAGCTGGTTTTCCATGTTAGTTAACATGCCGCCTGGTACTTGTGCTAATAAGATACGACCATCAACCCCTTTTAGGCTACCTTCGAAAACGGCATACTTTTTACGCACATCACGAAAATAAGCGGCAATTTCTTCTAACTGATTAAGGTTAAGACCTGTGTCGCGCTCTGTTCCTTCAACAATCGATACTATTGTTTCTGTTGCACTGTGGCCATAAGTCATACTCATTGATGAAATAGCCGTATCTAACATATCGATGCCTGCATCAATCGCTTTTTGATAGGTTGCAGTACTTAAACCTGTTGTAGCATGACATTGCATCGCGATAGGAATTGACACCGTTTCTTTTAAGCCTTTGATCAGTTGCTCACAGTCATAAGGTTTTAATAAACCAGCCATATCTTTAATACAAATAGAATGACAGCCCAGCTCTTCTAGCTGTTTAGCAAGCTTAAGCCACATATCAAGAGTATGCACAGGGCTTACTGTGTATGAAATTGTTCCCTGTGCATGTGCACCCACTTTAACAGCGGCTTTAATCGCGGTTTCAAGATTACGTACGTCATTCATTGCATCAAAAATACGAAATACATCAACACCATTTTTATGTGCACGCTCGACAAACTTTTCCACTACATCATCAGCATAGTGGCGATAACCCAGTAAGTTTTGTCCACGCAGTAGCATTTGCTGTTTGGTATTTGGCATCGCCGCTTTAAGTTCACGAATACGCTGCCAAGGATCTTCGCCTAAGTAGCGAATACAAGAATCAAATGTTGCGCCCCCCCATGATTCAATTGACCAATAACCCGCATTATCAAGTTTCTCGGCCATAGGTAACATGTCATCTAAGCGCATACGTGTTGCCAACAGTGATTGATGTGCATCACGTAAAACTAGTTCGGTTAATTTTAATTTAGCCATTTTCAGCTGCCCCATTATTTTTGTTTATTTCTGAATTGAGCGATTGCAGCGCTAATAGCTGCAATGTGAGCTTGCGGCACACCCTGCTGTGATTGTATTTTTGCAGCTCGTACAGGCTCATCGACTGGTTCATCAAAACGATTCATCAACCTAGACATTAAGATCACGGCTGAAATCAAAATAGTTAAAAATATAAATACACCAATCATGCCCGTAATCATCAAGCTGGCCGCGGTTGAGAGTAACCCACTTATGTCCATACTGCCCCTCGCACTGTTACAAATAAAAAGTCGATATAGTTAAATAATTATTCAACATGATAACAAACACTCTTGATTTGTATACCACCTTGTAAATTGGTAAAACCAATTTAACTCAAAATAACACGTAAAACATAAAATTAACAACCGTGAAATAAGCGTATTAATAGCCCTATATAGATGATAAAAATAGTCGATATAGTCATAAGTTATAAAGGTGACATTGCCTGTTTTTACATAACATACTCAAAACCCTCGCCAACACAGGCCATTGAGAATATAAAAACACCACAAAGATAAATTGGTCTTACCAAAATAAGAATAGTAAAGGGTGCGATTTTACTCATTTAAGTTGAAAAATAATCACTATGAATAAGTTACATGCTAATTCGTAAAAGTTACCAAATAAGAAAATTTAAAAACCCCTGAAAAAATCACAACCAATTGAAAATAAAGAACATTTAACAATGGCATAGAACTGGCTTCAACTATTTCAACCGAAACGAAATATTATTAGCCAAGGAGAATCACTATGTTACGCTGGACAATTACTTTTCTAGTTATTGCGTTAATCGCTGCAGTGTTAGGTTTTGGCGGTATCGCAGGAGCCGCAGCAGGTATCGCTAAAATTATCTTTTTTATATTTCTAGTTTTACTTGTTATTTCACTGGTATCAGGTGCACTTAGAGGCAACGTACCCAAGTAACACAGTAATAACAGACACTTAGAAACTACATTTTTAAATATTACAAGGAATTTGATTATGAAAAATTCAACTTTAAAAGCCGCTACTATCGCCCTATTTTCAGGTCTATTCATTATGGGTTGTGAAGATAACACAGCTGAAGATGCAGGTGAGCGCATTGACGAAGCAATTACTGATACACAAAATGCTGTAGAAGATGCATGTGAAGATGTTAAAGAAGGTGTAAACGCAAAAGAAACTAACTGCTAATCCTTCTATACAAAATACCAACCAGAAAAGCGGCCTCAAAGCCGCTTTTTTTTATGATTGTCATTCTCTCCAACTCAGCATAAAACATTAAAATTTCAATATTTATACATTTTCTTATCAAAAACTACACATTTACCTAGGTTGTGTACTAATCTAAACATGCTAAGAATGGATATCGAGTAGTAATCCATTGTTTTCTAGCCAACTATAATTAAATATTGGGAGATAACAATGTTAAAAAACAAACTATCAAATGCTGTAAAGCTGGCGATTAGTACAGGGGTTGTTTCTACAGCTCTTATATACGCACCAATGAGTGCAGCAGAAGAGACAAGCGACGCAAAAAAAGATCTTGAAGTAATTTCAATCACAGGTAGTCGTATTAGACAACCGGGCGCTGTTTCTGCAAGTCCAATTGTATCAATCGGAGAAAAAGAATTAGGTTATCAACAAGAGCCTGAAGTAGAACAAATACTAAGAACTTTACCTTCAACAATACCTGGCGATGGTAGTAACGTAAATAATGGCTCTGGCGGTGCAGCCACTATTAACTTAAGAGGTTTAGGATCGCAACGTTCACTTGTTCTAATGAATGGACGTAGGATGATCCCATACAACTATAATGGCTCAGTTGACAGTTCAACAATTCCAACAGCACTAATTGAACGAATTGATATTATCACTGGTGGTGCGTCAGCTGTATATGGTTCTGATGCGATTGCAGGTGCGGTGAATGTTGTATTAAAAGAAGACTTTCAAGGTGTTGATTTAGATCTTAAACACTCTCAAACCGGTGACAATGACGGTGACAAAAACAGTATAGCCTTAACAATAGGTTCTAACCTAGAAGACGATAAAGGTAACGTTGTACTATCTCTTGGCTGGAGCCAGCGTGATCAAGTACTACTAGGTGATCGTCCTTTAGGTTTACTTGGTATTGAAACGGCTACCGGTGCTAACTATGAGCAATTTTTAAACGGCGAGCCACCAATCCCTGCGCCAGCAGATTGTAGTGGTCCTAACTCGGTTGAAAGTGGCGGCTCAACAACTGCATTCCCAACACGATTTGCAATTGTTGGTGCAGGCACAACTGGCTCAGGGCAATTTAGAAACGATGGTACATTGCAACCAGATACATGTAGTGTATTTAACTTCAATCCATATAACTTCTATCAAACACCTTCAGAGCGTTATTCAGCAACCGCAATCGCTAAATATAACCTCACTGATGAGCATAAAGTTTATTCAAGCTTTAACTACACTAACACCAGTGTTGATACGCAAGTAGCACCATCTGGTACGTTTGGTTCAAGTTTTGATTTACCTTTAGCGAACCCGTTAATTGGCGATCAAGCTCGACAATTTATGATTGATGGCGCTTCTGCTGCTTTGGCGGCTGGTAGCTTAAATGACAGTAACTGGCAAGATGTTAACGGTAACGGCATTGTTGATAGTGAAGACTATCTAAAAGTGCAGTTACGTCGTAGAACATTAGAGTTAGGTGCTCGTACAGAACGATTTGACAGTACTCAGTTCCAAATCGTGACTGGTGTAACAGGTTTCTTCCTAGATGACTGGGAATATGATGTCAGCTATCAATATGGTGAATCTAACCGTACAACTGTACGTGGTGGTTATACAAACTTAACCAACATTCAAAATGCATTAGATACAACCGATGGTGTAACCTGTAAAAATGGTGATTCAAGCTGTGTGCCAATTAATCTATTTGGTGGCTTTGGTACCATCACGGATGAAATGGCAGGCTATGCACAAGCAATTGCCCTTCAACAACAAAAGTACAGCCAAGAAATTTTCACCGCAACCGTTAATGGTGCAATCGAGTTTATCGAAATCCCAGGTGCTGGTGCACCACTTTCGATGAGTTTTGGTTATGAAAATCGTCGCGAAAAAGGCTTATTTGAGCCTGATGAATGTTTAAAACTTGCCCCTGCTAGTTGTCAAGGTGGTGCAGGTGGTAACCAACTGCCTATTACAGGTGGCTTTAAAGTCGATGAGTTCTTCTTAGAAGGTTACTTACCTGTGTTAGATGGCTTGCCGGGTGCTGAAACTCTTGATGTAGAGTTTGGTTTCCGCTGGGCTGACTACGATACAGTAGGTAGCAACGAAACGTGGAAACTTGGCTTCAACTGGCGTCCTGTTAGCGATGTACTTATTCGTGTTATGCAACAACAAGCAACGCGCGCACCTAACGTAGGCGAAATTGCTTCACCTGTTGTAACAGGCTTAGACAACGCGCTACAAGATCCATGTTCAGTTGCTAACGCAGCTAACATTGATGATGCACTTAGACAACTTTGTATCTCAACAGGCATGACAGATGCTCAAGTTGGTAACGTACAAGATGTAATCTCTGGTCAAGTACAAGTCATTAGTGGTAGTGATCCTGCTAACCCACCAGGTGCTGAAGAAGCAGAAACATTCACTGCAGGTATTGTTTGGACACCTGAATTCAGTGTTGTTGAAAACTTCACGATTACGCTTGACTACTATGATATTGATATCGATGACATCATTGGTGAGTTCTCAGCTCAAGAAATTCTTGATGCCTGTTACGTACTAGGTGATGCAAACGAGTGTGCGAAGATTAATCGTATCGGTGGTGACTTAACTATCGCGGGTGCGGGTATTGAGCAATTTACTACCAACTTAAAAAATCAACGTGCCGAAGGTATCGAACTTGGTTTCAATTTTGGTATCTTGCTTGATGACATGGGAGAGTTACAATTCTCAGGTAATATCAATAAATACCTAACCCAAGAGTCACAAAGCTCTGATACTGCACGTATTATTGACTGTAAAGGTTTTTACAGCACAAGTTGCGACCCTGTCTCTGAATTACGCTGGGTACAACGTACTAGCTGGATTTGGGAAGATCTAACCGTGTCACTACAATGGCGTCACATTGATGGTGTAGATATCGAGCCAATCGAAGCGCCAAATGTTTTTGAAGAATTCAGAAGCATCGAAAGCTATGATTATTTTGACTTATTCGCCAGCTACCATGTTACTGACTACATGAATGTTACATTCGGTATTGATAACATGTTTGAAAAAGAGCCACCTGTGGTTGGTAATGAAGCAGGTGATACTAGTTCAAACTCTGGTAACACATTCCCAAGTAACTATGACGTACTTGGTCGTCAATTTAAAATGGGTATTAAACTCAAATTTTAACCTTCTAAGAGCGGCCTAACGGCCGCTCTATTTTATTTACATGTCGCTGTTAACGCTTTACCCGTTGCAACACTGGTTATTTGCCAATCCCCATCTTCTAGTTTCACACTTGCTATGTCACTAACCACATAATCACCAGGCACATTTAATCGCGTTAAATTTTCTGTAAGCTGTTGATAACAAAATGGCCCTGTATCTCCATGCATAATGAGCACAGGCTTTTTTGCAAATTTAGCAAATTGGGAAAAAGCATCGCGGTAGACTTTAAAAGCATCACAGTTTGAGCGCAGTGTCGCAGTGCATGCTGATTTATTCGTTGCATTGTAAATATCAGCTTGAAAGCCAATGACATACGCTTTAACGCTTTGGTTATTTAAGCCCCGCTGCAACCACTCTAAGTTTAACCTGTCGCGTTTATCTGCTGCATCCAAAGCGTCATTTTTATTACTTTTCAGTATTTGCGCGCGCCCATTATACGTGCCCGCTATATGCAGAGTCATAAACTCAATATTATTAAATTGCCAACGCGCGTTCTCGCTCATGTCGAGCTGATGAGTAAAACCTTGTAATAAGTTTGCTTTTTTATAGTAATCATCGTCATACATTAAACCTTTTACATATTCTAATCGCTCAAGCTCATCAAACTGAGGGCTTAAGCTATCACGATCGCAATCAGTCCATTCATTATCACCCAACGTATAGATAAAAGGTTTATCGGTAATTGCAGTTAAAAGCTGCTTATTGGCCTGAAGTAATTTGTTTGTGCAAGGTAAAGACCCTGATTTCATATCACCTAAATGCATCAAAAAGCTATGAGGCGTGGATGCGACCGCACGTGCGAGCTTACCATTCGGCTGAGCGAGATTAATTTCATCCATTGGTGTGTATGGCATATCACCCATAACCAAAAAGGTATTACTAGCCATTGCAAGAGAGAATGAGGCTGAACTAATAAACATGCTATTTACACCTAAAAATACAATCATAGTAAGTTCTCATAATGACAACAAAATGAAAACCAACTGCGGCAGATTTTTTCTATCAGTGCTAAACTGCAGCCAGTAAATTAAGTAGGCCCCCGAATGACATTAAGTACAACTTACACACTAGATAAACCGTATTACTACGAATGCTTTGATGAGTCACTTCCCTACTCATCACAAGCCAAACCTAAATACCCGCTGCTGGCATTATTAATAACTCTGGGCTTATTAGCTTTTTATCAATTAGATAATCATTACTTAGGCAGCTTTATGATTATGCTTGCTGTCGTTGAGTGCCTTTCGTTTTATTACAAACGTCCGTGGTGGGTCGCAAGACAAATGATGAGCCGTGCATCAGGTAGCGAGGTGACCATTTTCTTTAACGATGAAGGGATTAAGGCTGAAAACCCATATAAGAGTTACCAATTTAGCTGGCAGCAGATAAGCGAGATTATTGAGACTGAACGAGGTTATATATTAAAAGCACAGCGCGGTATGCAATACATCTCTAAACAAGCACTTAGCGATGAAATAGTTGTTGAATTAAATAAAAGAGCCACTCAATGAGTGGCTCTTAAGAATTTTTCGCTGATTAAACATTGCCCGGATTTGGGTTAGATTTCTCTGCTTGGATTCGCATATAGATTTCTTCACGATGTACTGATACATCTTTTGGTGCATTTACACCAATGCGAACTTGATTTCCTTTAACACCAAGAACAGTAACAGTTACTTCGTCACCGATCATCAGGGTCTCACCTACTCTTCGAGTTAGTATTAGCATTCTCTTGCTCCCATGTTCCAAAAAATTAAAAGATTCCGCGTCAAAAACATTTTAATGAAAACTTGACTTAAAAGTAAGTAAAAACTCTAAATCTTATTCATTTTCAGTTAAAAAAACTTTATGAAGTGCACGTACAGCCAGCTCTAAATATTTTTCGTCAATTAAAACTGAAATCTTTATTTCTGATGTCGACACAAGCACTACTTTGATGTTTTCCTCTGCAAGGGCATTAAAAAATAAACTTGCTACACCTGAGTGCGATTTCATCCCTACACCTACAGCTGACACCTTGGCAACATTGCTTACTCCTTTAACAGACTCCGCTTTTATATTACTTTGGTTTAAAGTTAGGATTTCAAGTGCTTGTTCAAAATCATTTGTGTGCACAGTAAAAGCATAGTCTATTTTTTCAAAGTTATGATTAACTTGATTAATCATATCTATTTCGATACCGAATTCTGCAAAAAGTTGCAAAATTTTTGCAAGGTTTTCTACCCCTTGCTGCACACCATTGACATAAATCAGGCTTTCATCTCGATTAAAAGCAATACCCGACACAATATTGGTTTGCACATCAGGCTCCTCAAAACTGATCAAGGTCCCTTGATCCGGGTTAAAACTCGATAATACCCTAAGCGGTATATTGTATTTTCCTGCGGCTTCAACACTGCGTATATGTAAAACTTTTGCGCCCAAGCTTGCCATTTCAAGCATTTCTTCAAACGTAACATGACTCATACGTCGCGCATTTGGTTCAATACGCGGGTCGGTGGTGTATACCCCATCAACATCAGTGTAAATTTGGCATTCGTCGGCATTGATAGCACCTGCAATCTCAACCGCAGAGGTATCTGTACCACCACGACCAAGGGTTGTGACATTACCTTCAATATCACGGCCCTGAAAGCCCGCAATAATGGCAATCCGGTTATGTTCAAGTTCATGCTTAAGGCGAGTCGCTGCAATCTCTTCAATACGCGCTTTGCCAAACATATTGTCGGTGCGAATGTTGACCTGATCGGCAAGTAAGCTTACCGCAGAATGGCCCCGTTTAATAATAGCCATTGCGAGTAAAGAGACTGACACTTGCTCACCGGTGGTTAGCAATACATCAAGCTCACGAGCACTGGGACGAGAATCGATTTGTTTAGCGAGTTCAATTAGACGGTTAGTTTCTCCCGACATAGCCGAGAGCACCACCACAACTTGATGGCCTTGTTGCTTGGTTTTTACAACAAGGTCGGCGACGGCCTCAATTCGCTCTATTGAGCCAACTGAGGTGCCACCGAATTTTTGGACGATAAGTGCCACTAGAAGTTAAGAACGCTCAGATAACCAACCAGTTACACTTTCTAAGGCAGTAGCAAGGTTCTCTGGCTGAGTACCACCTGCTTGCGCCATGTCAGGACGACCACCGCCCTTACCGCCTACTTGTGCAGCCATGTGATTTACCAGCTCACCAGCTTTCACTTTACCTGTTAGGTCTTTAGTTACACCTGCAATCAGGCTTACTTTGTCGCCATTGGCTACGCCAAGGGCAATAACACCTGAACCAATCTTCGTTTTCAGGTCATCAACCATGCCACGTAGTGCTTTAGACTCAGTACCTGCAACATCAGCAACCAGTAGCTTAATACCATTCACTTCAACAACAGAGTCAAGTAACGATGCACCTGCTGCACTTGCAAGCTTATCGTTAAGCTGTGCAATTTGCTTCTCAAGGCCTTTTGATTTCTCAAGTAATGCGGTTACTTTTTCAAGTACTGTGCTGCTATCACCTTTTACTAGCGCTGCAACATCATTTAGCTGTTGCTCTTGCTCACTCACATACGCAACAGCTTCAGCACCCGTTACCGCTTCAATACGGCGGATACCAGCAGCGATACCGCTTTCTGATACGATTTTAAATAAACCGATGTCACCTGCACGCTTAACGTGAGTACCACCACATAGCTCGATTGAGTAATCACCAATGGTTACTACGCGAACTTCGTCGTCGTATTTTTCACCGAATAATGCCATCGCACCTTTTGCTTTTGCATCTTCGATAGCCATTAGCTCAGTTTCAAGGGCAAAGTTACGACGGATTTCATCGTTTACTGCGCGCTCGATTTGGCGTAATTCGTCTTTTGTTACTGCTTCAAAGTGAGAAAAGTCAAAACGTAAACGTTCAGGGTCAACAAGTGAACCTTTTTGATTTACGTGCTCACCTAAAATTTGACGTAAAGTTTCATGCAGAATATGCGTTGCAGTGTGGTTTTTCTTGATGCTATCGCGACGTGCTGCATCAATTGTTGCCTCTGCTTTATCGTTTGTACCAATGCGGCCTTGTACACGACCATGGTGTGCAAATGCATTACCAAGTTTCGTGGTGTTAGTCACTACAAACTCACCACCAGCAACTTTTAACACACCCGTGTCACCAACTTGACCACCTGATTCAGCATAAAACGGTGTGCGATCTAAGATTGCGATACCTTCTTGACCATCTTCAAGTACAGAAACCGATTGACCTTCACTGAAAAGCTCGACCACAGTACCTGTGTAATGCTCTGCATCGTAACCTTTAAAGTCTGTGTGTTTTTCAGACTTAAGTTGTTGGTTGTAATCAGCACCAAACTTACCTGCTTGCTGTGCTTGCTTACGCTGAACAGCCATACACTCTTGGAAGCCGTGCTCATCAATCGTCATGAATCGCTCACGCGCCACGTCTGCCGTTAAGTCAGCTGGGAAACCGTAAGTGTCGTAAAGTTTGAACACTAAGTCACCTGGGATCACATCGCCTTCGATGTCAGCTAGGCTTTCTTCTAAAATAGCCAGACCACGCTCAAGTGTTTTACCAAACTGCTCTTCTTCAATACGCAGTACTTTTTCAATAATTTCTTGTTGCTTAGCAAGCTCTGGGTACGCTTGACCCATTTGCTCAATTAGCGCAGCAACTAGCTTGTAGAAGAATGCACCTTTGGCGCCTAGCTTGTTACCGTGACGAACTGCACGACGAATAATACGACGTAGTACATAACCACGGCCTTCGTTTGATGGCATAACGCCGTCAGACACTAAGAACGCACACGAACGAATGTGGTCAGCCACAACGCGTAACGATTTATCATCTAAATCTTGTGCGTTGGTTACTTTTGCTGCCGCTGCAATAAGCGCTTGGAATAAATCGATTTCGTAGTTTGAGTGAACGCCTTGTAAAATTGCAGAGATACGCTCAAGACCCATACCTGTATCAACAGATTGCTTAGGAAGCGGCTCCATTGTACCGTCGGCATGGCGGTTATACTGCATAAATACTAGGTTCCAGATCTCGATGAAACGGTCACCGTCTTCTTCAGGTGAACCTGGAGGACCACCCCAAATGTGCTCACCGTGATCGTAAAAGATTTCAGAACATGGACCACAAGGACCCGTATCACCCATTGACCAGAAGTTATCGCTGGTTGCAATGCGGATAATGCGATCTTCACTTAAGCCTACTTCTTTATGCCAAATATTGAAGGCTTCTTCATCATCGTGATAAATAGTAACAAGTAGTTTTTCTTGCGGTAGTTTTACTACTTCAGTTAAAAACTGCCACGCAAACTTAATTGCGTCTTGCTTGAAGTAATCGCCAAAGCTAAAGTTACCTAACATTTCGAAGAATGTATGGTGACGCGCTGTGTAACCTACGTTTTCAAGGTCGTTATGTTTACCACCTGCACGTACACAACGCTGTGAGCTGGTTGCACGCGAGTAAGGGCGGCTTTCCGCACCTAAAAATACATCTTTAAATTGCACCATACCGGCATTATTGAATAATAACGTGGCATCGTTACCCGGGATCAGCGAGCTTGAAGGAACAATTTGGTGTTGTTTAGAGGCAAAAAAGTCTAAGAACTGTTGCCTGATCTGTGCGGTAGTCATATGCTGCATGTGAAAATCTCACCCGTTTATTGCTGTGCTTGCATTGCAAAATCAATTTGTTCGTAATTAAAGCCTCGATACATCAAGTAGCGTACACGTTTCGCTCTTTCTTTCTGGTCGAGTTCTTTACCTGAATTTGAAAACTTCTTTAAATATGCGTCCTGTGCGAGTTCAAACCAATCGATTTCGAACTCCTCGAGCGTCTTATCTAATAGTGCTCGGTCTATCCCTTTCGCCATTGCTTCGCTCTGAATGCGTTTCGCACCATGATACTTTGCTAAATGGCGGCGTACAAACCCTTCGCAGTAGCGCTGTTCGTTAATAAAGTTGTGTGACTCACACCAATCTAACAAACGCTCTGTAAACTCGGGCGTCGCCTCTTTTTGCTGTAACTTTCGCGTTAGGTCTCGACGCGAGTAATCTTGTCGAGACAGTAACCAAAGTACGTAATTCTTTAATTTTTGTTCTTTATCATCCATTACGCGTCAAAGCGCCCTGATTGTGACTGCGCCTGTGGTGCTTTTGGTTGGTCATCACCTTTTGGTACAACCGGCATAAAAATAGCCTGAAAAGACACGAAGAAGCTAATGTAACAAATTGGCATTAAAACCAATAGAGGAATAAACGATAAAGGAATACAGATCACCATTAAAACGGCGCAAATTAGGCCATAGACACTCAGTGGTGCCATATTATGGTAAAACACCATGAATGAGGTTTTTAGAACCTGCAACATATTGCTTTGTTTTTGAAAATAAACCAATGGAATAGCATAAGCAAACGCAGTCATATACACACAGATTGCTAATAGAAATACCGCCACTTGCCCCATGGAAATTGTGGCCAGTAAATCAGCAATATGTGTTTGATTTTGTGGGTCGAACGTTTGGCTTGAAATAACCGCATAAGCATCGGCAAAAATGAAATTTGATAACAGGGCTAATAAAATACCCGCCGCCATCTGGTACACAGCAACACGCACTAAACCAATACGATTACCTTTATTACTAAAGGGTTTAAAAATATCAACTTGGCTAACCGTACCACCTTGCTGTTTTGTCAATACTGCTTGATAAAAACCAGCCATTAAAAATGGCGCAACAAATGCACCGACGACTTGTAACAGTGGTAGCACTAACGATAAAAAGCCAATAACACCTATTAACAGGTGCATTAAAATAAACGTAACGGGTTGCAGCTTGAAGATTTCCCACCCTGCTTTAAACCATTTTACGCCTGCATCGGCTTTAAAAACACGAACTTCGATCGACATAGTTTCTCATTCAATAACGGCAAAACGCACCGAGTATAACTGGGTGCGCCACGGGTTTATAGTCACCTGTTGTGAAATTTATTCAGGCTTTTTAATTTTCTTAATATCAAGCATGTGCGAGCCATGTTTGATTTTCGTTTCAAGGTAAGCACGGTTACCCACTACACCTGCTTTAATGTGTGCATGCGTACCAACTACTGAATCAACCTCAATGCCAGCGTCACGCAGTGCTTTAAGCTTATTCGGGTTATTTGTCATTAACTTAACATGCTTTTGATTAAGTGCTTCGAGCATTAATACGGCGTCTGAAAAGTCACGCAAATCATCAGCAAAACCCAAGTGGTTGTTCGCTTCGTACGTATTCATACCTTGCGACTGCAATACGTAAGCATCAATCTTGTTGTATAAGCCAATGCCACGGCCTTCTTGGCGTAAATACAGTAAAATACCACCTTGCTCGTGCATCATTTCAATGCATTCATTTAACTGCTCACCACAATCACAACGTGACGAATGAAATACATCGCCAGTCAAACACTCTGAATGCATACGAATTAAGGGTACGTCTTGCTCGGTGTCGGCTTGATTAAACACTAAAGCAACATGCTCTTGGCCATCATTTAAGCCACTAAAAGATACGATTTCTGCAGGAATATCACTGTTTTTGCCAACATTTAGCTGGACTCTTGCTCTTACTTGCGCCACGACAAATCCAAATTAAAAAATAAATGCGATACTGCAAATGTGATTACAACAGCTTGAAGGTTGTAAGAATGCAACATACGACGAGTGATAACTAATATTGAGGCAGTTACCAGCAATTCAAGTATTATACACTCAAAGCACTTAAAGATACGAGCTTTGCACTGTGTATTGCGGCTAAAATTGAAATACAGGCATGCAACTTTTAGTTTGAAAGTTTCTAAACAAGTGACAACGCTCACGCTGTTTGCTACCATCATCGAGGATAAGATTCATTCTCATTTACTCAACTTCAATCATCTTATTCACGCACCTACAGGAAAATAATAATAAGGATTATTATGAAAAAAATGTCTCTCGCATTATGTGCTACCTTGCTATTAAGCCAACCCTCTTTGGCAAGCCAAGATATAAACTCAGAATTTAATAACACTTATCGTGCTTACTTAGCCGCTATAGAGAAACATGAAGACGCCACTGAGCTTGCTAAAAAAGCCTATACGCTTGGTCAAAAGGTATATGGTGAAAATGCTGAAAATACAGCGAATTTAGCAATCAACTATGCCAATACCCTACCTGAAAACAAGCAACAGGAGCGCTTTGAGCTATTCAAATATGCTTACGATATTTTAGCAAAAAATCATGGGAAGCTGAGCAACGAGGTTTACGACTCATTATTTGGTTTAGCTCATTCAACCAAATCGCCAAGACTTGCTTTTGACTACCTTGAAGACGCGATTGAAATCGCCACAATAAAAAAAGATCACAAACTAGTTGCTGATAGCAAACTCAAAGCAGCGCGTATCCTCGCTTACAAACCAAGTGGTGGTCGTTACTTCACAGCAAAAGCTTACCTAGAGGAAGCCGACGAATATTATAGAAATAATATCCCTGAAAACTCTGTTGAGCGCATTGAAGCTGACTTTTTAGTTGCCGCGTTTGCAGAGCATAAAAAGAACTACGAGCAAGCGATAGAGCGTTTGACCCATGTCGTCACTGTTTTTGATGAAGCACTGAGTTTTGATCATAAAGCAGAGCTGGATGCTCACTCTAAACTTGTACATCTTTACGAAAAAGTGGGCAAACGAGAAGAAGCCACTAAGCATTGTGTTGCCATTGCCAAAATGGTGCCATGGAAAGACAGCCAAGAACAAGAACCCCTGTACCGTGTTAATCCTAAATACCCATTGATAAAAGCGCAGCGAGGCCAAAGCGGCAGTGTTGTCATGGAATTTGAAGTAACCCCATCAGGCTTTGTTGATAAAATAACGGTTATTGAATCTAAAGGCGGAGGCGCTTTTGAGACAGAAGCCAAAAGGGCTGTAGAACAATGGCGTTATGCCCCTAAATTTGAAAACGGCCAAGCCGTTGCAGCGATTTCTAAGGTGCAATTAGACTTTAAAATCAACAAATAAACAACAGGGTCGCAGTGCGACCCTATCATAACTTATTAAGCAAGTTATCTGCTGCGTCTTCAATTAAATCGAGTACCTTTTCAAAACCTTGATCGCCACCGTAATAGGGATCTGGGATCTCGCTCTCCCCTGCATCACCATGACTTAAAAACAACGACAGCTTATATTGCAGGTGCTCAGGGCACTGGGCTTGTAAATCAGCAAGGTTTTGCTTATCAGCCGCAAGAATTAAATCAAATTCATGAAAATCAGCGTGAGTGACAGGTCGTGAATATATGCCTTTAAAACTATAGCCACGCTTTTCGGCTGCTGCTTTTGAGCGTGAATCTGGAGGGTTGCCTTGGTGATAACCAATGGTGCCAGCAGAGTCAACTTTAACATTAACACCCAGTGCCTTTGCACGGCTACGAAGAACCGCCTCAGCAGTAGGTGAGCGGCAAATATTACCTAAACAAACAATCAACACCTTTTTCATTACGCACCCTTAAAATTGCTTTAAGATTGACTCATCATAACATTCTGCATCAAGCGAGAGATTGTATTTATCTGCCACACTATCAAGCTCAGCCTGCTTAATTGCTAACTCATCCATGGTAATGGTGTTGTCATCAAGCTGCCATAACAAACGCGACCCCGCATAGCTATAATGAATGGCTAACAAAGCATCGGCATTGCCCTCACGCCCTGCTGCTTTTAACTTTGGCATTTTGCGGGTGATTTTATTAAGGGCTTTTTTAAGCTCCCACACATAAACAATTTCAGTCATGTAATCATGGTTGCGGTACTTATTAAGCACAAAGCCCACCAGCACACTACACACAACAACACCTAATAAGTTCCAATGAAAATGGCTACCGCTTGGGTCAGGGAATAACGCAATTAGCGCTTGTGAAATGGCTAAACTGCCAACGGCTAAACCAATTACGCAGGCAATAATCACGTGGTTTAAATGTTTACGGTAACGGGCTTTATCTATTTGAATAAGTTTCATAACAACCTAAAAAGTCACACTAAAATTAGTGAAGAAATAAAAAGTGAAAAAAATTTCACCCCTTTTTTATTTGCCAGCCGTTTTAGCTATGAAAGCAATTATCCAAAGAGGAACGGCTATGCATACTTTACCACTAAACTCAGCAAGCTTGAATAACAGCAATGCTGCTTTAAAGACAACCGCAGCAATTATTGGCGGCGGTGTAATGACCTTTGCAGCATTTGCCTTCATGCAGTACTTAATTTCTGCTGAGCAAAGAGCCGATGTAGAGCTAGGTCCAGATATCACGGTTGAAATTTATGAAGTACCTGAAGACTCAAAAGTACAAGTAAAACAAACACTGCCGCCACCGCCAGTTGCTAAAATGCCGCCAAAAGCGCCACCACGCCCTGCGGCTGAAACCCCAGATACAATGGTCATTGCCGATGCAACACCAACAATGACCTTTGATGGCATTGGCGACACACTTAGTAAAACCATTAATCAACCAACGGGAGATGCAACGCCTATCGTGCGTATAAACCCTAAATATCCGCCGGTCGCAGCCCGCGATGGTATTGAAGGCTGGGTGCAAATTAGCTTTAGCATTTCACCAACGGGCGAAGTGATTGACCCTGTTATTATTGATGCTGAGCCAAAACGGGTATTTGACCGCGAAGCAATTCGCGCGATTAAACGTTGGAAATATCGCCCTAAAGTTGTTGAAGGTGTGGCACAATTACAAACAAACCAAAGCGTTCAACTTGATTTTAAAATAGATGGATAACTGCCTATGCTAATGAGCATCAAGACATGGTTATTTGACAAACCAAACACAGATTGTTTGGCTCAGTACGCCAAAACGGGCGACAACCGTTACCTTAACCAACTCGTTGCTCAATACGGGAACGATCTTTTTCACTACCTAGTCACACAAAGTGATAAAGATCTTGCCCTTGATATATGCCAGCAAACCTGGTTAAAAGTCATTGATAAACGTGACTTTTACACTGCTCAAAACAACCCAAAAGCATGGCTATTTCGGTTAGCACGTAATTTGTTAATTGATGAATTTCGTAAGCAGCAAAAGTTCGTTGAATTAGAAGACAATCAACTATTTGCTGAAGCGCAGGATGCAAGTTATCACTACGACTACGAAGCCTTTGATAAAGCACTCATGGCACTTAGCTTTGCACAGCGAGAAGCGCTGACCTTACAGCAAGAAGGCTTTAGTCTCGAAGATATTGTTGCTATCACACAAAGTAACCCAGAGACCATTAAAACTCGACTACGATATGCCCGTCAAAACCTGAAACAACAACTAGGAGGCCATTATGAAGCGTAACGACGAGCAACTCGATGCTGATTTAAAAGCACATTTTCAAAAACGTAAGGCAGAGCACACCTTAAGCAGCGACGAGCTTTCAGACATGCAAAAACCACAGTCAGCAACGCCAAGGCCACAGCGCTTTTTAGGCTTACAATTGACCGGTGTTTTTGCTGCTTTAGCGATTCTTGGTTTTGTCATGCTGCAATACAACAACCGCGAGTTAACCGATGTTTATGCAGTAGATTTATCAGATTACCAATGGCTTGAGGTACACGAACTCGACGCCAAAGGCAGCTATGTGAGTAATCTTAAACAGCAAAAACAAAACCTAGATGCGAACTACCAACAAGCATTAGCCAATCACCAAGCCCGTAGCAGCTTCACCGGCCGTCTCGTTAGTGTTGATAACGACTGGTATATCGCCGACTGCGAGCAAAATGTCATAGTACAAATAAAGCAGTCACTCCTTGAAGAGCTACAAAAACACGGCACCCTAGATACTCATATTCACCAAGGAGACCTACTCGCCCTAGACCAAAACAAACAAGGCCAAATCATCGCACTTAAACAGCTGACTCATGAGGCGAAAAATTGTACGATTTAGCGAGTTAAAAGAGTAAAATTGCGAGCTTATAGGTAGCAGCGGGTTTACCCCGCGTAGGCGTGAAATTTTTTTCACGCGATGGCCTCAATCCATACTCTTGTAGGTCGGGCTTTAGCCCGTTAATGAAAAGATAATTTGTCGCCATAAATGACGACCTACGTGACGTTGGGTAAAACGGAGTGAAACCCAACAAGTTAATTAAACCCCATCTCTACTTAATCGGGGTCAGATCAAACGGCTGACGGCTAATACCCCACTCTTTACCTCGCTTTTCCTACCAATAATCGCACATTGTTCTAATGTTAATAACAATTTAATGCTGAACCAGCTAGGCTAATAACATCGTGTTTTAAAATATGGAGTTACTATGAAAAGGTCTTTGTTTAACAGTTTAATCATTGCCTCGATTAGCTTATCGAGCTTGCAAGCCTGTGCTCAGCCGGAGCAAAAGATTCCTCTGGATGCCAGCGCGAATAACTACAAACTAGAATTAGTAAGCGAAGGAATTCAAATTCCTTGGGGTATGGCTTGGCTTAACGAGCGTGACTTACTTGTCACTGATAGGCGTGGCGAGCTTAGATTAATTCGTGATGGCAAACTCGTTGAGCAAGCAGTTAAAGGAACACCTAAAGTGCATGATGAAGGCCAAGGGGGCTTATTAGATATAGAGCTTGATCCGAACTTTGCCGACAATGGTTGGATTTACTTCTCGTACTCGGGTTATGAAGGCGATGGTGAAGGTTACAATACCTCGATTATGCGCGCCCGCTTTAAAGATATGGCACTTGTTGACCAGCAACTGCTGTTTGATGGCGAGCCAAATATTAAAACAACGAAACACTATGGTTCGCGTATTGAATTCGACAAAGACGGTTACCTGTACTTCTCTATTGGCGACCGCGGCAAAAGAGACGTTCCCCCACAAAGCCTAGACTATGATGCGGGTAAAATTCACCGTATCAATAGCGATGGCTCTATCCCTAAATCAAACCCGTTTTATAACCATAAAACGACTCATAAAAGCATTTATTCATATGGACACCGTAACCCTCAAGGTATGGCTATGCATCCTGAAACGGGGGTTATATGGAGCCATGAACATGGCCCTCGTGGCGGCGATGAAATTAACATAGTTAAAGCGGGTGCAAACTATGGTTGGCCTGAGATCACTTATGGGATCAACTACATTGGCACAACAATTACCGACGAAACCAGCCGCGCAGGAATGGAGCAGCCTGATTGGTATTGGGTGCCTTCAATTGCCCCTTCTGGTATGGAATTTATCACTAGCGATAAATACCCACAGTGGCAAGGTCACATTGCCGTGGGTTCGATGAAATTTGGCCACCTCGTTTTGGTAAAGCTTGATGGTGACAAAGTAACAGGCCACAGCAAGGTATTTGAAAGTGTAGGTCGTGTACGCAGCCTTGCCACCCATCCAAATGGTGATTTATATCTTGGTGTTGATGGTGTGGGTGTTTATAAGGTTGTACCTAAGATATAACTGTAAGATTTGAACGTGCGGGCTATCGAGTATTGTAGGCGTGAAATTTATTTCGCGCGATGGTTTTTTGCAATATACAAGCAATAAAAAACCACAGAGAAAGTCTGTGGTTTTTACGTATAGCTTACAGCGATTAACTTCGAGCTATTAATTATAAAACAATAATACTCGTTACTAGATAAGCGATGAAGGTTAACGCACCGCCGAATAAAGCATACGGCATTTGGGTTTTCACGTGAGTTAATAAATCACACCCTGATGCAATGGCCGATACCGCGCTGGTATCTGAAATTGGCGAGCAGTGATCGCCAAACACACCGCCACCTAAAATAGCCGCAATCACTAATGAAGGTGGTAAACCCAAAGCTTGAATGAGCGGTACACCAATTGGAATCAGAATCGCGAATGTGCCCCATGAAGTACCTGTGGTAAATGAAATTACCGCACCGGTTAAAAACAGCACTGGCACAACCAAGTAAATAGGTAAAAAATCACCTACTAGCCCAGCCACAAATACACCTGTACCTAAATCTTTCAAGCTTGCACCTAAAGTGAGCGATAGCAATACAATCGACACTAATGGCAGTAACTCACCCATGCCTTTAAAGCCAATATCAACAAGTTTATGGTGAGTAAATTCACGAGAACTAATCATTAAAAAGTACGCCACAACACAAGCGAAAATAGTGGCATACAACACTGATTTAGAACCACTACCACTGGCAATATCGCCATCGCCAGTCCAGAACATAAAGCCAACCATGCTACCAATTAAGGTAATAAGTGGAATAAGCATGTAACGGGCTTTAGAGCCTTTTACTTCTTCTGCAAGCTCAGTTTCTTGCTGCTCAAAATTCTCTTCTGCTTGCTTTAAAGGGCCATGTACTTTGTCGAAAGTAATCGTATAAAACACGATAAGTAACGCGATAATAGCGTAGAAGTTATAACCAATGCTGCCCCATAGTACAGATACCGCAGACTCTTCCATTTCGTAATTACTCAGCAGACCAAGCACATATGCGCCCCAGCCATTGAGTAAAATTAAGATACACACAGGTGCGCTGGTACTATCAATAATGTAGGCAAGACGCGCTCGACTCATTTTAAATTTATCGAATAAGCCACGAGACAAAATACCCGAGGTTAAAACACTTAAGTTCGATTCAATAAATACCGCAATCCCCGAGAACATGGTTAAGTAACCCACTTGGCGCTTACTTTTTGCCACGCCCTTATTCATTAATAAATTAACCGTTGCAGCCACACCACCCGATTCACGAATGTAGGCAAGTAAAGCACCAATTAAAATACTAAAAATAAGAATACGGCTATTACCTGGGGAACTGGCAACTTCAATAACCCGCTCAATGGTGTTAATAAAGGTGAAAAACAAGGTATTACCTTCACCATTCAGAGCAAGTAAAAACTCAGACGACGCAACCGCGACCAATAACGCCATGATCACTTCTTTGCGCCAAAACACAATTAAGATAGCAATCAAGGGTGGTAAAATTGAATACCAAGACATAAAAACCCTTTTAAATTAAGATCAATATTTTATTTTTATTATGCTAAAACCCGCTAAGCTTAATGGCTTTACCGCTAAACTCAACTTAAATCGACTAGTGATTTAATATACTCTCATAAATCAGTGAGATAATGGAGCCATACTTGCCTGTTTCGAAGCGCTTTCCGACAAATTCGTAATTTTCTGGTGAGCCTTCAATGGGTGTATGCCGTGCATTGGTTAAAAGTACAATTGCTAGGTCATATTCGGGATCAATCACAGTTACTGTGCCAGTCCAACCTGTATGACCAAAGGCGCGGGGGCTCGCATAAGGGCCAAAATGCCATTTACGCGCTTGGTGTCCTGCTCTTCGCCACCCTAAGCCATACGTTTCATCACTCGCTTGCGGCTGAGTGAACTGCGCAAGCACTTGTGGGGTAAATAATTGTTTATTATCGTAGCCACCGCCGTTTAGCAAAACTTGCATTAATACAGATAAATCTCCTGCGGTACTAAAAAGCCCCGCATGTCCTGCTACGCCACCTAAGGCATAAAACGCTTTTTCATCATGTACTTCACCTTGCAGTACATCGGTACGAATATTTTCAAATTCAATACGCCCACCGCGAGTGTTACCATTTATTTCAGTGGCGGCAATTTGCGAGGCTAAAAAGCCTTTTTGTAATGGGTTATAAACCGTGTGCGTTAAACCAAGTGGCTGATAAATTTGGCTTTCAACATAAGCATCTAGGGGCATACCGCTGATACGCTCAACCAGCACACCTAGCAACATATAATCGATATCAGAATATAAGTGCTTTACGTTACGACCCGCCACAAAGGGGACACCGGTTAATAGTAGGTTTTTGGTACGCAGGCTATTCTGTGAAAAAAAGCGTTCACCAAATTTATTGTCTTTACGGTGAAAATCAACCACAGCGGGGTAACCAGCGCTGTGGGTAAGTAAGTCTTTCACTAAACGCTGCTCGCGACCGCTGCCCCTAAATTCTGGTAGGTAATAAAACAGCGGTTTTTCTACGTCGAGTTTACCTTCGCTGGCAAGTTTCATCAGCGCAAAATTAGTGGCAAACATTTTTGAGTTCGAGGCAATATCAAACAAAGTATCGTTTTGCATGGCTTGTGGGGTTTTAAGCTCACTGCCATCAGCATGGTACTTTTTAGCTGCGCCATAATGGCTTAATTTAATCAGTTTGCCATCTTTAACAATTGCAAGCACAGCCCCTGGGAAGCCCTCTTTAATTTCTTGATTAATTAATTCATCAACGGCGTTAAAACGCTTTTGAGTAGCATTTTTATCGAGCGCAGGGTAAGGGAAACGTAATGTTAAGCTTGCTCCTTCAGGCAATACATTTTCTACTTTATAAGTGTTAATGCCATCATGAGTACGTTTATACAAGCTGTATTGGTAGGTTTGCTCTGCGGTAAGTGGCGAGGCAATATTAATTTTTTCACCATTAATATAAATGTCTGCGCTAATCGCATCGTGATTTTCAATAATTATTTCACCACGACCTTTATAAGCTGTAAATGTGCCTCGGTCGTTTACTAACGCGCGACTACTCGGATCAAGTGCAGGAATACGTGCTATCACTTGTGCATTAGCCAGTGTTTTTGGCTCTGGCTCAACCGTTTGCTGTTGCTGCTGATACTCTGTAAATAACCGCTCA
Organism: Pseudoalteromonas sp. N1230-9; assembly: GCF_032716425.1. Classification (NCBI taxonomy): domain Bacteria; kingdom Pseudomonadati; phylum Pseudomonadota; class Gammaproteobacteria; order Alteromonadales; family Pseudoalteromonadaceae; genus Pseudoalteromonas; species Pseudoalteromonas sp. N1230-9. Next base: position 2,775,448 of record NZ_CP090419.1, read on the forward strand.
AGTTTTTTAGGGAAGTACTTTTCTAATAATGCAAAAAGGACGGATGCAGTTCTAGCATCATTATTACCACTTACATGCCAAGGTAAAAAGTGCATTTGAAAGGCACTCAAAGCATCTAGGGTTTGAAAATCTAGCTGCCCTGTTGCAATCACCTCATAACCGTAGCTGCGCAGCGCTTTTTGCACAAGCTCTGTTGAAGGTTTTGATGCACTAAATAACTGCCAATATTTATCAACGGTGTCGCTGTCGTACCAGGCACCGATACCCGCTTTATAAAGTTGATACCAAGGAAAGCGCGGACCTGGGTCGTTCTTACGGCTTGGGGCAATATCAGAATGACCAATCACTTGAGTTGGGCCAATATCAGGGTTTCGAGCAAGAATATCTTTACTTAATTTGATAAGTAACTCAATTTGCTTGGCATCGTAATCAGGGTAGATACACAGTTTACTTGCATCATTTTGCATCGCTGGTTTACTTTGCTCAGGTGTGTGACAGGTAGGTACGTTAACGATTTCAATACCAATAGAGTGATCGTTTAAGTCTTCTCTGCCTTGCCAAAAACTACGCCCTGCGTGCCATGCTCGGTCTTTTTCATCAACGAGCTGAATAATTTCTAAATCGTCTTTTGGGTAACTTGAATCGCCCGACTCAGGTAATAAATAATGAGAGCTTAGACCTCCTTCATCGACTAACGCACGCATCGATTTTTCGTAATCAATGGCGGTGTAATGCATCACTAAAAACTTTACCCGATGACTGTAGTTGGCTGATTGCGTATAGGTATATTGCTTACTAGCACAGCTAACTAATAATGCCGCACTACAAAGATAACACAGCTGTTTAAGTAATGTTTTCAAAGGGATAAAACTCATAACCGATTCATACCTGATGATTTAAGCGTTGACGATTCTCAGCAATACAGTAGCAACACCCATGTAACATGTAAAATATTTTATTTCACATAACCGGAATAAAAAGCATATTTTATCTTTCTCATGGTAAATATTGAGTACACTCAATAATTAGTGTTGTATCTATTATGGAATAAAACTATATTATTCCATCTAAATTAAGAAAAATATTCCAAACTTAAGTCAGCTAAAACAAAAATAAGTCGTCATGTTAAACAGCCATTGTGCCGTATTCATATTTGAAGCATGCAATAAGCAAGACTAAGTTAAATAAACAAAGTGAGCCCTATGTCTACTTTTGTAAAAATTAAAGCCTTACGCCAATCTTTATCGAGCAGCGAAGCTAAGCTGGCTGATTTCACATTAAATTCGGCTAACGCTATTCGTAATTTGTCATCGGTTGAATTAGCTAAAGTGGTTGGTGTAAGTCAATCAAGCGTGGTGAAGTTTTCACAAAAATTAGGTTATAAAGGTTTTCCTGCTTTTAAACTTGCAGTGATTGATGCCCTTAATGATGAAAGTAGCGAACCCAAACTCCATGGCAAAATTACTTTAAATGATTCGCTTGAGCAAATCGCTGAAAAATTACTGAGCAGTAAGCTTGCTGTTTTAACTGAAACAAAAAACCTTAACGAAGCTGCTGCAATTGAAAAAGCTGTCGAGCTATTAAAATCAGCAAAACGCATTCTTATTTGTGGCGTGGGTGGTTCAGCACTGGTTGCAAAAGACTTTTCATATAAATTACAAAAGCTCGGTATGCCAGCAATCGCTGAGCCAGATGGACATGCACAACTTGCTTATGTGGCCACCTTTTCTAAGGGCGACTTAGTTATTGCTATTAGTGAGTCAGGTATGACCCGCGAAATTGCCGAAGTAGTTAAACAGGCCAAGAAAAACGCAAGCTCAGTGATCTCAGTAACTAAGTTTGGTAGCAGCCTAGTTGCCGACTCAGCAGATGTAAAACTCTACTCTGTCGCTGAAGGAGAATCTGTTCGCCTATCATCTATTTTAGCGCGAACAGCTCAGGACTTTGTAATTGATATTCTTTTTATCGCCCTTACACAATCGAGTCGCCAAGGTCGTAAATTGCTGGAACATTCTAACGAAGTTGTTGGCGAATTTAAGAATAACTAATTTAGTTTTTTACGCTTATTTGAATAACAAAGCAGCTTAGGCTGCTTTTTAATAATTTTTGTTTTAAATACTCTCCCCACCCCTTATAACTTCAAATCCCAAACTTACCTGTGAGAATGAATTACAGAATGCACAAACAGCATGGTGCCTTTGCACAGTCTACAAACTGCCTGTTTTTTACCCAAAACCACTTATATATTTTATTCTCAACAAACAACATTTAAATGAAAAAATATTCTTGACCAACACTAATAACACCTGTTTAATATGTGGGCAACATAATTTTAAAGTTCATGTCTCAACTGGGTAAGTAGTCCACCAAAGCATATAAATATAAGGACGGGAAACAATGAAACAACATGCATCCTCTCTCGCGCTAAGCTACATAGCAAAAGCGACTAACCATGCACTTCGCACAAAAAAAACAGCCTTAACAGGCGTTATTATGGCCGCAGCATTAACAAGCGCACCAGCCTTAGCTAATCTAACAGGCGGAATCAAAGGTAAAGTATCAACACCAGCGGCACAACAATCATTGGCAGGGATCACAGTTACAGCGAAAAGTAATGTTATGCCTAAAGCACGAACCGTTACTACACGTGAAGATGGCAGCTACGACTTACCACAGTTAAAACCTGGCACTTATGAACTAACCTTCACCGACAAAAACGGCGTTTCACAAACCATGACGGTTGATGTTTTGCTTGAGCAAACATCTAGCCTCAATATTACGTTAGGTGGCGCAGACGAAAATGTTGAAGTTATCACCGTAACCGGTAGTAAATTATATCGCCAAGGTAAGTCAGCACTAACAAACTCACTTGGTCAAGAAGGTATCAATAATGTACCTGTAGGCCAAGATTACCGTGATTTATTAAAACTTGTGCCAGGGGTAGAGCTTTCAGCAAATACAACATTAGGCCCCTCAGCAGGAGGCTCTGGTGTAGACAATTCGTATGGTTTTGATGGGGTAAATGTATCGCTGCCTATGTATGGTAACTTGGCGTCTGAACCTTCAACCCATGATGTTGCTTATGTAACCATGGACCGCGGTGGCGCGAAAGCGGTTGGTTTTAACCGCTCTGGTGGTTTTTCTGTTAATACCGTGTCTAAGTCTGGTACTGATGAATTCCACGGTAACATCGAATACAAAGCACAGCCAAAAAGCTTTGTTGCAACGCCAGTGGGAGAAGAAAGCTATGAGATGGATAAAAGCTGGCTAACAGCAAGTTTAGGCGGCCCACTTATCGAAGATACCCTCTATTTTTATACCTCATATTATCGCCCTGAAGAAACACGCTCTAATAAAGGCACGGTCTACGGTGATGTTAAAGACTATGAAAGTGTTCGTGATGAATACTTTGGTAAATTAACTTGGGCACCGACCGACGATATTTTAATTAATATTTCACAACGAACCTCGGATAAAACACTTAAAGGTCGCTCAATTGGTGCTTACGAAACAGATAGCGTCTCTGCAGGTGATAAAGCTGATCAAGATATCTTTACACTAGATGGTTCATGGATTTTAGGCTCAGCAACCACCCTATCATTCCAGTACAGTAAATTTGATTTAGAAACGGGTTCACAACCTGATAACCCGCTTAGTGTTGTTCCTTCATTAAATGGCCAACTTGATGTCAATAATCTAACGGAAATGGGTTATTTTTCAGTACCTAGCTTAATAGACTATGATCCCGCTGACGGGTTCACCGAAGAGCAAATTGCGATACACAACGCTGGAGCCTCAGCACTCATCAACACCTATGGTTATCTAGAAGATGGCGTGATGAAAGGCAGTGGCGGTGTAGGTGCATTTGCAACTTATGATAATCAAAACTTCTATCGTGACTCTTTTGAAATAAACCTAGAGCATGAATTTGATTGGGGCGATACATATCACACACTTCATTTTGGTGCGAAGTGGGAAGAAGGTGAAGAGCAACTTACACGCTTATCAAATGGTTGGGGACGTATTGCATACATTGGTGGCTTAGTTGATCCTGATGCCGATACTGAAGGCTTTGACCCTGCTGATGCGGTTTACCGTGCCCATGTACAGCAAATGAGCTTAGCAACCGATGGCGGCACAACAGTTTCGGGGATTAACTCAGAAACGCGAAGCCTCAACTTTGAAATTAACGATACCATTGAGCATGGGGATTGGACCTATAACTTAGGTTTACTTGTTAGCCAAGACACTTGGTATGGCCAAGGCTTGAAAAAGAAATCTGGCACAATCTCTGGCTACGAAGTTGCTCCTGGCCACAAATATGAAATGTATCAAACAGATTGGAAAGATATGCTGCAACCGCGATTAGGTGCAACATGGACCTACTCAGGTGAAGACTCAATATTTGCCAACTTTGCAATCTATAACCCAGAAGCAAGCTCACTTTCACGGGCAGCATCTTGGGACCGTAATACCCGCGCCGAAATCGAACTGCTTTTAGATGAATCGGGTAATATTCTTTCGGCATCTCCGCGCCGTGGTTCATCGGGTAAAGCATTTCAAGAAGATATGAAACCTCGTCGTATTAACGAGTTTACATTGGGTACAACCAAGTATATTGGCTCAGACTTAGTATTACGTGCTCACGTACGTCACCGTAAAGGTATGCACTTTTGGGAAGATATGCCAAATACAGCACGCTTAACAGACTACTCTGGCGTTGATGCTGACGGCGTACCACAGCATATTGCAGACAAAGGTTTATATATTGATAACCTAGATGCAATTCGCGATGAAATCGGTGGTTCTTCGTATGTAATCGCCGAGGTTGATGGCGGTGAAACCAAGTACTGGGAAGCAAGCATTGAAGCTGAGTACATGGGTGAAAATACCTATATCAATGCCTCTTATGTATGGAGCCACTACTACGGTAACTTTGACCAAGACAACACCACCACAACCAACGATGCCAACAACTTTATTGGCTCGTCGTACTATGGTGATGGTCGCGGCCGTTATTCATGGGATAACCGCTACGGTAAGCTCTCAGGCGATAAACCACATCTATTAAAAGTGTATGGTTATTACACATTGCCTTGGGAAGCCAACTTAGGTGCTTATTTCGTATTCCAATCTGGTAGTGCATGGGAGAACTGGGATGGTACTCGATATGGCTACTCGTCAACCTCAACATCTAGCCACGTGAGCCGCTATGCAGAACCTGCTGGTTCTCGCAGAACAGCAAGCCATTGGCAACTTGACTTGAACTACACGCAAGACTTTAAGTTCTCAGGTGATATGGAATTACAATTGCGTGCTGACTTATTCAATGTGTTTAATCGTCAAACGGGCTATAACAAAAACCCATATGTAATTGATGAAAACTACGGTGAATCACGCAGCTACTATAACCCTCGCAGCTTACAGTTATCAGTTAACTTTAAGTTCTAAACCAGTTAAATCCTGTTGGGGGTCGCATATGCGGCCCTTTTTTTATACTCAATAAACTGAGCAACATACCTACCTTGATTACGCCCTCGCTTCTCTATTTTTTAACGGATAGAATCTGCATATAAAAAATATTTTAGAAAGTAGAAGAACAGTCTTCCAAGAGTAGCTTTAAGCGACGAGTATCCTGATGCCTTTTATATAACTAAAGCCAAGGCGTTTCATAGCTGTTGTGTATCTATTTTAAGATTTAATTGAATTGTTAGGTTTAGCTAAAACTAAAAACGAGGCCTGTGCCTCGTTTTGTAATTATTACTGATAAAGTAAATAAGGTTGTCGCTGTCGTTTAAAGGTCGCTAAATCCTCCTGCCAGCTTTGCCTAATTTGTTGCTCAGTTTGGCCAGCTTCAATGGCTAAACGTAATTTATCCGTGCCTGCGAGCTTATCCATAAAGTCAGGACGTTCAAAAAAAGTCTGATTGGTATCTCGCAACGTTTGGTAGGCCGAAATAAATACACTTAAATCTAGACCATGAATATCAGCATCTCGTAAGTCTTGACCAAATACTTCGACCCCTTTGAATTTAGGGTGCATTGAAGCACCTTTAATCGCCCTTGGCGTAAAACTAAATTCGCCAAGTTTAACTGGCGAGTAACCAACAACTTGAAACGGAAAATCAGTACCACGGCCAATAGTTACAGGGGTTGCTTCAAAGAAGCACAATGATGGATAAAGCGCAATTGACTGGGCATTCGGTAAGTTAGGACTAGGCTTTATTGGTAGCTCATAAGCCATAGTACGGTCATAATTTGCAACAGGCACGACACTCAGCTCAAGCTTATCAGCGTCATTTATCCAACCTTCACCTTTGATCATTTGAGCAAGTTCAGCCACTGTCATACCGTGTAAAACAGGAATTTCGTGCATGCCAACAAACGAGCGAAATTGTGGATCAAGGATAGGCCCATCAACATAAGCAATATTCGGGTTTGGCCTATCGAGTACCACAACCTGTTTACCATTTTCAGCGGCAGCTTCCATCACGTAATGCATTGAGCTTATATAGGTATAAAAACGCACACCGACATCTTGAATATCAAAAATAATAACGTCTAAATCAGCGAGCATCTCAGGGCTTGGCTTTTTATTGCTGCCATAAATAGATACAACATCGATACCTGTTTTAGCATCTACCGTGCTTTTAACGTGAGCTCCAGCGTCATGATCGCCGCGAAAGCCATGCTCTGGGGCAAATATTTTGCTAACGACAACGCCTTTATCTAGTAATGCATCAACCAAGTGTTGACCATCAACCACTGATGTTTGGTTAACCACTAAGCCAACACGTTTTCCTTTTAATACAGGTACATAAGCTTGAAAATTGGCTGCGCCCACCTGCAAAGGCTGCAGCTTCTGAGCTGCTTGTACAGGCGTTTCTTGGCAACCTAAAAGCGCAAAACAACTAACGAGTAATACAGCTAAAAAGCGCATTATTTTTCAACCGCCTTACGTAAAAAGCCACCTGCTTTTGACAATAACTGTTTTGCTTCAGGGGCTGGTTTTCCGGTTAACACGATTAAAATAGCCAGTTTTGCACTTTGCTCAGCTTGCTTTAATGCATCCACGGCTTGCTGCTGAGAGCAATCTGTTGCTTGCATGACAATACGAATAGCACGAGCGTGTAACTTTTCGTTACTGGCATTCACATCAACCATCAGATTTTTATACACCTTGCCTGTGCGGATCATGCTGGCTGTACTTAGCATATTCAACACCAGCTTCTGTGCCGTGCCCGATTTCATACGTGTAGAGCCAGTTACAGCTTCTGCACCCACCACGGGGCAAATGCCGATTTGTGGTAAACGCATCACTGCTGAATCAGGATTACAGGTGACACCTACAGTGACACAACCAAGTGATTTAGCGTATTCAATTGCCGAGCAAACATAAGGAGTACGGCCACTGGCAGCAATACCAACCACCACATCTTTACTGGTTAAATTGGCATTTTTTAAATCTTCAATAGCAAGTGTTGTACTATCTTCAGCCCCTTCTACAGCTTTTTTAACCGCAGTGTCACCACCAGCAATAATGCCGAGCACTTGCTGATCGCTCACGCTATAAGTAGGCGCACATTCAACCGCATCCAAAATACCTAAACGACCACTGGTGCCAGCACCAATGTAAATTAATCTGCCACCTTGCTGAAATGCTTCAACGACATGATCGACAGCTTCACTAATTTGTGGGATCACTCGTTTCACGGCACCCGCTACTTTATGATCTTCATTATTGATTTTAGTGAGGATCTCAGTGGAGCTGAGCAGATCGATATCCAAAGTGTCTGGGTTTTGTCCTTCAGAGACAATACCGTTTAACTCTTCGAGTAACTCACGTTGTTGCTTAAAGACGTGCTCAGGGCTCATTGGGTTGTCCTTTTTCAATAATGTCATGGTAATGCTTTGCCGCTAAAATGGCGGCACCAGTTAATGAATCTCCCTTACAAGGAGATAATTCGTTTTGTAAAGCGAGTGGCAATAACGGTTGGCTGACTTTCGCCAAACCACCAATTAAAATCACCGGTAACGGCGAGTTACCTCGGCTTTTATTTATTAACCTAACCACCGATTGGGTGTGCTCTGTTAATACCGTTTTTGCCGCCTCACAGTCGTTTTGTAAGCTAAACACCAACGGGCTAAATGCTGCATAATCCGCGGGTTTTGCTTGTTTAAGCCAACTACTAATTGTTTGACGAGTGCATCCTAGCTGCTCACTCAAACGAATAGTTAATCGGCTTTTTGGTAAATCGTAAATATCTATATCGTTTAATAATTGCTGCACAGCCATCAGGCCGATACGCGCACCACCGCCAAAATCATCAACGGTAAAACCCCAACCGCTCACCAACTTAGTTTGCTTTTGCGCGTTTAATCGTGCCCCGACAGCACCGGTGCCAAGGGCAATAACCACACATGGCTCACCAAGATTAGCACCATATAATGACGTAATGGCATCGCTGGTAATTTGCAAACTGGCAAATTCTATTTCGTAAATCAGCTTGAGCATCACTGTTAATTGCTCAGCAAGGCTCTGCGATGAGCCACCAGCAACACCCATAACGGTGACAATTTCACTAGGCTCAGCGCCACTTTGCTGGCAAACATCACGGGTCACTTTAACAATGTTTTCTAACGCTAAATCAAGATCATTCGAGATTGATGCTGAACCTGCTTGGGCATAAAAAGTAGCGCCACTTGCCTGCTCTTTTAGCTCAGCTAACACTTTGGTACCGCCACCATCAATGGCTAAAACATAGCGTACGGCCATTTATGCACTCTTCTCGTGCGTCGCTTTACCTAAGCAACACACCAATGTCGCAAGCAAAGTGCCAATGCACAGCTGCCAAGTAAAGCCTAAGTAAAAACGCATTGACTCAGGTAGTAGCCAGTCAATCATGTACGGCTGCATTAGTAAGGTCACCATAAAGCCCGCTATTAGCGCTGCTAACACTGAGCCTTCACTGCCTCGTTTGGTGAACAAGGTGGTAAAATACACACCTAACAAACCGCTGTACGAGAACACCATTACACTTAGCGCAAATTTTAATAATGGCATATCACTGTATTGCTGCCAGAAATAACAAAGAATAGCCATCAGCGCTAAGGCAAGGCTAACCATTGCCATCCCTACACGACCTGCTCTCACAAAGTGATGATCGCTTACTTGCTTGTTATGCTTTTCTAAATACGGGCGATAGATATCTTGTACAATGACTGAAGACATCGAACTAAGCCCAGAGTTCAAAGTAGAAATAGCCGCAGCAATAATACCCACGCTGACTAAACCTTTAACCCCGGCTGGTACTTCGTTTAATACGTAGTACATAAAGATAGTGATTTTTTCGCCATTAAATTCTTGTACGACCGTTTGCCCAGCTTCGTTATTCATTAGTGCAGGTTGCTGATAAACAATATAAAGCAGCAAACCAATAAAGATAAAAATAGCCATAACCGGGATCACCATCACCACCGATAGTAATAACGCTTTACTGCCTTCTTTTGGACTTTTACAGGTTAATAAACGCTGCGTCATATCTTGGTCTAAACCAAATGCGGCGATGTTTAATAGCACAAACCCCGTTAACACAGAGGCCATGTTGAATACCCCTGACGGGCCAAAGTCTAAATCAAATTTAAACAGCGCAAGTTTTGAATCTGCACCAGGACTTGGCTCATTCAGCGTTGCAATAATGGTTGAAAAATCAGCCGGAATAACATTCAACAAGCACCAAATAACCGCAATAGCCGCACTGACATAAACGATACTTTGCAGTACATCAGAATAAATAACGCTACGAATACCCCCTAAAAAGGTATAAAGCAGACCCGCCAGCGCCAGCACTAAAGTCGCGATAACCACACTATCGGCATCGATATTGCCATATAGAATCATCGCCACAGCAATAGCGGCCATGTATAAACGAGCACCACTGGCAAACACACGGCCAAATAAATACATCATGCCGCTACGGCGCTTGGCCTTTGGCCCGATACGTTTTTCAAGCAGTTCATACACAGTGAACACTTTTTGCTGGTAGAACTTTGGAATTAAAAACGCCGACACCACAAATGCCGCAATAAACGCACCGATATTAGTCGCAAGGTAAGAAAAGTCACCTTGATAGCCTTGATCTGGCCCGCCAATAAACGTTGCCGCTGATTGCGAAGTCGCTAAAACAGAAATAGCCACCATCCACGTTGGCATGCTATTTCCGCCTAGAAAAAAATCTTGGCTTGAGTTAGCGCGTTTGCGATTAAACCACCAGCCACTTAGCAATAAAATTGCACCATAACTTGCGAATACTAGCCAATCGAGAAAAGCGTAATTTGCACTCATTTATTATCCTAACCCAAACCCTAATGGAATATATTATTCCACCATTATGACAAAATTAAAATAGTTTTATTTTATTATTTTTATTCAACTAAGCTAGGTAATTGCCACTGACTTTGCTTCTGTTGGTATTGCGCTTTAGTCAAGCTGACTAATAGCGGCTTTTTACGTTCATCTAACCAAGCAAGTAACGCATCCATATTGCTTTCTGTCATTGCTGTGCAACCTGCTGTAGGTTTACTTGGCGCGCGCCATAAATGCATAAAGATACAACTGCCCGCACCATTGATATTGCTTGGATTATGCTTAACAACAATGCCTTTTTTGTAAAGGTTATCTTGGCTGTAAATATCACGACGCATCCATTCTGAAGAGTCTTTTACGGCATCTTCACCTACTTGTGCTTTATCAACCAATTGGTTGTAAAACGGTGAGCCTTTCACATCAATACAATAATCATTGGCGGTCATTGCTTGATAACTGAGGTTTGTTTGCAATGAATCTAAATAACCAAAAGCAGTACCAAGCTCAAAAATACCTGCTGGCGCTTTACCATCACCTTCTTGTTTTCGTTGACCAGGCTGTGCAGGATGCAGCCCCACTCCCCACGCAAGGCCAGTACGACCTAGTACCACCGCGTGTTGCTGGCCTTGTTGTTGCCAGCTACCAGCAGTTTTTTCAAAGCGATACAGGGTGGCATCAATGGCATCACTGTCATTGGCCACCACCACGACGAGCTGTTGATGGCTGTTATCAATAACAGGTTTTGGTGATTCTTTGCTGGCACAAGCCGATAAACTCATAACTGCAATAAGACTGACTAGTTTTTTCATGCTGGCCATACTCCGTTTGTAATTAGTTCAAGCCCCGTTATTGATTCAATGCCAAGACCTGGGGCATCCGATAAGCGTATTTGTGGGCCGCTAAATTCAACGCCCCCTTGCACAGGGTCATATTGACCAAGGGCTGGGCCATCTAAATCGATTTTACTGATTTGCTGTGCTTTGGCAGAGGCTAAATGTGCAGCACCAGCTACGGCAATACTGCCCTCTAGCATACAACCTATCATACACTCTGCTTGATATTGGGCTGTGATATTAGCAATCTCAATTGCTCGGCTTAAACCGCCCGTTTTCATTAATTTAATATTGATAATATCAACTGCACCAAGTTCTAAAAGTTGGATCACTTGCTTCGGTGAAAAGGCGCTTTCATCGGCCATAATCGGGGTATTCACTCGCTCAGTAATATATTTGAGACCTTGAATATCACTGCTTTTTACTGGCTGCTCAACCAACTCTAATACCACGCCTGCTTGCTCTAGTTGCTGCAGTGCAAACACAGTTTGTTTGGCATCCCAGCCTTGGTTTACATCTAAACGTAACTGCGCCTTAGCGGCAAAGCCTGCATGAATTGCTTTTACGCGTTCAATATCTTGATTAAGGTTATTGCCGATTTTTATTTTTAATACATCAAAGCCTTGCTCAACCGCTCGCTGACAGTCACTGAGCATTTTATCTATGTTATCGACACTAATGGTGATATCGGTTTTCAGCGCTGACTTACCACCGCCAAGTAACTTATATAAAGGCGCTTGATAGAGCTTGCCCCACAAGTCGTAAACCGCCAACTCTAAGGCCGCTTTTGCACTACTGTTACCAACCACGGTTGATTGAATAATGTGGGTTAGCTGGTTAATATTTTCGATTTCTTGCCCGACTAGTTTAGGGGCAATAAACTGCTGAATGACCGCTATCATTCCTTGATGGCTATCGCCTGTAATAACCGGTGTTGAGGCCGCAGAGCCATAGCCAACTTGGCCACATTCGGTGTCGATTAAAACCACTAAGTCCTCAATAAAACTTACTTCTCTCAGTGCTGTTTTAAATGGAGTAACTAATGGCACTTTGAGCTTTGCAAAGCGAACAGCTTTAATTTTCATAATGGCCTCTAGCGAATACGCTTAATGTTATAAACACGATCTAAGTAGCTGGTTTCTTGAGATAATCTAAGTGGCAATAATGGCGTGACCGACACCCCATTCAAGGCACTACTATAAAAACTGCCATCGCCTTTGTTATAACCTAAGCCTTTAACGTCATGAATAACATAAGGCTCACCATGATGCTCCCCTAAGTACATCATTACATGACCCGGAATATAAATTAGATCGCCAATCGCCATGTTTTTAACCGTTGACAACTTATCATCTGCCGCAGTATTTTTATCAAAACGACTATTTTTCCCGTATTCACTACTGCCTTGCTGCCCTGAATTACGCGGCATTAGGAGGCCAAAACTCTTATAAATTTCACCAACAAACCCTGTGCAGTCGCGGCCATTGTAATCATGACCCCAACCATAACGCTCGCCTAAAAACTTAAAGCCTTGTTTAATCAGATTCTGCTCGTTGTAGTCTAGGTAGCCTAAATTTACATCGGCAGTTTTGCTGATCATCGCAGCTTTAATAACCAGTTTGCCTTGCTCATCGCGGGTAGGTAACTGTACAACATGGCTAGCATAGCTGTTTTGGCCGTTGAGCAAATACGGTACTTGCTCATTATCAACTAAAGGTAAGCGTACTCCCATATCGAGCTGTACTTCTGAAAGGCTTTCATCGCTTGGCACATAAGCGGTATTTACTTTTGCACCAGTTACCACCAAGAAGTTATCTTGTTCGCGATAAGCTTTTATTTTATCCGCATCTGCAAAGGCAAGATCTTCGGCAGGCGTCCACGCTAAGTAGTTGTAAGCACGTACTAACAGCCATTTTTTATCTGCGCTTTGATGCAATACAGCAACCGCTTCGCCCGGGAACATACCGCTTTCTTGAAAGCGATCTAAGTCTTGATCAAGGCCGCTATTTAAAACTCTATCCCAGGTTGGAAAAGTACGTAATGCAGTGCGCTTAACGACCACAGCAAAGCGTACCTCATTGCTATCTGCGACCTTATTAAGGTTTAAGTTAGCCTGATATTTTGCAAAATCTTTCGCGGTGAGTTGTCGGCCATCGGTAAAAAAGCGCGGGCTTTTTGGAATTGAGCTTGCCGAATGAATGGCGCTTGTTAGCTCGTCTTTAGTGAGCGATTTTTGAAATGACAGTGGATCAACAATGTATTTATTATCTTTAATTAATTTCTCGTTGAAGGCTGCAATTTGCGCCTCTGTCATGATCATTTTTGCTGATCCACCTTTCGCTAACCAGTAACTTGGTGAAAGCTGTGACTGCGTAACCCCGATAACATCTGATTGCCAACCCTCAGCATGCATAGGTGCACTAAAAGCAACACCTAAAGTAATTGATAAAGCAATAATTGAACGATGCATAGCTGTTCCTTAATTCTTTGTAAATGCGTGAATCTAATAATTTAGCAAATGCGTGCAGCCCCTTACTTGCAGTGTCGATAAGCTCCTTCGCATACACAAAACAAAATTCACAATTATTATTTTTTTTGGAATATTTTATTAAATTTACCACAAATTTATTATGAAGCAAGGTAACTTAATTTTCATACTTATTAACTTATTTGCATCCAAAGTGTTAGCAACTACGTTTATAGTGTAAACCTCCCTTGAAAAGGAATTTATAAAAATGAACAAGTTATACCTATTGCTGGGCTGTATTAGCTGCTCAGGAGACGCGTTAGCAAATATTGAAAAAATCACTGTGTATGGGCATCGCACAGGATTAATAGGTGAATCAATTAGTGCCTCAAGCGGTGTTATTGGTCAAGGTGAAATTGAAAACCGCCCCATGCTAAGAAGTACTGAAATGCTTGAACTCATTCCAGGTATGGCGGTAACGCAACATAGTGGCTCAGGTAAAGCAAACCAATATTTTATTCGTGGCTTTAACCTAGATCACGGGACTGATTTTGCGACCAATATTGATGGTATGCCGATTAATATGCGTAGCCATGGCCATGGTCAAGGTTATACGGATTTAAACTTCATCATTCCTGAAACCATTGCCACCGTTAGCTACCAAAAAGGAAGTTATGATGCTCGACAGGGTGACTTTTCTACAGCAGGCAGTGCCTATTTTCACCTTACAGATAATCCAAAACACCAGCAACTCGACTTTACTGTTGGTGAAGATAGCTACTTAAGAGCAGTAGCCTTAGGCCATATAAAAGTTGGTAACGGAAAATTAATAGCTGCAACAGAGTGGCAAGGTTATGATGGCCCTTGGCAAGACATTGATGAAGACGTAAATAAAAAGAACGCCCTACTTCGCTATGTGAACGAATCAAAAAGTGGCAACTTATCAATTACAGCTATGGCTTACGACAACAGCTGGAACTCTGCAGATCAAATCCCTCAAAGAGCCATTGATCAAGGTATTATCTCTGAACTAGGGTCGCTGGACACCACGCTAGGCGGTGAATCGAGTCGTTATAGTTTATCGACGAACTGGCAAAACGAACACTTTACAGCTAACGCTTATATTATTGATTATGAGCTAAATTTATTTTCTAACTTCTCTTATTTGCTAAATGACCCTATTAATGGTGACCAATTCAACCAACAAGATAAGCGCACAATTTCAGGCGGAGCTCTGAGCTATCAATTTTCCGATAAACTATACGCTATACCTGTAAGCCATAGTGTTGGTATAGAGCTTCGTAATGACAATATCGATAATGTGGGGCTTTATAATACGAAGGCCCGTAAGTTTTTATCTACTGTTCGTGAAGACAGTGTAGATGAAACAAGTTATGCCGCATTTTGGCAAACTCAATTAACATTAAGCGAGCAACTTGAGGCGACTATCGGTGTTCGTTATGACTATTTAGATACCAGTGTAGATAGCAACAATACGGCTAACTCAGGAGAAGCTGATGACGACTTGCTTGGTTTTAAAGCGAGTCTAACCTACTTATTCAGCGATAACTTGGCAGGTTATGCAAACTGGGGGCAATCCTTCCACTCAAATGATGCTCGTGGCGCGACAATTAGCCTAGACCCCGTCACGCTTGAAGCTGCTGACACTGTGGACTTGCTTGTTAAAAGTAATGGTGCAGAAGTGGGTATGCGCTACTTTGATGAAAAGCAATTCAACTTTTCTGCCGCGCTTTGGTGGCTAGAGCTTGATTCCGAATTACTGTTTGTTGGCGATGCTGGTAATACAGAAGCCAGTGATGCGTCAAAACGTTACGGCTTAGAGCTTAGTGCATACTATTGGCTAGCCGATACACTAAGCCTAGATGCTGAAGCATCATTCACTCACTCTCGTTTAGATATTGATAGTAACAATGACCGTATTGAAGGAGCGGTTCCTATCGTTGCAAGCGCCGGTATAAACTGGCAAATAACTGAAAAATGGCAAACCTCATTACGCTTACGTCATATTGGTAAACGTATGTTAAGTGATGATGGCGACAAGCGCTCAGAGCCGCTTACAGTCGTAAATGGTCTTGTTAGCTACCAACAAACTCATTGGAAAGTAGGCTTAGAGCTACTCAATCTTTTCGATAGTAACGACCATGATATCGATTATTACTATGCTTCACGCTTAGCGGGAGAGCCCGCAGAAGGCATAGAGGATAACCACTTTCACCCTATTGAACCTCGTACAGTGAGACTTAATCTAAGTTTATTGTTTTAATAATCTTAATACAGGCTCTATACATTTTATAACTACGTATAGAGCCCTACCGTGTGAGGTTGTCATTTATGGCGAAACTATTTTAATACGCGTGAAACAAGTTTCACGCCTACGGGGTGCATTTTTATATTTCGAGTTGGGGGGGAATTCGAGGTGTGAAAGCATGATGTTCGCCACTGAAGTCGCTCCTACCCTGTAAGTCGTTATTTATGGCGAAACTATTTTAATGCGCGCGAAACAAGTTTCACGCCTACGGGGGTACATTTTTTGTATTTTGAGTTGGGAATTTAATTTGTGGTGTGGAAAGTGTGTGGTTCGCGAATTGCGGGCACAAAAAAACCGACTTTCGTCGGTTTATTCACTTTAACTCTACTTGAGAGAAAAGTGGCGGACGCGGGAGGATTCGAACCTCCGACCGCCTGGTTCGTAGCCAGGTACTCTATCCAGCTGAGCTACGCGTCCGCAGTGTAGTGATGCATGTTTAAGTCTTGCATTGACTGTGCCTTAAAGACACAAAAAAACCGACTGCTTGTCGGCTTATGTCACTTTCTAAGAGAAAGTGGCGGACGCGGGAGGATTCGAACCTCCGACCGCCTGGTTCGTAGCCAGGTACTCTATCCAGCTGAGCTACGCGTCCGCAAGTTGCATTTTATAATCTTGCAATGATTTCATCTTTATACTCGATGTGAGTTTCAAATATGGCGGACGCGGGAGGATTCGAACCTCCGACCGCCTGGTTCGTAGCCAGGTACTCTATCCAGCTGAGCTACGCGTCCACACGCACATTTGAACATTGCTAATTTATTCTCTTAGCAAGAGTTAAAGTAAAAAGTGGCGGACGCGGGAGGATTCGAACCTCCGACCGCCTGGTTCGTAGCCAGGTACTCTATCCAGCTGAGCTACGCGTCCACACATATTACTTTCAAGACATGCCATTTTAGGAAAAATGGTGGAGAAGGAGGGATTCGAACCCTCGATAGAGCTACAAACCCTATACTCCCTTAGCAGGGGAGCGCCTTCGGCCACTCGGCCACCTCTCCATCTTGTGGGGCGTATAATAAAGATTTCAGGCAATATGTCAAACACTTTTCAAGGAAAATAGTGTAGATGGTCACAGAATGGTCATAACAACAAAAAACAGACAATTTTTTGCTCAGTCTTTCGCTGGTTTTTCCTTATTAGTCAATATATCCAAGCCTGTTAAAGGAATTAGCTCATCAGTCATTTCTGCGAGATATTGATCTTGATAACCCAATTGTTGAAATTCAGCAATACACGCACGATAAAACGCATCACGCTGGTGATCGCTTTTATTCGCTTCAGTAGGCAACTGCGAAGGCTTCTTTTTCATTATTATAAAGTCCATTTACGCATTGGATGATAATCGCGCAATTTTCTCATAACCAGGTTAAAAATAACACTATTACAATTACACTTTAGAATAAAAAGTTAAAACTAAGTTACTATGAAAAAATAGCAATTCAGTAACTCTTTTTAGATCAGCTAATTAAAAAAAGAATGTAAGGGGATAAGTGGAAAATTTCAGAATTTTCTGATAACAAAACGCCGCTTAAAAGCGGCGTTTTAAAGACATTAGCTGATTAATCAGCTTGAGGACGCATGTGTGGGAATAGGATCACGTCTTTAATTGTTGGTGAGTCAGTAAATAACATCACTAGACGATCGATACCAATGCCCTCACCCGCTGTTGGCGGTAAGCCGTACTCTAACGCACGAATGTAATCTTCGTCGTAGTGCATTGCTTCATCATCACCGGCGTCTTTCTCTTCAACTTGACGCGAGAAACGCTCAGCTTGGTCTTGTGCATCGTTAAGCTCAGAGAAACCATTGGCTAATTCACGGCCGCCAACGAAGAATTCGAAACGGTCAGTTACAAATGGGTTTTCATCGTTACGACGTGCAAGTGGTGACACTTCCCACGGGTAAGCTGTGATGAAAGTTGGTTGAATTAACTTGTGCTCAGCTGTCTCTTCGAAAATTTCACATAAGAACTTACCTGGGCCCCATACGCAGTTTTCTGGCACTTTAACGTGTACTTGCTTCGCGTACGCTTTAAGTTCTTCAAAATGGTTTTCAGGGTCATTAAATACAGCCGCATCAAAGTCGGGATTGTACTTAAGAATAGCTTCGCTCATTGTTAGGCGTGCAAAAGGCTTCCCAAAATCATACTCTACTGAGTCTACCACTTCACCGTTTTCATCTTTCGTTGTGTTTACAACAATAGGTGAGCCAAGTACGTCTGTCGCAACAGTGCGTAGCATGTCTTCTGTGATGTTCATCAGATCAATGTAATCAGCGTATGCTTGGTAGAATTCGATCATTGTGAATTCTGGGTTATGACGCGTTGATAAACCTTCGTTACGGAAGTTACGGTTAATTTCGAATACACGTTCAAAGCCACCCACAACTAAACGTTTTAAGTAAAGCTCTGGTGCAATACGTAAGTACATGTCGATATCAAGTGCATTGTGATGTGTTACGAATGGACGTGCAGACGCACCACCTGGGATCACTTGTAGCATCGGTGTTTCAACTTCCATGAAGTCACGCTCAGCTAAGAAACGACGGATACCTTCAACAACTTTTGAGCGAATACGGAATGTTTCACGCGTCGCATCGTTAGTGATTAAGTCAACATAACGTTGACGGTATTTAGTTTCTTGGTCAGATAAACCATGGAATTTCTCTGGTAATGGACGTAATGACTTAGTAAGTAACTCGTACTCTGTCATTTCTACGTATAGATCGCCTTTACCTGACTTATTAAGTGCGCCTTTAACACCGATGATGTCACCGATATCAAGTTGACCGTATTTTGCTTTTAACTCTTTTTGTACGTCTTTTGACGCGTACGCTTGAATTTGACCTTTCATGTCTTGTAACGCAAGGAAAGGACCACGTTTCGCAAGAATACGACCCGCTACTGATACAACGTGCTGCTCAGCAACTAATTCTTCTTTCGATTTATCACCAAACTCAGCTTGCAAATCAGCCGTGTAATGTTCACGACGGAATTGGTTTGGATGACCGTTGGCTGGGCAATTTTCGCGGATTGCGTCTAATTTGCCACGACGCTCAGCGATTAACTTATTTTCGTCTTGGATTTGATCAGTCATTTTTTAGCTCTTTTTTAGCTTGGTGGTTATAGGCCAGATTTAAGGCTGGCTTCAATAAATTTATCTAAGTCGCCGTCAAGAACCGCTTGAGTATTACGATTTTCAACGCCTGTACGTAAGTCTTTAATGCGCGAGTCATCAAGCACGTATGAACGAATTTGACTACCCCAGCCAATGTCTGACTTTGCATCTTCTTGGCTTTGTTTCTCTGCATTTTGCTTTTGTAGCTCAAGTTCAAACAATTTCGCTTTTAGCTGTTTCATTGCTTGGTCTTTATTCTTGTGCTGTGAACGCTCATTTTGGCACTGAACAACCGTATTGGTTGGCACGTGAGTAATACGCACCGCAGATTCAGTGGTATTTACGTGCTGACCACCGGCACCAGATGCACGATAAACGTCAATACGTAGGTCAGCCGGATTAATATCAATTTCGATATTATCGTCGATTTCTGGGTAAACGAATGCCGATGCAAACGAGGTATGACGACGACCACTTGAGTCGAACGGGCTCTTACGCACTAAACGGTGAACACCTGTTTCTGTACGTAACCAACCGTATGCATATTCGCCAACGAAGCGCACTGTTGCGCCCTTGATACCAGCCACATCACCATCAGTTGCTTCAACAAGTTCAACTTTAAAGCCTTTTGCCTCACCCCAACGTAAATACATACGCAGTAACATGTTACACCAGTCTTGTGCTTCAGTACCGCCTGAGCCTGATTGTAAATCAAGGTAAGCATCGTTTTGATCTTGCTCGCCAGAGAACATACGACGAAACTCAAGCTTTTCAAGTTGTGCATTTAAATCTTCAAGTTCAGCTTCAGCTTCTTGGAAAGTTTCTTCGTCTTCAGCTTCCACTGCAAGTTCAACTAAACCTTCAACATCGTCTGTGCCCGTAACGAGATTATCAATGGTCTCAACGATAGCTTCTAGTGATGACTTCTCACGGCCTAACGCTTGCGCACGCTCTGGCTCATTCCATACTGCTGAATCTTCAAGTTCTGCGTTAACTTCTTCTAACCGCTCTTTCTTAAGAGGGTAGTCAAAGGTACCCCCGAAGCAGTTCAGTACGTTCGCGAATTTCCTTGATTTGGTTAATCACAGGATTCACTTCAAACATGTACATTACTCCAAAATGGCTGATTTACCGCGCACAGCTTACGACAATAATTACGGTAAATTATCTACAAATATTAAAAACGCCCGATTTTAACAAAAAACCGAGCGTTTTATTAGCCTTTTATGCCGATAAAGACGATATTTTTATGTCACTTTTTGTAGCTCTCGAATAATCAGTTGTAACGAAAATTTGCCACGGAATTCATTTATATCGAGCTGATAAGCAGCTTTGACGTATCTCACTTCAGTGTCTGGCCATGCTCGTACGTCAACACCAAATGCAATACCGTCAACTAAGCGCCCTGATTGATGCTTTAAAACCAGTTTTAAGTGCTTTTCACCGACAATACGCTGCTGTATTACTTCGAAAACATGTTCAAACACAGGTTCTGGAAATTGCTGCCCCCAAGGTCCTGCATTTTTTAGCTGATTGGCGAACTCCATCGAAAAGCAGTCATTGGGCAGTTCACCGTCGGTTAGCAAAATGCTTTGTTTATGCTCATCAGTCAGTGTGTCTGTCACCATTTGCTCAAACACGGTTTTAAATTCAGTAAAACACTGCTCATTGATACTCAGTCCGGCCGCCATAGCATGACCACCAAATTTACTTATCAAATGCGGATAGAGTGTATTTACTCGCTCTAATAAGTCACGCATATGCAGCCCTTCAATAGAGCGGCAAGAGCCTTTTATTTCGCCGTTATCGCCAGCGGCAAAAATAACCGTAGGACGGTGATACTTCTCTTTTAAGCGCCCAGCCAATATGCCTATCACACCTTGGTGCCAATCGGCTTGGTATAAACAAATGGCATCAGGTACTGACTCAGTTTTAAATGCTAAACGGTCAAGCACAGCTTGTGCCTCCGTTTGCATGCCTTGCTCTATTTCACGGCGCTCATGATTGAGGCTGTCGAGCTCACCAGCAATTCGGCGTGCTTGGTTTATATCATTAGATAACAAGCAGGCTATACCTAAACTCATATCATCTAAACGCCCTGCTGCATTTAAACGTGGCGCCAATGAAAAGCCAAAGTCGCTGGCACTTAAACGGGCTGCATTGCGATTTGCCACTTCGATAAGGGCACTAATACCAGGTCGTGTTTTACCACTACGAATACGTGCTAAACCTTGATGCACTAAGGTGCGGTTATTGGCATCAAGCGCAACTACATCAGCTACAGTGCCAAGAGCAACAATATCAAGTAATTCGGCCAAATTAGGCATTGGATTATGCTGAAAATACCCTTGTTCACGTAAATGGCTGCGCAGTGCAATTAATAAATAGAACGCCACGCCAACCCCAGCAATGGATTTTGATGGGAAAGAGCAGTCATGGCGATTAGGGTTCACTATCGCATCGGCATTTGGTAATGCCTCACCTTGCAAGTGATGATCAGTGACCAGCACTTTAATACCTGCTTGCTTTACAATCGCAATGCCATCAATACAGGAGATACCATTATCGACGGTAATCACCAGCTCAGGCTGCATTGTCACGATTTGCTCAGCAAGTGCAGGGCTCAAACCATAACCAAGGCTAAACCTGTCCGGCACTAAATAGTCAAGGTTCTGTAAACCAAACATAGCCAAACCTTGCATCAAGGTTGCGGTGCTCGTTGCACCGTCGGCATCAAAGTCACCCACTATTAGCACACGGCTTTGTGATGCCAGCGCGTCTTGTAATAACAACACAGCTTTGTCTATGTCTTTAAACAGCTTAAAGTCATGTAATGTTGCTGCACTATTATCTAATTCTTTGGCATCTTGAACCTGACGAGAGGCATAAATTTGCTTGATAACAGGATGTAAGTGATGTGGAAGATATGAGTCATCAACACGAGGGCGAACTTGGATTATTTTTTCCATGTTGGACGTATTACTTTCTTAGCTTAAAGCGGATTAAAGGCCTACCTAAATAGGCCTTTTTATAAAAAGATTATGAAGATGTTTTTGGCAATGCATCAAGTGCTTGGCTGATTTGCGCAGCTGATTGATAACCGGGGATCATCGTACCATCTTCTAAAATAATAGCCGGCGTACCTGACATACCAAAGCTTTGACCTAATTGGTAATGCTCTGCTATTGGCGCACTGCACCCTTCAACAGCGGCAACATCTGCACCCGCTTTGGCTTCTGTAAGCGCTTCAGCAGGGTCTTTTGCACACCATACATTCATTAAATCTTGGTAACCTTTTCCACGTAAACCACCACGTGGGAAAGCAAGGTATTTAACTGTGATACCTGCATCTAAAAAGTCATCTAATTCACGGTGTAATTTACGACAGTAACCACAGGTGATATCAGTAAATACGGTAATTGAGTGTTTCTCATTCTTTGCTTTGTAAACAATCATTGAATCTTCATATTCAGCAATACCGGCTTTACGTACATCGCTTAATGCATGTTCTGTTAGGTTTACGCGATTTTCTAGATCGATTAATGTACCTTGCATTAAAAATTGACCATCAGGGCTTGCGTAAAGTACCCCTTTATCTGTAATCAGTTCTTTAAGACCAGCGACAGGGCTTGGATTTACTTGCTTTACGGTTACACCTAATTCGGCAAATTTAGCGATGATAGGCGCATCTGCAACGTCGGTGGTCGATACACCATTGGCAATCACATTAAGACTTGTGCCAAGCAATGCCGTGGCTAAAACTAACTTTTTCATAACTATCCTATATCCTGATCATTTCTAGTATAGACCGGTACATCTTTAAAAATCTTGCACTACGCACGTGGGTGATGTTGCTCGTGTACCGACTTCAATCTCTCATTGGCTACATGGGTATAAATTTGGGTTGTTGATAAGTCACTATGACCTAACATCATTTGTACCACCCTCAAATCAGCTCCATGATTAAGCAAATGCGTTGCAAACGCATGACGCAGCGTATGTGGTGATAATGGCGATTCAACTGATGCCAAAATAGCATAGTGTTTAATACGATGCCAAAAGGTTTGTCGTGTCATGCCGATTCCACGTTTAGATGGAAACACAAAATCAGTGGCATGCTTAATCATATGTGAACGGCCCACTTTTAAAAACTGTTCAAGCCAATACATGGCTTCTTCACCTAGGGGAACTAAACGTTCTTTATTACCTTTACCTTTTACAAACACCACAGCTTGACGCAAGTTAATCTGCTCCATTCGAAGCCCCACTAGCTCTGTAACACGAAGTCCTGTAGCATATAAAAGCTCAAGCATAGCTTTATCGCGAAGCCCCATTGGATCTTCGATATCAGGAGCACCAAGGAGTGCTTCAACCTCGGCTTCAGACAGCGTTTTAGGTAATGACTGCCCTGCTTTTGGCTGAGCAATATTGACCATCGGCGAATCAGCTATCGCTTTTTCGCGAACAAAATACTGATAAAAACGTTTAAGTGCGCTAATACTACGCGCGGTACTGCGTGATTTTAGCCCTAAATCAACGCGATATGCTAAATACGCTTCAATATCTTCATTACTCACAGCTAGAAGATCTTTATCTTTTAAAAATTGACAAAACTTTTCAAGGTCGCTGCGATAAGCCGCGAGTGTATTTTCGCTGACTCCCTGCTCAAGATACAGCGTATCTAAAAATAACTCTAAATGTTCGGCGTTATTTGCTGTTATTACACCTTTTTGGGCTTGTGAATTATTATCAGCCACGCGTACTCTCATCCTTATCAAGGTATCAATTGATTATACCTTACGGTAAACTTGCGCCTATCATATCAGGCAAATACACAGTGATAAATACGATGCAGATTGGTTTATTTTATGGTTCTACAACCTGCTACACAGAAATAGCAGCTGAAAAAATTCGCGATATTATCGGCCAAGACATAGTGAGTCTTCACAATATCAAAGATGAGCCATTAAAAAATGCTGAGCAATTCGATTTTGTTATTTTCGGCATTTCAACGTGGGACTTCGGTGAATTACAGGAAGATTGGGAATCAATCTGGGACGACATTAAAGATGTTAACCTAAATGGTAAAACCGTGGCTCTGTTTGGTATGGGCGATCAACAAGGTTACGGCCAGTGGTTTCAAGATGCGCTCGGTATGTTACACGATGAAATTTGTGACCAAGCGATCACTTTATTAGGTAAGTGGCCAAATGATGACAGTTATGAATTCGAAGCTTCAAAAGCACTCACTGAAGATGGTAAACAGTTTGTTGGCTTAGCACTTGATGAAGACAGTCAATATGAACTGAGCGATGAACGCATTGCCTCGTGGGTTGAGCAAGTCATGACTGAGTACAGCGAAAGCTTGTAAAACTCACGCATATTAAGCCAAGCATTGCTTGGCTTTTCTCTTATTTACTCTACACGCTGCCAATACTGGTTACGGTAGAAAAAAGCAATATAACCGCGAACTTCAAGTACTTGACCTTGCTCTTGTGGCGTTAGTTTTAAGGTATAGGTCTTACCGCTATTCGGGTCAAGAATCTCACCATCTTGCCAGCTTCCATCTCCCGCATCGGTTGCACCTTCAATTATTGTCATGCCAAGAATTGGTTGGTTTTTTTTATCACCATCGCATTCTTCACAAATAGCATCCTGCTTTGCTGGATTGAGAATTTTTTCTACTTTCCCTGTTAATACGCCATTTTGTTCGCTAATGCGTACCAGTGATTTTGCTTCGTTTGTCTCTTCATTTATTGTTTTCCAAAGTCCCACAGGACTCAACGCAGCAAAAGTATATTGAGAGAAAAGTAATGCACTTAAAGTTATAGATAAACGTAACATAAACAGCTCTTATAATTTTAAAACGCCACCACTATAGCAAGGCTTGAGTAAACACTCTATTTTTAGATGGTTACATTTTTAAATAGAAATCCTTACACAAAGAAACATACTCATCACTATAGCCGCCTTCTGCAGCATGAATAGTCAAAGAACTTGTCTGACAAACCTCAGGCTGTAAAGAAAATAACATTAAACTTCGGCTAGGTGATTTTTTTAATGTGGTTCGTACATTACACATACGCGCCAAGTTCCACCCTTTACACTTAGCTTGTTCAATAAAAGAAGATGCCTCTTTGCAGGGTAAAATTACATTGAGTAAGGTGTTGGCGTGACTTAACTTAGTACAACACTCAATTAACTCAGAAAAACCAAGACCATCTGTATGACGCGCCGTATTACGTGCTTCATTGTCCCCTTTTAGACTCGCATTAAAATACGGAGGGTTAGTAATAATTACATCAAAGGGCTGTGTTGATTGAAAAGACTGTATGGCACCATGATGTAAACAAATCTCAGGCCAAGGACTATTTGCAAAGTTAAACTTAGCGTCAATGCACGCCTCAGCATCTACTTCGATTGCCACCACTTTCGCCTTTGGAGCACGCTGTTTTGCCATCAAAGCAAGCAACCCCGTTCCTGTACCTATATCGAGAAGGGATTTTGCATTTGCCAATTCAGCCCAAGCACCTAATAAAATACCATCTGTCGAAACCTTCATCGCAGAACGAGTTTGCTCAACTGTAAATTGTTTAAACACAAAGCCTGACATTTTTTCACCTTTTCATTCACCACAGTGCTGATAGCTAGTATAATCAAGTCTAATTGTCCTCTATTTATGTCACTCTATGCAATTTTCTGAATTTGATATCGATAACAAGCTGTTAAATGCCATCAATAAAATGGGTTTTGATACGCCAACAAGTATTCAACAACAAGCGATCCCTGAAGCACTACAAGGTCGTGATATTTTGGCATCTGCCCCTACTGGTACGGGTAAAACAGCCGCGTTTTTGATTCCTGCAATTCAATACTTGCTTGACTTCCCACGTCGCGATCCAGGTTTTGCACGGGTGCTGATCATGACACCCACTCGTGAACTTGCTTATCAAATTCATGAACAATGTGAACTGCTAGCTGCACAAACGCACTTAAAAATTGGTGTTGTAACGGGCGGTATTAACTACGGGACACATAAAGAGATTTTTGAAAGCAATAACGACATTCTTATTGCGACACCAGGTCGCTTAATGGAATACCTCGAAACTGAGAACTTCCACGCTGAAAACGTCGAAATGCTCATTCTCGATGAAGCGGATCGCATGCTTGATATGGGCTTTCGCAAAGAAATGCTACGTATCTGTGATGAAGCACGTAATCGTCGTCAGTGCTTCTTATTCTCTGCCACATTAGAAGGCGACAGCGTTGAGTTATTTGCCGAGCGCATTTTGAATGATCCTGCACTACTCGAAGCAGAATCGTCACGCAAAGAAAAAGGCAAAATTCATCAATGGGTGCACTTAGCAGATGATTATAATCATAAATTAAAGATGCTCATTGATACGCTTAACAGTGACGATCTGCAAAAAGCCATTGTCTTTGTAAAAACACGTGAGCGCCTTGAAACTCTGATTGGCGCTCTAAATAACGAAGGGCTTCGTGTTGCTTGGCTACGTGGTGAAATGCCACAAGATAAACGCATGAAAGCAATGGAAAACTTCCATTCTGGTCGCAATAAAATTTTAGTTGCAACTGACGTAGCGGCGCGTGGTATTGATGTAGCTGATATTAGCCATGTAATTAACTTTGATATGCCCCGTACAGCAGATGTGTATGTGCACCGAATTGGCCGTACCGGTCGTGCAGGTAAAAAAGGCACAGCAATTTCATTTGTAGAAGCACATGACGTTGCTATTTTGGGCAAGGTTGAACGCTATATTGAACAAAAGTTAAAGCGTCGTGTTATTAAAGGATTAGAGCCACAACACAAAGAAGCAAAGATCCCGTCGAAAAAGAAAAAGGATCCTATAAAGATGAAGGCTAAAAAGAAAGCAAAGGTAAAAGCGAAAAAGAAAAAATAACCTTCGTAGATGCTGTAATAACTAAAAAATGCCGTGCTTGTCACGGCATTTTTGTGTGTACTTTTTGCTGCCATTTTTACTAACTAGTGTGTAATTAATTCATAGCTTTTTTACTGAAAAAACTATAAAAAATATATTACTTTTTAAAATCAATGCATTACATCTTGGAACAAAAATTGTAACTGGTTCAGCATATGCTCATCATTCACGAGGGAATCGTATGAACCGTTTCAAACTAACAGTAGTACTTACATCATTTTGTTGTATTTTTTTACTTGCATGCGCAACACAAGTTAGCGCTAATACCAGTGTATTAACTACTAGCACATCGGCTCAGCCTCGACTTCAGCAATTAGCTCTTCAAAAGCTGATGAGTAATCCTAATTTTTCTATCGAGAACCTACAAGTTATTGTTAACGGCGATACGATTGAATTATATGGCTCCACGGAAACGGGCTTTAAACGCGCATTAGCACAAAAGTTTTTAGAGCACAGTCAAGGAGTTAATCGTGTGAAAAACAACCTTAAAGTTAGCCAGTCTAATACAGCTAACCTTTAAGGCCATTTTCTAGAAGAATAAGTAACTTAACGTTAGTTACTTATTCTCCTTTAGCGTCTAAATTAATAAATTTAGCAAGTTCTTCTGGTTGACCAGCTAGGCTCATAATTTGTTGGTTAATTTCTAGCATCGTTTTGCCCTCAGGTAAACTTGCAGACAAAGATAATGAAGATAAACCATTGGCAAAATTAGTAATCGCTGTCGCTAAATCTGCGCTAACAGGGGCCTGTTGCAGCTGCATTGTGACCATTTGCTGAAATTGCTCATGTGTCATACCTTGCGCTTCTAAAAAGCTTTCTACTACCGCTTTTAATTCCCCTTCGTTTTCAATCGCAAACTCAACGCTACGCGGCTCTAACTCTGACATAGCAGCCATCATTTTTGACTGCTGCTGAAGCTGCTGCTCAAGGGTTGGTTGTGCACCGCCAGAGGCTTTTTGTTGTTGGCTAATAGCAAGGGATGCTTCCATCAAAGGGGTAGACTTGGCTAATCCTAAATTAAACGTAACATCAGCTACATCTGCTGCGGTTACTTTCAGTGCAAAGTCACTATCACCTGAGTCTTTATTGTAATCAAGCGATGAGTTTACGTTGTAGCTCGTAGAGGCTAGTTTACTATTGGCACTTTGTGGCAGTTGCGTTAAGAAAGAATCGCTAAAGCGAAAGTTAGTCATTACAAACCCAGTGTGTGGAGGAATGGCATCTTCCTCATAGCCTGTCACTTCAATGGTATCAATACTGGCAACTTGCTCATCCCCTTCAACACTTTGCACTTTGATGCCAGATAGCTGCACACTGTTATTAAATACACTTGCTGAAATATCGTCATACATCACCTCAACACCACTTTGAGCTGAAAGTGCAGCGATTTGCTGATCAACCACTTTTTTCACTTCCTGTGTTGCTGTGTAGTTCGCATAATATGCGCCACCTGCAACAGCTGCGACAGCAACTGCAATTACTAACTTCTTCATTTTATTTCCTTTAAGTTGGTGCTAATTTCTTGAGAGTGTTGAGCTTAAAGGTTCAACACTGCCCTAGCTTATCAAATTGTCACTAATTAATTAATGACAAGAGCTCATGCACCGTTTTCACTGGTGTAATTTTTGCTCCTAAACCTTCCATTGATTTATGGTAGTTTCGATATGGAATAAATATCTCTGTAAAACCATGCTGTGCAGCCTCTTTTACTCGCGGCACACCACTATCTATTGGTCTGACATCACCGTTTAAGCTCAGTTCCCCCATGATGCAAGTTGTCCTAGGCACAACAAATTCATTGAGGCTGCTTAACAGTGCCGTGACTAAGGCAAGGTCAATACAAGTCTCTGACTCATCTATCTTTAAACCGCCAACAATATTGAAAAAAGTATCATGGAAAATTTTCGTTTTTGTATGTTTGCGTAAAATACCTGTCAGCATTTTAATTCGATTCATATTCAATCCAACGCAAACACGTTGCGGAAACTCGGCTTCAGTTTCTGTTGTTAAACATTGAATTTCTAGAAGGAGGTTACGGTTCCCCTTGCGAATACAGGTGATTGCTGAACCTGGCGACTCAGTGCTTGAACCCGATAAAAATATCTCACTTGGATTATCAACACTGAGCATACCGCGCTCACACATTCTGAAAATACCCACCGTATCAATATCACCAAAACGGTTTTTGTTGGCACGTAAGGTACGTATTTGTCCGTCGTTAGTGTCTATATGCAGCAGTGCATCAACAATATGCACTAACGTTTGCGGACCCGCTATTTCATTATTTTTATTAACATGAGCAATGATAAACATAGTCACGTCATGTTGCTTACAGTATTGTGTTAACGCTTGTGCTGCGCTTTTTACTTGCGATGGTGAACCTGGGCTGCCGTTTGCTGTTTCAGTTACCACAGCTTGAATTGAGTCAATAACAGCAAACTTAATTTTATTTTTATCAAGCTCTTCGATAATCGCTTCAACACTGGTTTCAGAGAGTAAGTAAAGCTCATCTTGGTTATAATCCAAACGCAAGCGATTAACTCGATTTTTAAACTGCGATAATGATTCTTCAGCAGTACAGTACAAAGAAGGCATTAATTTTGACATACGCGCAATTAAATCGGACAACAAAGTCGTTTTACCTGCCCCTGGATCACCAGAAATAATATTCACCGAACCTGTCGTTACACCGCCACTAAGCACGCGATCAAGTTCGCCTATTTCAGTCAGACGTTTTTCAGCTTCCGCTGTTTCTACCTCATTAATTTTTTTGGAACCGCCACCAGCGCCTCCCGCATAGCCTGCCACCGCAGCGCGACTTGCAGCCTGTTTAGATTGCCCTGCTGAAGGTTTAAATTCTGCCAGCGTATTCCAAGCACCGCATTTACATTGCCCCTGCCAACGCTGATAGTTCATGCCGCACTCAGTGCAGACAAATTCGATTTTTGCTGATTTTGCCATTGAGCTTTACCTATTTTGGTCGCTGATTTGTGATGTATTTAAATGTACAATAGATAACAGAACTAACGATTTAAGATGTCGGCATCTCTAGTGACGACACACAACGGACGTACCTCAAATCAATTCCCTTAAGGCTTTATTCGCTTAACTGCGTAATAACGCTATATTTTAGGGCATAGTTTTTGCTTACAAATAAAGTTTTACAGTGCTTGCCATTTATTTGGCGAATACCTATAACAATAACTAATGAAATAAAAAGTGGTTCGCAAGGCGTTTTAACACTGTGGTTGCCTGCTAGTATACCTACTTTTTTCGATTGACGGTGATGGTTTTATAAATGGCTGAAGACATACTGCTTAAATATGAAGACCTTGTTGAAGAACTCAAGGCACATTTAGGCACTCCCCAGTTCGACAAACTATTTAAATCAAAGACAGCTAGCTTAACAAAGCCAGAGCAGTTTTTGATCAAAATGGAAATGTCACGTTTATCTCAGCCTGTGGCTCGTTTTATTGATTTACGAGGTCAAGTTACCGGTCAAGTAAGGCCTTACGAACACGAAGGCAAACAGCATTTTATGGACGACATGGCCATTGAGGTGTTCGAAGACGCAATCAAACGCCACGGTGGTTACACGCTTGCTGTATACGAAGCGGTTATGAACACCGAAAATAACCACAGAGTAATGCAAAAAAAAGCAAACGAAAATACCTCTTCAATCGAAGATAACGGCGACTTACCTGCCAAAGTAATCAAATTTGCCTCTTATGAAAGTCGTCGTGAAGAGCGCATGAACTACTCAATAAAAATTACTGTTGAGCTAGATAAGAGCGGCAAAATATCGGCTTCAACTTCAGACATCTCCCTAAGCGGCGCAAAAATCAAGCTCTCACCTAAATACAAAGTCACCAAGGGACAATTAATTGGTTTACGCTTAGTTGGGCTTGAACAAGACTTTGAGTTAGGTTTAAAAAACGGCATTCAATACGAAGTTGTTGCTGTAGAGCAAGTGTCGCGTGAGTACAATCATGTTCGCTTAAAACGCACCTTTATTGAGAATAATGAACAATTCGATAGCTTTCTAAAAAGCTTTATTCACGGCAATAAGCGCCGCTACAAGATTAACCTCGATAACACCTTGGATGCAGTTGTTTCGAAAGGCTATGAACAATACTATATCCCGCGTGTTACCTCGCTTTACACTTTTTTAAGCTTACAAGGTAATAAGTTATACCCCACTTTAGCATTAACAACCGAAAATAATGCGTTTATACATCGTTATTTTTGTGATGAACGTAAGCTGTCATGCTTATATAGCATTATAAACCAACAGCGCATAGGTCATCTGTTAAGCACTACCGATGCGGTAAAAGAGGAGTACCTGTATACCTTTACACATGTGGTCGCTGGAAAGATTTACTATTACTCAGCCACACGAACGGAACTTGATAGCCAACCTGAAATTCGCAATTTATTTTTTGGTTTTGGTAGTCAAAAAGAAAGCTGGCAATGCTTTAAGTTACAATTAATGCCAAGCCACCCTGAAGATTCATATATTCCGCTATCTTTACCGAGTAGTGCAGGTAAAGATATCGAAAAGCTAAATAAGCCACCAAGCCCTAGAGTTCAGGGGCTTATTAAAGATGTTAAGTACTTATTGATTCTAACCGCTGTTGGTTCGAAGTATGAGCAACACACTTACCAGCAACGTACATTCGACAAGCGCTTAGTGAATCAATTAAAGCAGTTTGGTCATACTAAACATAAAACACCGCCACCACTTACACCTGTCGCACTTGAGTACGTCAATTTACGCGCTCATAAACGCTATTTATATAAAACAGCGGTCTCTGTTGCTCATAATGACAAATTAATTTCAGGCTATACTCGTGATCTATCGGTCATGGGCCTACAAATTGAGTGTGATAACCCTGTTGAGTTTAAAAAAGGCGATATAATTAAGTTAGGCCTTCCCGATTTACAAAAAATAACTAAAAAACATGACTTATCAAGCCTTGCTTATGAAGTGATGGCGATAAGCAAATCACTAACAACAGTTAACTTAAAAGTACACCGTCTTACTGACTTACCCCATATGGGCATTCAATTTTTTACGGCTCTAATTGAAAACAATAAAGATAAGTTGCACGCCTGTGAAGAGTCCCCAAAAATTCCAGGGCTTTCTACAGCACTAAGAAACATGGTGACTAAAAGTGTTTGCCAGCTTCCGTTGTACTTCCATAAAGAAGCCGCTCATTTTAAGGCAGGCGCGATCGGGCTTGGCTTGTATCCGACGCCATTACATATACTTTTACAAAACTTTGCCCTGCTAAATGAGCAAACTCAGATCGATGGCTTTTTATCTACCGATCAGATCACAGAGGTGATCACACCACTGATTAAAGATCGTAGTCGCCAAGATCCGCCTTTACCATTTACTTTATTTGTACGTTTTGATCCACGTAAAGCAACAATCAACGAAGCAATAACCAGCCGCTGTATTAGTGAAGATGACTATCAGCCACAAACCTTGTTTATAAAAAAAGCACTCAAAAATGATTTAGTGTTTATCTTTCGTTTATATGTGTCTCGCACCGGCCGCCCAGATATAGACTATTTATCAAATGAGCTTAAATATGTAAGCCAGTATGCGCTACATAAAGCAAAAGACCTTGAAGAAGCACTCTGGGCTGTTGCTGGGGTTGGTGATGTAATTGACATTACGGATGAAGCGCTTACTCATTTTGATATTGATGAGGTACTCAAAACTGAAATGAATAAGCGTAAAAAAATATGGTTAAAGCGTGTAATCTAATGGGATTGCTAGTAGGTATGCAACTTGTAACAGAGAACCTTCATTGATAGCTGTATCTGCCTGTTCAACTACTTTAGGTTTACCATGAACAGCAACACCAAGCCCTGCTTTAGCCATCATTTTTAAATCATTAGCGCCATCACCCATGGCAACGGTTTGACGGTTATCAAGCCCGAGTCTTTGTTGAATTTGCTCGAGAACGCGTGCTTTTTGCTCGGCGTCAACAATCGTTCCAGTTACATTACCTGTCAGGCGGTTATCTTTAAATTCGAGTGTATTTGCGTGTACTTCATCAAGACCAATAAGTGATTGAACGTGTTCTGCAAATGGTACAAAACCGCCAGAAGCAATAGCAAGGTGCCAATTGTGCGCTTTTAGATACTGGCACAATTCGGTAATGCCAGGCATCAGAGGTAGATTTAGTTTTAGCTCATTGATTAACGCTACATCGATACCTGCAAGCTTTGCTACTCGTTGATTTAAGCTTTGTGTAAAGTCAAGTTGACCAGCCATCGCTTGCGCAGTTACAGCTGCAACATCATCGTACACATCAGCTAAACGTGCTATTTCATCAATGCACTCAATCGTAATCGCTGTAGAGTCCATATCCATTAATAAAAGCCCTGCTTCATTCACGTTAGCAGGGTTTGTAAGTTGCACTAACTGATAACCTTGCTCAGCAGAAAACGCTTGCAATAACAAAGGACTCAATGGCTTTTGTGAATCACTGTATAGGCACCATGCTGGTAACAATGTTTCTGTAGGCTGGTAGCAACAAATAGATAGATTACTAAAACCATGTTGCGACAAAAACTCTACAAGATTAAGCAACTTAGCCGCTGAGAAGTCACAACCAAATGCAACACTTGCTACGCCATGATTTGCTTTAGGTAGTAAATTGGTTTGAATAAGATGATTATTTTTAATTTCATACCAGCAATTTAGTATTATTTCTTCGGCTAAATTTGCTGAACTGGTTGCAGCTAAGCTAAGCTGTGACATAGTGGCTCCAATTAGACTTATGTCTGTGATTAAACGCGTATTTGCTACTCGTAATCAATTAACTAATAAGGTTATTATACAGACTTAGTTGTATCATCAATCATAAAAGCTGTCAGCAGCGCATTCGGTGACTATGAAAAATAACCATCTTAAGCCTCCTTTTTCCGCCAGCTATCGCCAACGACTTGTGCGATTAAGCTTAGCGGCCGCATGTTTTGTGCTTTTAAGTTGGGTTGCGGTTAATAGTAGTTTTCAGTCTCATCAACTACTTTATGACAGTTCAAATAGCACCGCTATCAGCCTAACTAAATTTATGGCTCTCAATGCTCAGACCCCTCTACAGGAGAAGAATAAGCCTGCGCTAAATATGCTGTGTAATAACATAGCTGAAGATGAGTTTGTTTTAGCAGCAACGATTTATGATCAACAAGGGATACAAATAGCCGCAAGTGATAACTGGCAAAGCCATCACACCTTTGGCCTACTGCCAGATTCAACACCTGGCATTAGCCGCTTAAAAACCCCTTTCGTAGAACCTGTGATAAGTGATGACGAGCGCCCTATTGGCTTTGTTGCTATTACTTATTTAACACAAGCTTCAATAGCGACAAGCCACAGCAGCTTTCATGATTTAGGCCGCCAAGTGCTTCTTATGCTTGTAATTACTTGTATTTTTACTTGGCAACTTGGCCGAGGATTAAAACGCTGGCAAGTTAATCGTTATATGCGAAAAAGTGCGGAGCAAGACTCATAAAGTGCTTGAGCAAACTCTTCTTGGGCATCGCCCGTTATACCTTTAAGTTCGCATAAATACCTGAATACATCACGCACTTTAAGTGGTGTATTTACCAGCCCTTGAAAACCAGCTAGCGGCATTGAGGGTGAATCGGTTTCAAGCACTAAATGCTGTGACTCAATTGCGCTTATAACTTTACGAGTTTTACCCGCTCGCGGGTAACTTATCACGCCACCGACCCCCAACTTAAACCCTTGTTTTATATAACTCTGGGCTTGTTGTTCAGAGCCTGAAAAGGCATGAATAACACCACCGTATTTGGGTTTACAGCGCTTAAATGAGCGAGCTATTAAATCATGACTTTGTCTGTGATGCACAATGAGTGGTAAAGCAAGTTGGTTGGCAAGCTCTATTTGTCCTTCAAAAAGCTGCGTTTGTTTATTAAGGTCATCAATACTACGATCTAGGCCACACTCACCGATGGCGATAAATTGCCCTAAATGGGCTTTTGCTAGCTGCTCTAATTCAGCAAGGTGATGAGTTTGGTGATCAGATAAAAAATAAGGATGTAAGCCTAAAGCAACTGAGATACTTGGCTCTGATTGAGCAAAAAAGAATAGTTTTGTAGATTGTGCCAAGCTCACACCCGGCACAATAAAATGCTCGATCCCCACTTGCTTACATGCTTTGATAAGCTCTGTGCGAGTCTCATCAAATTCGCTAAAATCAAGGTGGCAGTGGGAATCAATAAAACGCATTTAAGGATTTAAACGACCAAACTGCCAACTGCCATCGGCTTGGCGTTGATACATAAAGCGGTCGTGTAAGCGATGTGCACCGCCTTGCCAAAATTCGATTTTAGTCGGCTCAACACAATAGCCCCCCCAAAAATCGGGGAGTGGAATTTCACCCTCTGAGAACTTTTGCTTCATTTTCGCGAATGTTTCCATCAACACCTTGCGTGATGAAACAGGACGACTTTGCTCTGATGCCCATGCAGCTAACTGGCTTTCTTTTGGACGCGATAAAAAGTACTTCGCCACAGCCGTTGTTGGTAAGGGTTTAGCCTCACCGTAAACAATGACTTGTCGCTCCATATGGTGCCACGGAAAGTGCAGAGAAATTTTGTTATTACCTTTTAGCTCCTGCGCTTTGCGCGAGCCGGTATTGGTAAAAAATACAAAGCCATTTTCATCAAGATGCTTTAACAGCACGATACGCTGCGAAGGCTGACCATGCTCATCAACGGTTGCTACCACCATCGCCGTAGGATCAGGCAAATTAGTTGCAACAGCTTGCTCAAGCCATTTTTCAAACTGCTTGATTGGAGATGCATCAAGCATCTCTTCAGATAAACCATCCTGTAAATATTCACGGCGAATATCTTCAAGTTTCATACAATTCCCTCTATCGCTATCAGCTAAAGATTAATCAAGGTTATTGAGCTGTCAATTTTGTTGGGGTTCGCTTAGCTCTACCCAACCTACAAAGCTATGAGTTCTTAAACGTTCTGCAGGTGTAGGAGTGCTTTCAAAGCGAACTATACGAAGCAGAATTCACCTAAGTAGTTTAGCCTAAGACAAGGCGGAAAACCGACTTATCGTTGAGTACTTAAGCCTCCTGCAAGTGTTCTGTCAAAGCGAACTACACGAAGCAGAATTCACCTAAGTAATTTAGCCTAAGACAAGACGGAAAACCGACTTATCCCTATGAGCATACGTGGCTTGTATGTGATTAGGGTCAGTCGGTTTGACAACGCAGTATTAGGTTAAAATACGACGGTGATTACATTTGCTCCATGACTTCGATACCTAAAAGATCCAACCCTGAGTGCAGTGTCTTCGCAACCAAATTACACAGTACTAAACGGCTGTCACGAATACTTGGCTCTACGCCTTCTTTTAGAACTGGGCATGCTTCGTAGAACGTCATGTATAGGCTTGCTAGTTCATATAGGTATCCACATAATACGTGCGGTGTTGCTTCGCTGATCATTAGATCAAGTACTTCTTCTAACTGAAGAAGTTTAAGTGCCAGCGCTTTTTCTTGTGGCTCGTTGATTGCAACATCAGCTGTTAATGACGCCGCATCAATACCTGATTTACGGAAGATACTGCGAACACGCGTATATGCATATTGTAAGTAAGGCGCTGTCGCACCTTCAAAGCTCAGCATAGTGTCCCAGTTAAAGATATAGTCGCTAGTACGGTGCTTAGACAGATCCGCATATTTCACTGCGCCAATACCTACTTTACGAGCAATTTCGCTACGCTCTTCGACACTTAAATCAGACTCACGCTCAGCAAGTTTAGCCGCTGCACGGGTAATTGACTCTTCAAGTAAATCAGCAAGTTTAACTGTACCGCCCGTACGTGTTTTGAATGGCTTGCCATCTTCACCCATCATGGTACCGAATGGGCAGAATTCATAACTTGTTTCATCACGTAATAAACCCGCTTTACGTGCTGTTAGCTCAACTTGATTAAAGTGTAAGCTTTGACGCGCATCGACAAAGATTAAGATACGATCAGCACCCAGTTTATTCGAACGGTAATCACAAGCAGCTAAGTCAGTTGTTGCATATAAGAAACCACCACCTGATTTCTGTACGATAAACACTGAAGGCTCGCCGTCTTTGTTAGCCAGCTCATCTAAAAACACCACTTGTGCGCCTTCAGACTCAACGGCAATATTTTTGTCTTTTAATAGCGCGATAATGTTGGCAAGTTCGCTGTTGTAGGCACTTTCTGCCATGATGTCATCTTGCGTAAGTGTTACGTTTAGACGCTTGTAAACTTCTTCAGAGTGCTTTACAGACGTGGCAATGAATAACTTCCACAGTTTTTCACAGTGTGCATCGCCACCTTGTAATTTAACAACGTAATCACGGGCTTTATCAGCAAAGCCTTCTTCATCATCAAAGCGCTTTTTCGCATCACGGTAGAAGGTTTCTAAATCAGCTAACGCCACTGATTCTAAATCAACACCTTGCTTGATTTGATCTTCTAAGTGCGCGATTAACATACCAAACTGTGTACCCCAGTCACCCATGTGGTTTTGACGAACAACGTCATCGCCACGGAACTCAAGGGCACGAACAACTGCATCACCAATGATGGTTGAACGTAAGTGACCTACGTGCATTTCTTTGGCAAGGTTAGGAGATGAGTAATCAACCACTACTTTTTGCGCCGTTGCATGTGGTGCAACAGCCAGCTTTTCGTCTTCGTTTGCCGCTTTTAAGCTTGCTGATAAAAACTCAGGCTTTAAGTGAATATTGATAAAACCAGGGCCTGCGATTTCAGTTTTTTCTGAGATATCAGTAAGGTCTAGATTATCGATAATTTTTTGTGCAAGTTCACGCGGGTTTGATTTTAATTTTTTAGCCGCGCCCATTGCACCATTGATTTGGTAATCACCAAACTGTGGGCGTGTGCTTTGCGTTACCGCTGGGTTAGTGTCTTCAGGTAACCCTGCTGCAACCATAGCAGCAATTGCTTTGTCGATTAAAAGAGTACGAATATTCATTGTAATTTTTACCTTTATGGCCCGCTGTACGGGCACTTAAATTTGAAGCAGACTTAGCGTATTAGTTTTCGCGCGTATGGTTAAACTTGATGTCAGGATAGCGCTCCATCGACAAGTTTAGGTTTACACGGCTTGGCGCGATATAAGTAAGGTTATCGCCACCATCAAGCGCTAAGTTGCTTTCGCACTTACGCTTAAACTCTTCAAGCTTTTTAACATCGTCCGAGCTTACCCAACGTGCAGTGTTAACACTCACACCTTCGTAAATCGCATCTACGTTGTATTCTGCTTTTAAGCGCGCAACAACCACATCAAACTGTAGTACACCGACCGCACCAACGATAAGGTCGTTATTGATAAGCGGTCTGAATACTTGCACAGCACCTTCTTCAGAGAGCTGAACTAAGCCTTTCAACAATTGCTTTTGTTTTAATGGATCTTTTAAGCGAATACGACGGAATAATTCTGGTGCGAAGTTAGGAATACCGCCAAACTTCATTTTTTCGCCTTGCGTGAAAGTATCACCAATTTGAATCGTACCATGGTTATGTAAACCAATGATGTCACCTGCGTAAGCATCTTGCGCTCGTTCACGATCACCGGCCATAAAGGTTACCGCATCAGAAATACTCACTTGTTTACCAATACGCACATGGTTCATTTTCATACCTTGGCTATATTTGCCAGATACAATACGCATAAAGGCAATACGGTCACGGTGTTTAGGGTCCATGTTCGCTTGGATTTTAAATACGAAGCCAGAGAAGTTATCTTCAGTTGCTGAAACTTGGCGGTCTTCTGTTTCGCGAGGTAATGGCGCAGGTGCCCACTCAGTTAAGCCATCAAGAACATGGTCAACACCAAAGTTACCAAGTGCCGTACCAAAATACACAGGTGATAGCTCGCCTGCTAAGAACAGATCTAAATCAAACTCGTGAGATGCGCCAATAACAAGCTCGAGCTCTTCACGTAGTTGCTCAGCAAGTTCACTACCAATTGCATTATCAAGTTCAGGGTTGTCTAACCCTTTGATAACGCGCACTTCTTGAATTGTGTGGCCTTGGCCTGTGCTGTATAAAATCGTTTCTTCACGGTGAATGTGATACACACCCTTGAATTCTTTACCACAACCAATTGGCCAAGTAACAGGTGCACAAGCGATGTTTAGCTCAGTTTCGACTTCGTCTAATAACTCCATTGGGTCACGAATATCACGGTCACACTTATTCATAAAGGTTACAATAGGTGTAGTACGTAAGCGTGTTACTTCCATTAATTTACGAGTACGATCCTCAACACCTTTCGCCGCGTCGATTACCATTAAACATGAATCAACCGCAGTCAATGTACGGTAAGTATCTTCAGAGAAGTCTTCGTGTCCTGGAGTATCAAGTAAATTAACTAGACGCTCATTGTAAGGAAATTGCATAACAGACGTAGTTACCGAGATACCACGTTCTTTTTCCATTTCCATCCAGTCTGATTTTGCGTGCTGGTTTGAGCCACGGCCTTTTACGGTACCGGCTTTTTGAATCGCTTGTCCGAATAACAGAACTTTTTCTGTAATAGTGGTTTTACCCGCATCTGGGTGCGAGATGATCGCAAAGGTGCGTCGTTTATTAATTTCGGTAGTTAAATTAGACATGTAAGCCGCTTTTAGTCAGAACAAAGTGCCACTGATACTCACTCCATAAAAAGTAAGCAGTGCACACTGTAAAAATAAAATAGAATTGCGGGCATTATACCCTGTTTGTCTTAGCCAAAAAAGCAGCGATTGTAAGTAATTATTCAACCTTTTTGTTGTTTTAGTTGTTCATCTTTTTCTAAGCTTGTGTAATCAAGTTGTAACGCATACTATTGGTAAATTACACGGAGGGAAATAAAGTTAGGTCATGAAAACCAGTAAACTCAGCATTCGATTATTATGGTATATCACGCCGCTTGTGATCTTACCTTTGTTATTTTTAGGCGGGTTTACGCTGACCAATGTAACTAACTCCACAAAAAAACAAGCTGAACTTATTGTCAGCCGCTTTGTTGAGCAACAACAACAAAAAATATTTAACTATATTGACTCCTTCCACTCGATCACCCGACTTTTATCAACATCCCCTGTGCTTGCTGATTTTTTAGCTCGCGATACAGACTCAAAAACCCAATATATTGAACATTTGGGTGAGTTAATGAATGTATTTGCAAGCTATTCGGAGGCCTATCCTGATATTGTAAGTATTAACTACTTAGCGCCAGATGGGACAAGTGATGCCTTCTATTCGAGTCAATTAACACCCGCTCCAAAAGAGTATCCATTTTTTAAACAAGTACAGCAGTCAAACTTACGACAACAACAGTTTATGATCCCGAAAGAGGATGGCTCCACCAGCCTGTATTTTGTGCATCCAATTTACAACATAGACTATTATTTGAAGCGCCCGCAGCAACTAGGCTTTATTGTTGTACATGTTGAGCCCTCGATTTTAAACACTAGCATTCTAGAAGCGCCTTTTAATAACACCTTAAATTTGTTTTTAACCACTAAAGGGCAAATTCTTTTTAGCTCTGACTATGATTTACGGGGTAGTTATTTAAGTGAATATGAGCTAGAGCAAATTAAGAGTCTTGCTGACTATGGCAAACTTGCCAGTATTGAACTTTCTAGCATTGATAAAGAAGAACGTATTATTTACGCAGTACAAATGACTGATGGTGATTACTTTGTATCAACCACACCTAAAAACCTTCTCTACCAGTCTGGCAAAGCGATTAGCCTGATCACAGCTTTAATTGTCATTATTTCAGTGATCGCTTTACCCATTCTTATTTATATTGTTGTTCGCAACTTACTCCTCACCCCTGTTGAGTTACTTGGTGAAGCGAGCCACCGTGTTGGGGATGGCGATTTATCCGTGTATTTGCCAGCCCATACAAACGATGAAGTCGGCGTGCTTTTCAACGACTTTAACCACATGGTGAATCAAATTCGTCATTATCAAGACGAGCTTGAAGAATACAAACATCACTTAGAAGAAAAGGTAGAAAGCCGTACAAAAGCCCTTGAAGCAATGAACAGCAAGCTTGAGGTGGCCATTGCGCAAGCCGAACAAGCAAACCAATTAAAAAGCCGCTTTTTAGCTAATATGAGTCATGAAATTCGTACACCACTCACCGCAATTATGGGTTTTACAGAGCAACTCTTACATAATAAAAATGCAGTCAATGATGAGCAGCACTTAAGCACCATTTTACGTAATTCAAAACACCTACTTGAACTGATTAATAATATTCTCGACTTGTCTAAAATTGAAGCCGAAAAACTGGCCGTAGAGTGTAGTCCTTGTCACGTTGTGCAGCTTGTACATGACATAGACTCAATTATTCGCCCTCTAGCGAATGAAAAACAACTGCAATTTGATATCGATTACAGTTTACCTATCCCCAAAATCATCAACAGCGACACCACTCGTTTAAAACAAATTTTGATCAATATTGCTAGTAATGCAGTGAAATTTACCGAACACGGCTCTATCTCTATTAGTATTTGCTATAACAGCAGCAAACAATTCTTAGAGTTTGCAATTAAAGATACCGGTATTGGCATGTCTGAGCGTGAAGTTGAAAGGGTATTTAAGCCATTCGAACAAGCCGATGCCACCACAACTCGTCGCTTTGGTGGTACAGGACTTGGGTTATGTATTTCAAAGAATTTAGCGCAATTATTAGGAGGTGATGTCCATCTTGTTAGTGAACCTGGCAATGGAAGTTGCTTCACAATTCAAGTAGCTTGCCACCTAAACGCTAAGCAATTACAGGATGACGCCTTTATTTATGATAATAAACAGCTGTCGCCCGGAAAAGATTTACTCTTATCATTTGCTGAAAATAACTTTGATGCCAGTATTTTGGTTGCTGAAGATAATCCCGATAACCAGTTACTGATCAAGCTATTATTACAGACATGGGGGCTTGAGCCTGATATAGCCAAAAATGGCGCAGAAGCTGTAGAAATGGCATTAGTTAATGACTACCAACTAATTATAATGGATATGCAAATGCCTGTGATGGGTGGCTTAGAAGCGACCCAAATGCTTCGACACGCAGCCTATGATGGCCCTATCATCGCGTTAACAGCCAATGTAATGAAAACCGATGTTGACAGGTATATCAAAGCTGGCTGCAACGAAGCTTTGGCAAAACCCATTGACAAAAGTGCCCTAGAACAAGTTTTAGTAAGTTATTTAAATATAGAAAAGGACAGCCAGAATAAGTGGGAAAACTTACTAAAAAGTGAGAAATTCCAACAGATTAACGAAAACTATCGTTCAAAATTACCAGACTATTTGAGTCAAGTCATTCAGCTTTATCGTGCTAAGGAATGGGAAGAACTGCGCTCATTAGCACACAGCTTAAAAGGCAGTGCGGGATGTTTTGGCTTTGAAGCTATTCATAAAACCGCAGGGCAACTTGAAAGCGCGCTACGTAGTAATGATACTGAGCAGGTTGATGCAAGCTATGAATCACTTATTAGTGCACTTGAAAACGCCGCTTAATGGGCTTAAAAACTCAGCGTTAACCCCATTAAAATAGCGTCTTCATTGCCTGTTGCTGTTGGGTAGTAATTTTTTCGCACTGACATATGTGAGAAGCCCGCACGTTCATATAAAGCAATTGCACGATTGTTAGATTCGCGTACTTCCAAAAATAGGTTCTCAGCGTCATGCTGTTCACCATATTCAATAAACGCCGTTAGTAATTGCCTTGCTATCCCCTGCCCTTGGTATTTAGGCGCAACACAAATATCCATCAAGGTATAATCAGGGCCTGCCTTCTCACCAATATAGAAACCCAGCATGTCATCGCCTTGAAAAGCAGCAAGATTAAAATAACGACCCGCTAAACACGATAACATGGTTTTTTCTGTCCACGGATGACTATGACAGGCATTTTCAATGACCATTAGCTGTGCAATATCGTTTGCATCAACAGATTTAAAGTTTATCAAGTTGTTCACCAATTAAAGACCAAAGTTGCTTTTTCTGCTCACTAGTCAGCTTATCGCTTGGCAAGCTTAAACAGCCCTCTTGCCAACTTATACTGGTGGCCTTAACAATTTGCGTTATTACTAAAGGAGACAGCGCTTTTTCAAGATCTTGATGAAGCTGTAACGGCAGCGTTATAGGCGTTTGTTGAGGCGTAGGTATGTGTTCAAGCGAAGCGTCAGACACAGTTTGAAAGTGTTGATTTAATTCTAAAGGTTGTACAGAAAATATCGCAGCGTAACTTGGGTTCATAACAACTCAATCATGATTAAGAGCAAGTAATATAAGAAGATTTGCGATTAAAGTAAAGTAGGAAGAAATGGCAGGGGCGGAGAGATTCGAACTCCCAACCGTCGGTTTTGGAGACCGCTGTTCTACCAATTGGAACTACGCCCCTGCAATGACGATGAATTATATAGAGCTTTTTATAAAGGTAAAGTAAAAAAACACGGTTTGCAGTTCAATTGCTTTCAAAATAAACAAAACGGCGAATTAGCAAGCTAACAAAGCTTTTTTAAACATACCCAAGCTATCTGCAAAAACTAAAAGAACCAAACACAGTTATAATCATTTAAAGCGCTTCATTCGCTTGAAAGATAATGTTGCTGAATAACAAGTTGAAGGTACTCAAGAAATGCTTTTACTTTTTTGAACGGATATCTACGCCCAGAATAAAAAGCATACAAAACCAAATCTTCAGGCTCATCTGCTAAGGAATCTATTTTAGTTAACAGCCCTTCTTCTAACTCTTGTCTGCACGCATCATAAGGAAGTATCGCAAAACCTAACCCTTTAAGTGCAGCAGACTTTGCCATATGCCCACTATTTACTTTGTAACGGGATGCAACATTAACTGTGCCTGCTTGTTTGAATTTCCATGGCATTCCTTGTAAGACTGATAAGCTTGTAATACAAGGAAGCTTACCAAGTTCAATCGTTGAATTTGGTTTAGGGTGTTTATCTAGTAAATGAGGAGAAGCTACGACACAACTTGGCCAACGCACTAGCTCTTTTGCAACCCATCCAGAGTCCTCCACAGGGCCTCGTCCAAAACGTATCACTATATCAAACCCTTCTAATAGCCCCTCTTCGGGATTAAGCTGAGTATCACAACTTAACTGAATGTTAGGGTGTTTATAACAAAACTCAGCCATAGCCTCTGCCAAAAACGGTAAATCAGGTGTAATGACTTTTAAATGCCCTGAAACTAAATCACTATTTTGATAGGTTTCTT
Organism: Pseudoalteromonas sp. N1230-9; assembly: GCF_032716425.1. NCBI lineage: Bacteria > Pseudomonadati > Pseudomonadota > Gammaproteobacteria > Alteromonadales > Pseudoalteromonadaceae > Pseudoalteromonas > Pseudoalteromonas sp. N1230-9. The sequence continues at coordinate 2,819,828 of NZ_CP090419.1, forward strand.
GTAAAACATCCCCCATAGCAACAAGCAGCGGAGTTAAGTTTTGGTAAAGAAGTTCTCCCGCTTCTGTCGCAACCATTTTTCGTGTTGTACGTTCCAATAACCGTACATTCAACGCTTGTTCTAAAAGTGCAACATGACGGCTCACATTCGATTTGGGAATTTGGCACAGCTCTGCGGCCCGCTTAAAACTTAATTGTTCAAATACTTTCTGGAAGCTAAGAAGCCACTGTAATTCAATATTGTTTAGCAAAACTATCTCAAAAAATGGGATTTACAAACCAAAATTACCATATTTATCCTATCTATTGGACCAGTGATAATCATTTTTTTCTTAAAAACTGGGAAGATTTAAATGAGTTCAATTAAACACATAGCCATTATAGGTGCAGGTATTGCTGGCCTTGCGTTAGCGATATTTGCAAGAAAACAAGGTATCAAGGTTACCTTATTCGAAAAAAACAACAGCTTTTCGACAATCGGTGCAGGTGTTACGTTATGGCCTAATGCGACCTTTGTGCTTGAGCAGCTAGGTTTAATAGATGATTTCAGCCAGCATGGTGGTCAACCAGTTGCTATGCGACATTACGACAAACAAGCTATTCAGCAAAGTGAGTTTAATATTCAAACACTAAACTCTCTGTGTGGCTTTTCAACTATTAGCATATTACGTCGTGACTTAATAAAGATACTTGCTGAGCGACTAAAGAAACTGGGTGCCACTATTCACTTCAACCAAGCCGTCAATACTCAAGACATTGCGCAATTAAAAGATAAGTTTGATCTTGTGGTAGGATGTGATGGACGAATGCAATCGAAAGCTCGAGAGTATCTATATAAAGTGCCTATGCCAACTAAATACCAAGGCTTCATTAATGTAATAGGCACCAGTGAAATTGAGCTGACTCCTTTTGAGCAGACAATTCATGACTTTAGAGATAATAATGAACGCTTTGGTATAGTACCTGTAGCAAACCAACATTGTTACTGGGCTGCTGCATGGCCTAGTAACCTTGATAAAACGAAACCAATGGAGCAGTGGTTTGAAGAAATGCATGAGCGTTTTCAAGATTGGCCTAAAAAAGTTCAACAGGTACTTAATAGTTATAATCCACGCAGCTTAAAGCGCATATTTGTACATGATATTGACCCACTACCCTATTGGCACAAGGAGAATCTCATTATTATCGGCGATGCTGCACATGCTTCCTTACCCACATCGGGGCAAGGTGCTAGCCAAGCACTTGAAGATGCTTGGCACCTAGCTCAATTATTTAAGACCGAATTTAGCCTCAATATTATTTTGAAGAAGTTTTATGAAACTCGTATTCATAAAACCTCCAGCGCCCAAAACATGGGTAGACTAATAGCTCAGCATATCTTTCAACAATCATCTAATTCGGCCACAGATGCACCAAGTATATCCGCAGAAGAGCTCAGTCAACTCTATATGCAAGGACTAGAGTGTTATACCAAATGATAACGACTAAATAACAAAAAACCCGCTTATATAAGCGGGCTTTTGTGTCTTTATAAATATTCAGTACAAGTGACTAGCTTAAAGTGAATTATTCCCACTCGATTGTTGCCGGTGGCTTACCTGAAATATCGTAAACAACACGTGAAATACCATCGATTTCGTTGATGATACGGTTAGAAACCACACCTAAGAACTCATAAGGTAGATGTGACCAACGTGCCGTCATAAAGTCGATTGTTTCTACACAACGTAGTGATACAACCCAGTCGTATTTACGCGCATCACCCATTACACCTACCGATTTAACTGGTAAGAATACAGTGAAGGCTTGACTTACTTTGTGGTAAAGCTCTGCTTTGTGTAGCTCTTCAATGAAGATAGCATCTGCGCGACGTAGTAAGTCACAGTACTCTTTCTTGATTTCACCAAGTACACGAACACCTAAACCAGGTCCTGGGAATGGGTGGCGGTAAAGCATGTCGTAAGGTAGGCCAAGCTCAAGACCAATTTTACGCACTTCATCTTTGAATAGCTCACGTAACGGCTCTACAAGACCCATTTCCATGTCGTCTGGTAAACCACCTACGTTGTGGTGAGACTTGATTACGTGTGCTTTACCTGTTGCTGATGCAGCAGATTCGATTACGTCTGGGTAGATAGTACCTTGACCTAACCATTTAGCGCTTTTCAGCTTTTTAGCTTGCTCGTCAAATACTTTAATGAAGGTATGACCAATCGCTTTACGCTTATCTTCTGGGTCTGACTTACCTGCTAAGTCTGCTAAGAATTGATCTTCAGCATCTACTTTAACAATGTTTAGGCCAAACTTGTTACCGAACATGTCCATAACTTGCTGACCTTCGTTTAAACGAAGAAGACCGTTATCAACGAATACACACGTCAGCTTGTCGCCAATTGCACGGTGAATAAGCATGGCTACAACAGATGAATCAACACCACCTGATAAACCTAAGATAACTTCATCATCACCTACAGTTTCCTTAATACGCTCAATCGCATCGTCGATGATTTTAGCTGGTGTCCATAGCTTTTCACAGCCACAGATATCAATTGCAAAACGCTCAAGTAAACGTTGACCTTGATGCGTATGAGTTACTTCAGGGTGGAACTGTACGCCGTAGAAACGCTTTTCTTCCCAAGACATTGCAGCATGTGGGCATGTTGACGTTTTAGCCGTTGTTTTGAAAGTCTCTGGTACTTCCATCACTTTATCGCCGTGGCTCATCCAAACGTCAAGTACGCCTGCACCGCCGTCAGTAATGTGGTCTTCGATAGCGTCAAATAACGCACAATCACCTACTTTTTCAACCTGCGCATAACCAAACTCTTTCTTATCAGAGCTGTGTACACTACCACCCAGTTGCGTTGCCATTGTTTGCATGCCGTAACAAATACCAAGTACTGGAACGCCTGCGTTAAATACATACTCAGGAGCACGTGGGCTGTTTTCAAGTGTTGTAGACTCAGGGCCACCCGACAAAATAATACCTTGTGGATTAAATTCGCGGATTTGCTCTTCAGTTACATCCCATGCCCATAGCTCACAGTAAACACCAATCTCACGTATACGACGTGCGATTAACTGTGTGTATTGCGAACCAAAATCTAAAATGAGAATTCGTGAATCGTGAATGTCTTTGCTCATGGAGTATCTCGTTAGTCAGGAACTGCTCTCCCAAAGGGAGATGATAAATAAATTAGGGCTAGCAAAAGCTAGCCCATTGTAATTTCAATACCTTAAGGTTATTAACCTAAGCGGTAGTTTGGCGCTTCTTTAGTGATTTGCACATCGTGAACATGTGATTCACCCATACCAGCTGAAGTAACACGAACAAATTGAGGTTTAGTATTTAACTCTTCAATTGTTGCACAGCCAGTTAAGCCCATTGCACTGCGAAGACCGCCCACTTGTTGATGGATGATTGTCGCGATAGGGCCTTTATAAGCAACACGGCCTTCGATACCTTCAGGAACAAGCTTGTCTGCTTCGTTCGATTTTTGGAAGTAACGGTCTGATGAACCTTCTTTTTGGTTCATAGCGCCAAGGCTACCCATACCACGGTAAGACTTGTAGTAACGACCTTGGTATAGCTCAACTTCACCTGGTGCTTCTTCAGTACCCGCTAACATTGAACCCACCATTACACATGATGCACCGGCAACAAGTGCTTTTACGATGTCACCTGAGAAACGAATACCACCGTCAGCGATAACAGGAATATCGCGGCCTTTTAAGCCTTCAACTGCGTCAGAAATCGCTGTAATTTGTGGTACACCACAACCTGTTACGATACGAGTAGTACAGATAGAACCTGGGCCAATACCTACTTTAACAGCGTCAACACCCGCATCAGCAAGGGCAATCGCACCTTCAGCTGTTGCAACGTTACCTGCTACGATTTGTAGATCTGGGTATGCTTGACGTGTTTGAGCAACACGGTCGATTACACCTTGTGAGTGACCATGTGATGTATCGATAAGTAATACGTCAACACCTGCTTCAACAAGAGCTGCGATACGCTCGTCAGTACCTGCGCCAACACCAACAGCGGCACCTACACGAAGACGACCTTGCTCATCTTTACATGCGTGTGGCTTGTCTTGTGCTTTTTGATAATCTTTTACAGTGATCATGCCTTTTAGTTTAAATGCATCATCAACAACAAGAATTTTTTCGATACGGTGCTCGTGCATTAAACCTAAGATCTCATCACGGTCTGCACCTTCTTTAACAGTTACTAACGAATCTTTTTTCGTCATCACTGTAGAAACAGGCTGCTCAAGTTTCGTTTCAAAACGCATATCACGGCTTGTAACAATACCTACAAGGTTATTGTCAGCGTCGGTTACAGGGAAACCTGAAAAACCTTTATCTTCTGCTAATGCCATGGCATCAGCAATTGTTAGATCCGCAGTCACAGTAACAGGGAAAGAAACAATGCCTGCTTCGTACGTTTTAACTTTACGTACGTTTTTAGCTTGCTCTTCAATTGTCATGTTTTTGTGGATGAAACCTAAACCGCCCTCTTGCGCTAGCGCAATCGCTAAACGAGCTTCTGTTACAGTATCCATAGATGCTGAAACTAGTGGCAAGTTAAGATTGATACCACGCGTTAAGCGAGTTGAAATATTTGCCGTGTGTGGCAAAACAGTAGAATGACCTGGTACTAGTAGTACGTCGTCAAAGGTAAGAGCTTCTTTAGCAATTCTAAGCATATTGGCAACTTCTCACATGTGGATCTGAGTATAAGGAATTGCGGCCAAATTTTATCAGCGTTCTAAACCCGAGTAAATAAAATTGTGCAATTATTTATGATAAAGTAGCCTTAGTTTATGGCAAAGAGATTAAATTTAGCTGCAATGGGTAATTCACAAGACATTTATACCGTATCACGCCTTAATAAAGAGATCCGAAGTGTGCTAGAACGCGGCTTTTCTTCTTTAGTGTTAAGTGGTGAAATTTCAAACTTTATTGCGCCTGCTTCAGGGCATTGGTATTTCACATTAAAAGACGATCGCGCACAAGTAAAAGCAGCTATGTGGCGCGGTAATAATCGTGGCCAAACATTTCGCCCAGTAAATGGCGCACAAGTCACTGTGCGTGCCCGTGTATCTTTGTATGAACCACGTGGTGATTATCAACTGATTGTTGAGCATATGGCACCTGCTGGTGAAGGCTTATTAAAACAAGAGTTCGATGCGCTTAAAATGCGCCTTGCCGCCGAAGGCCTGTTTAGCTCGGCTTATAAAAAGCCATTGCCAACAAATATCAATCGCGTTGGCGTGATTACCTCAGCCACAGGTGCGGCCATCCGCGATATTTTAACCGTTTTGAAACGCCGTGCTCCCCAACTTGAAGTGGTGATTTATCCGGCCATGGTGCAAGGCGCTGATGCTCACAGCCAACTAATAGAAAAAATAAACATCGCTAATCAACGTAATGAAGTAGATGTACTGATATTGGGTCGTGGTGGAGGTTCATTAGAAGATTTATGGTGTTTTAACCATGAGTTACTGGCACGCGCCATTTATGCCAGCAACCTGCCTATTGTCAGTGCTGTGGGTCATGAAGTAGATACCACTATCAGTGACTATGTTGCAGATATACGCGCTGCCACACCTTCTGCAGCAGCCGAGTTGGTCAGTCCAAATAGTGAAGAGTTACATAGCAGAGTAAATCAGCTTGTTAGGCATTTAAATCATGCCTTTAAACATGCTTTGGCAGTTAAACGTACTACAGCGACGCAATTTGAGCATCGCTTACAACTTTGTCACCCTCGAAATCAACTCAATCAGCAGGCACAAAAGCTGGATGAATTAAGCCTTGCTTTACATCGTGCTATGCAAAGTAAAATTCAGCGCCATGAACGAGTACTTGGCAACCTTACTCCTCGTTTAATGCAAAGCTCACCAGAAAAACAACTTACTCGCTATGAGCACTTGCTTACACAGCTTCAAGGTCGTTTAACACAAGCTATAAAGCACCAACTTACAACATCCCGTAATCATCTATCACTGCAGGCGAGCCGCTTAGATTCAGTCAGTCCACTAAGTGTATTAGCACGTGGTTATAGCATTACTAAAAACAAACAAGGTCAGGTGGTGAAATCAGTGTCACAGGTTAATAGCGGAGAATTGCTCACCACTGAATTGGCAGATGGCCAGTTGCAATCAAAAGTGGTTTGATTAGTCTGTACTTACAACGATGACTAGCTCATCGTCACTCGATGTGGTGGAAGTATATTTAAACTGTTTCCACCAGCTTTGCAGCATTAAATCATCTGTTATATTTCGCCAATAATGCTCAGGAAGTACTGCAACGTCATCTGGGCGTTGTAACTTAAACTGACAAACAGAACTTTTACACTTAGAGATGCTAACATTTGGCTGTATAGGTAAGTCAGCCATAATTAAAAAGTCACTCATAGCTGTTTCAACTTGATAGGCCCATGCTTCATTGCGTTCTTGCTGTGCTAAAAGCGTGTAAAGCTTATCAAGGTGGGAGTCTATTTCATCGGATGTAAGTGCGTTAGTGCGATAACTTGCAATCACAGCCTGCTGGCTCTCGACTTGTAATTCAAGTTCGACAATTTGCTGCTTAAGCGCTTCTTGAGTTAATTCTTCAGGTGAAGTTTGATGCCCAACCTTAGAAACTCCACTCACACTAATAGGTGCAACTGGTGCTGCTTGCTCAGAAATAGCCGGCTCTATAACACTTATTTGCGTCCGCTCTGAAGTTGGTAAAACGGTGTTATCAGTTTGAAGCATAAACATGATGATAGCGCCACAAATAAATGACGCTACAATCGACAAACCAAACGCTAATTTAGACAAGGTTCTTTTGCTCTTTATTGTAAAGAACTACAGCATTGCACTGGTATGAGATGCATTGCTTGCGCTTGTGGTGCTGTCATCAAGAAAGTTTTGATTCATACTTTCCGCTGGACAAGGGCAGCTCGGTTTACCCACCACTTTAGCAGGTACCCCAACAACGGTTGTATGTGCTGGAACAGGACTTAATACCACAGAGTTTGCACCTATGCGTGCGCCCTCTCCTACTTCAATGTTACCCAACACTTTCGCACCGGCACCAATCAACACACCCGCGCGAATTTTAGGATGGCGATCACCTTGTTCGTTGCCCGTACCACCTAAAGTAACTGATTGAAGAATCGATACATTATCTTCAATAACCGCTGTTTCACCGATTACAATCCCTGTTGCATGGTCAAACATAATACCATGACCCACTTTACAAGCAGGGTGAATATCAACACCAAACACTTCAGAAGTTCTACTTTGAATAAAGCGAGCAAGTTCTTTTCGGTTCTGTAACCAAAGACAGTTTGCAAGTCGGTGTGCTTGTATTGCATGAAAGCCTTTTAAGTTAAGTATCACCGTTAAGTAGCTATCTGCGGCAGGGTCACGATCTTTTACTGCTTTTATATCATGAGCGACATGGGTCAACATCAAATCACACTTAACAAAGGCCTGGTCAAACAATTCACGAATTGTGAATGCTGAAACCACTGCATCCGCCAACTTATTAGCAACAATAAAACTTAGCGCCGAGCCCAAACACTCATGATTTAACACACACGAATAAACGTGACTTGCTAAAAGAGGTTCACGAGTAACGACTTCGTTTGCTTCTTCGCGAAGCTTTTGCCAAATTTCATGACGCATAATTTTGCCTTTCTGGTTGTACCTAACTGCTATTACTTAAGTTTAACGGATTTGTAGCAAGATGTACTAACCCGTTGTTTATTTGTTCTGGTTATATCTAATAACCAGAGTGTCATCGTTATTTGCTATTAAACATAAAAAATGCCCCTAGACAGGGGCATTGATTAGTTATTATTGAAATACTTTTTCGACATCAAGTACTTTAATATTTTTCGCCGGTATCGCAAGTTTATAGTCTGCAATCACTTTATCTTCAGCTACAAGCTCTGCTGGTTTTTCAGCGTTGTACACCATAGGCGATGTTTGCTCTGATGCTAAGCGTTTTTGCATGTCTTTGCCGTCACCAGTAATAAACACATAGTGGATATTCTCTGTTTGCAAGTTATCGCGAATAACACGGTTAACATCATCAAGGGTTAGCTTTTCAAGCTTGCCGCGCACATAGTCAACAAAGCTCTCTGTGTTATAGAACTCACTATCAAGCGCATAGCCTAATTGGCGATCTTGGCTTGCAACCATTTGTGGCACAAAGTTAATTAAGAAGTTACGCGTCGCTTCAAAGTCTTCTTTACTAATACCCTCTTTAATTAGCTTATCAAGCTCAAACAGCGCCGTACGTGTTGCAAAGTGCGCGTCGTTATTTGAACGAAGCGGACGTAACCACACTTGGAAAATTTGTTCTGAACGACCTAAGTTAGCATCAGGTTTAGTTTGGAACATACCACGCGGGAAGTACTCAATATATGCATAGTCACCATAGTTCATACCACGGGTTTGACGAATACGCTGATACAAGAAGCTGTTTGAGCTGCGATGTTCACCAAAGTAAGAGCGTACTAACCAAAGTGCGGTCCAATCATCACTGCTACGAATAGTATCGATTGGGAAACCAAATGACACAGCGGTAGATTGCGCTGATTTTTCAACAATCGTTGCATGATGCCCTTTTAGCACTGGCGCATCAGGGATCGTTAAGCGGCTTTCTTTACCATGTGGAAGCGATGTTAAGTCTTTCAGCATAGTTGATTTAACATCACTCGGAATCGCACCAATTAAACCCACAGTTAACTTAGATTGGGTAAACTGATTAGCATAAAACGCTTTTACATCGTCAAGCGTCAACGCTTCAAGATCTGATAAATCACCATAGTTATAGCTTTCGTATGGATGGCCTTTATAAAGCTGATGATAAAGCACTTCTTTACCTAACTCTTCGTCATTTGACGCTTTCAGACCCGCTTTAATGCTATCAATAAGCTCTTTTTTCAGACGCTTGAAATCATCTTCTCTAAAGCCAGGATTTAACAATTGATCGCTAACAAGTGCATACCACTTGGCAGCATTGTCTTTATGCACACGACCACGTAGTGAAATCATCTCTTTATCGATTTGATAGCCAAAGCTTCCCGCCAGTGGGTATAACGCTTTTTGAATATCTTTGTAGCTCATAGTTTCAGAGCCACCTTGCGCTAGCATTGCAGCAGTGAGTACCGCTAAGCCTTTTTTGCCTTGTGGATCAGCCGCTGCACCGGTATTGAATAACCAGTTAACATCAACCAGTGGCGAGCTATTTGTTTTATCAAGTACTTTAAAATGACGCTCTGTTGGGGCTTGCTCAATATTCGCCACTGCCTCGTTTAAGTCAACCTCGTGATCAAAGCCTGCCACTTTATCAAGCGCCGACATTGTCACTGTGGTGCGGCTTGAATCAACAAAATATTTGTTTGCTACCGCTTTGATATCTTCTGGAGTGATGCTATCAGCAGTTGCATACAGTTGGTTTATCACTTCAGGGTCGCGCTCAAAGTGCATGTAGCTTGCAAGCGTTGAGGCAATTGACTGCGATGAATCAAGACCATTAATAAAACTGTATTTTAAGTTAGATTTTAAATCAGCTAACTTTTGCGCATCAACAAGCTCCGTGCGCGCTTGTGCATAAGTACGGTTAATCGCATCACGCGCTTTTGCAAGGTCCGCTTCGTTTTCGACTTTTACAAAAACATGTAATAACCCAGGATCTTTAGTATCAGGGTTATAGGTAAACATTTGGCTGGCAATTTGTTTATCAACAACAAGCTCTTGATAAAGTGCCGAGTTGTTTGAGAAATAAAGCTGTGAGATCAAACCAAGGGCTGCGCGGTCTTTTTGAGTTGGATCCCATGCTGTGCCTTTGTAAGACACAAGCAACCAGTGACCTGGTAAACCATCATTTTTTTCATGCACATATTTTGCTGCTTGTTGTTTTGGTTCAACAGGAATATCAGCTTGGTAATCACCTTTTTCCCAGTTGCCCCAGTGCTTTTTCACCATTGCCATGGTTTCTTGTGGATCAACATCACCAACAATAACTAAAGATACATATTCAGGTTTATAAAACTTAGCGAAGAACTCTTTACCATACGCCATTTGATCAGGCATAGCTTCAATGTCTTCAAAAAAGCCCATAGTGGTATGCTTATACGTATGCTTTTCGAATGCTTCATTACGAACAGCAGAAAGTAATTTACGAATTGGGCTGGCATTATTCTTTAGATATTCCCCTTTTACAGTCAGCGCTTCAGTGCGGAACTGCTCTTCGCTGTACGTCAGATTTTGAAAAATATCCGCTTCGATTTCGAGTACTTTATCTAAGTGTTCTTTTGAGAAGTTTAAGTGGTAGTTAGTGTAATCATTGGTTGTGTATGCGCGATTATCAACACCTGAGTTTTTTAGAATATCTGAATACACATCTTGCGGGAATTTTTCAGAGCCTTTAAACATCATATGCTCAAAGAAGTGTGCAAAACCGGTTTTACCTGCTTCAACCTCATTACGTGAACCAACCGATACTGGAATTTGCAGTGATACAACATCTGGGTAATCTGTTTTTACCACCATTACACGAAGACCGTTTTCAAGCTCTTCTAATAGGTAATCTTGGCTAAATACACGATTATCATCTTGGCTTACTGACTGCTCAACCTCGACTTCTTTAACCATCGTTGACTGTGAATTGCTTGCGCATCCGCCGAGCGCTAGCGTGACAGCAACGGCTGTTGCTAATAATCTAAATTTCATTATGTTCCCTTGTTAGTTATTTTTCTCATAGTTATTAACCGTTGATTATGCACCAAAGTACCAGAAAATATGAGGGTTGAAGGCAGAATTAATGTAAACAGGTGTGTCAGTTTTTACGAACAACGGCCTTTTAAGTTGAGCAAAATTCATAGTCATTGAAAAACTTTCACGAAAAAAATCTATCTAGACGTCTAAATGGCTGCTATATTATCCTCATAGACGCAACTACAGCTGGAATGAGGATTATGGCTTTATCATTACAAGAGAAAATTGAAGACACCAATCAAGGTGTTTACCTTATTGGTACCACACCGCCTAAATCTGGCACTGATAAAGCTCAGCTTGAAACCATTGCGCAAAAGCTATTAGGTCGTTTACACGAAATTGAATACGATGGTGTGATTATCTATGACATTCAAGATGAAAGTAGTCGTACGGCAAAACCACGCCCATTTCCATTCAAAGAAACCGTCGATCCACGTGAGTACTCTCATTTATTACGTAACTTGTCTCAACAAGATGTTATTACGTACAAAAGCGTTGCTCAACGCGGTGAAGCTGAGTTTAACGAATGGCTAGCAGAAACTCGTAATGATTTTGATTTAAAAAACTTAGTGTTAGTTGGTAGCCCATCATCTCATGGCGATATCAAATTGAGCCTGCCTGATGCTTATAAAACACTTCAAAAACAAGATAATGATATATTTTTAGGTGGCGTTACCATAGCTGAGCGTCATGCTAGCAAACGCAATGAGCATGAGCGATTGCTTGAAAAAACTGAGCAAGGTTGTCAGTTTTTTATCTCCCAAGCTGTGTATAACGCACAGGCTACAATCGACTTAATCACCAGTTATGCGCGTAGCTGTAAAGCACTTGGCATTTCACCGAAACGAATCATTCTTACTTTCACCCCCTGTGGTGGTGAGAAAACACTTGAGTTTATGCAGTGGTTGGGTATATCTGTACCAGAGGCAACAAAATGGCGCATGCTTGATTCCGCGAACCCACTAAGCGAGTCTGTACGTATTTGCCGTGAAAACCTCGACCTAATATTGCAAAGTTGCGCTCATTTAAATGTACCGCTTGGCTTAAATATTGAGAGTTTAACTAACCGTAAAGAAGAAATTGATGCATCTATCAATCTTTACCGTTTACTTAAAGCAACGATGGAATTAAACCTAGCAGAGAAGCAAATAGCCTAATCACGTTTATAGGCTTGCTTTTTCTCATACATATCTTCGTCTGCACGTTTTAGAAGATCAGCAAATGTTTCATTATGTTGAGTAAGCATCGCATAGCCGATACTGAGGCTAAGTTCTGGCAAGCCCTGACTTTGCAGGTTTGCCTTAAACTTGGTCTCAAGCTTTTTCATAATCGTATCGATACAATCACCACTCGTTGCTTGAAGAAGGGCAACAAACTCATCACCACCTAGTCGACCGATAATATCAGCCTCTCGTAAGGTGCCTTTCATTGAGTCAGCAAGGCTAATTAGAGCTTGGTCTCCCACCTCATGACCAAAATTATCATTAAGCGGTTTAAAGTTATTAACATCAATAAATAAGCAGCATACTTCAAAGCCTAGACGAGCTGCTAGATTTAATTTATGTTGCGAGAGTAAGTCCAAGGCGCGACGGTTATAAATATTCGTTAATGGGTCTAGCATGGCAATTTCACGCATTTGTGCGAAGCTATCTAACAATGCTAAATCATCTTCAACCATGTCTCTGAGTTGCTTTATGAGTTCTATTAGGCTTGGTTGATAATCAGTTTGTTCAAAATCCATCACACAAAATGTGCCAAATGGTTCTCCATTAGGCCAACAAATTGGCACACCTAAATATGATTCAATGCCATCTTTACTATAAGGACTGTCATGCCATTGACTGTCCTCACTCACATGAGGAACATAAAGCGGTGCTAAGTCGCGCAAAACTTGCTTGCAAAAGATATTATCGTCAGCATTTGATTCTGCCCCCACATCATAGGGGTTTTCTTGTTGTTTGCTTGACACAATGATGCGATACGCACCATTGTTTTTTTGCACGATAAAACCAGCTGGTGCGGAAAATAGCTCAGTCATTAAATCAATTGTTTTTTGCCACTTTTGTAGCGAAAACTGGTTGTCCGGTTGACGAAATGCACATTTATTGGCTTCAAACATACTACACACTCAAATTAACCAGTGGATAGTTTAAATATACGCCAAATTTAACGACGTCTCGGACTTTTTTTTCCTAAAATACGTTTTTTATCTCGTGAACGACGTGCTTTATTGGTGTTTTTTCTGATTTGTTTCGGCTCTTTGCTTAAATCAGGTTCATAACCTGGTAACCATTGAGGTGTAAGGCGTGTATCGAGCAAAATATCAATCTCATCAAGCAGGTATTGTTCGTCAATACTCACCAGCGACATTGCAAAACCTTTCTCACCCGCTCGCCCTGTGCGGCCAATTCGGTGCACATAATCCTCTGCAACATAAGGCAGCTCATAGTTTATCACGTACCTTAAAGAGGCAATATCAAGACCACGTGCAGCAACGTCTGTTGCCACAAGCACACGCGTTGCGCCAGATTTAAAGTTTTGTAGTGCCTTGTCACGTGCGCCTTGGCTTTTATCACCGTGAATGGATTCTGTTTTTAAGCCGTCTTTGCACATTTCTTTAGCAAGTAAATCAGCGGTTTGTTTGGTGCGGGTAAATATCAGCACTTGTTGCCAGTTTTTCATACCAATCATATGTGACACCAGCTCGCGCTTACGGTCTTCATCAACCGCATAAACAACTTGCTCTACTTCTGTCGCAGCGGAATTACGTTTATTCACCTCAACCAGCTTAGGGTCATTTAAGAGCTGTTTGCTAAGGTTAAAAATGCTGTCGTCAAATGTGGCTGAAAAAAGTAAGGTTTGACGCGCTTTTGGCACATGTCGCAAGATACGTTTTATCTCGTCGATGAACCCCATATCAAGCATGCGATCAGCCTCATCAAACACCAAGGCATTAATGTTTGAAAGCTTAATACTGCCTTTAATCACATGATCAAGTAAGCGCCCAGGTGTTGCTACCACAAGCTGTGCGCCTTTTATGGCTTTGATCTGTGGCCCAATACTGGCACCGCCATAAGCAAGAGCTGCTTTTATATCAGTATGCGCAGCATAGCGCTCTACACTTGCAAATACTTGCTGAGCAAGCTCGCGAGTAGGCGTTAAAATAAGTATTTTAACCGTGTCAGGAAGTGTCTCTTCAGATAACAAATTATGCAGCAGAGGTAACACAAACGCTGCTGTTTTACCTGTTCCTGTTTGTGCACTGCCCATCACATCAGCGCCCGATAAAATAAGCGGGATTGTCTGCGCTTGAATTGCAGTTGGGGTTTGATAATTTTCCGCTTGCAGAGCTTCTAAAAGTTCGGGGGCAAGGTTTAATTCTGAAAAAGTCGCTACTGACATGATATGAAGTACATTGGCTATAAAGCGAGTATTGTACGCACATGGCCACAAACAAAAAAGGCGCTAATGCGCCTTTTATCTAAAACAGTACTATTAAGCGTGGTTTAATGTACTTTTACGTTGATTATAAAAACTAATTAATTCATCAACCGTTGCTTGGCAATACTCGCGAATGCCAGAAACAACCATGTGTTTTTCACCTGAACCGACTTTCTCACCATTTTCTAGTAAATTAAATCGTAAGATAATTTTTCCGCGCTTGCCTGTGTAAGTAAAATCAGGTTCAACAAACTCAAGCTCTGGCTCTTCGATATCAAGACGCTCTAGATTAATTAGCATTGATTCATAAATAACCATAGGTCTTGCAGGGTTAATCATTACATCTTGTTTCGCCATTAATGGGATAATAACATGCGGAAATGCGGCACCTGAAAACTCAACATAGTTCTTAATCAAACTATTTGTAAGTTTAGCGCATTGGCTTACAGCCCCTTCACGCTTCACTTTAAGCATGATTTTATCACCATCAGTAATGGCAAATTCATCAGCCCCAGCAGGAAAAGTTAATTGCGATGTTTCATCCACCATGCCTGCAAAAGTAAATTCCATTTTCTCACTGATGCCGTATTGGTTTAATACAAGTGAAAAAAGAAGATCACCGGGTACACAAAACTTTTTTGCATCGATGTCGTGAAGAGGATTGAAATCATCCGCTACAGACTTAGCAAAACGACTTCCCTGCTCACGAGAGATAGAAACGTAATCAGCGTGCTGCTGATAATAAGGACTTAACATAATTGTTCACTGCTTAAACTACTCATAACCTGACTATACTACCAGAAAAAACATGTTGAGAGGTCGAATCTGTTCACAATTCAACTTTTGAGAGCAAAATGTATATGAATGATTACGAAGAATGCTTGAAAAACAACCAGGGGTATTTTGTATCTTTTTGTACACAACTGTTAACAAGTAAAGACTGATGAACAATTTTCACACAAAGTAATTTAATGATAAATTACTAGCAAAGAATAAATTGATATTCATTTTTCTATAAAAAACAATCCCCTATTTTTTACAGCAACATCTCCCTTAAGTGAGGCCATATATAACAAGCGTCAATTTGTTGCAAAAGTTTAAAATAAGGTATGATAAACATGCTTTTTTATTATGTATTCACCACACTCTCCCTGCTACAAATTAAAATAACAACATAAGTAATTGGGCTCATACATTGAGTTTGGCTGAAAAAACAGTATTTAATGGTTTATATCACTTTGCACAAACACATCAAAAAGAGAAAGGTTTGATTAAATGATCAACCAATTAAGTTGGATATCACTGCTTTTATGTTTATCAGTAATATCAACAAACTCTCAGGCACAAAAAATCGATGCTCCTTTTTTTAAGGTATCACCGGTTTTGTGTATTACTGATGTAAAACAAAAAATGTGTGAATTTAAAGTACAAATACACTTTAGAATTGCACCATACCGTGAGCTTTGCTTAGAAATAACACAACGTCCACAGCACACTCAGTGTTACACACAAACAAGTTTGATCATTGAAAAGCTGAATATCAAAACAGAGCACCCACTAACAATAAAGTTAATCAACCCATTAAATAATAAAATTGTTCAACAACAACTTCTATCGATAGCAAGTTATGAAGCTAAAGATTTCCGTATAAAACGACGCTTTGGCTGGAGTTTATGATGCAGCATATTTTTTTAATTGAAGATGATATTAAGCTAGCCAGCTTAATCCAAAAATTTTTATTAAAGCACGGCTATACAATTGATGTTTTCAATACCGCTCAAGCTTACCACAATGGTGAGATCACGTTTCTACCCTCTCTAATTATCTGCGATATCATGCTACCTGATGGGAATGGCTTTGAGTTAATTACTCAATTAAAAGAAAAGTATAGTTGTCCTGTGATTTTTTTAACCGCTTTAGACTCAGTACAATCTCAGATAAAAGGCCTTGATCTCGGCGCTTATGATTACCTGATTAAGCCAATAAAACCGGAGCTTTTATTAGCAAAGATTAAAACAATTATTGCCCACACAGTAGGTCAAAGTGATAACTCTGACACACATGGTCCTTTGCGGATTGATAATCTTAAGAAGGACATTTATTTCCAATGTACGGCACTTAACCTTAATGAAAGCGAGTTTGAAATTATCGCCTATCTTGCAAAAAACAGCCCGTTACCCGTCTCCAGAGAAATCCTTTTTAAGCATGTTATAGGCCGAGAATATGATGGTTTAGACCGTGCTATAGACTTAAAAATTAGTCGCTTACGAAAAAAACTAAAAGACACTATCAACCAACACAGTAACTCTCTTGATATTAAGTCTGTTCGCGGCAAAGGGTATAGCTTGGATATAACATAAAAATGAAACAGCAATTTTTTAAGCTCTATCTGATCATTACCGTTAGTCTAATCGCTTTGGTGCTTGCATTTGGCCAATTATACAATGAGTTTTTTTCAGAGCATTCACCGAGTATACAAATCAGCGTAGATGAACTGGCTCAAATTGCACAAGATAAAGACGTGCGCATTCAATCGTTTAATGCGAGTGAATTAATACTCCCAGAGAGTTTGCAAATTTCTTTTAATAAAGATGGCATTATTAGTGTTACAGAAAACGGCCAACAGTTTATTTATTTAAAGAGCAACAATGGGAGTATTCAACGTATAGGTCCTGTCGAGCTAATGACGCAAAGCTCAACTGATTGGTTGGCTTTTTTTGCTTTTTACAGCTTATTAGCTGCAATGATCCTAGTCTTTATACGCCCTGTGTTTAGGGACTTAAGCCTATTACAACAGGCAGCCTATCGCTTTAGTAAAAAACCACACCCCATTACTTTAGATATCAAGCCTAGCTCCTCAATAGCGCCACTGGCTAATACGTTTACTCATATGTCAGAGCGAATAAACCGGTTTGTACAACTGCATAATGATTTATCACGCATTATTTCACATGAAATTCGTACGCCACTGTCTCGTATGCGCTTTGCACTTTCAATCACCGACATAGAGTTAGAACAAAGTAGTCAAATTGAACGAGACATTGATGAAATTGAGCTGCGTCTAGAGCAATATCTTTCATTTGCACGACTAGAGCATCAACAAAGCTTCTTTACTCAAGAAAAAACCAATCTTCATGAATTAATAAGTTATGAAGTGAGTAAATTCGACCTCTATAAAGAGTTCACATTCGATCTCCAACTGCACGAAACGAGTGCATATTGCGAAAGCAGCTTTATGGCAATTGCAGTACAAAACCTGCTTATAAATGCAACAAAATATGCAAGACAAACGATTACTATCCAAAGCAAAAGTGAGCAAGGCAATTATGTTATCCGTGTAATAGATGACGGCCCAGGCTTACCTGTTAACGCTGATGCACTCATAGAGCCTTTTAAGCAAGGCGAAGGTGATAAGTTAGCCAGTGGTTATGGTCTTGGATTATATATAGTTTATCGTATCGTCAGTTGGCACGGAGGAAAGGTTTCTTTAAATAATAACAGCCCAACTGGCGGAGCTGCTATCTCTATTACTTGGCCTAAAAGTGGTAAGTAACTCCTGCAAAACCTGAGAAATATCCCCCTTTGTCTACCATCTGTGAGTGGGCAAGGTTACTATCAAGCCAAGTATGCTTAAGTTTTAAATCAATGCTTACACTCTCGTTTATTGGGTAACTATAACTTGCTTTAACATGGTAATTAATGGCACTGGTTAAATTATAATGAGGCAGACGTGTCTTACTTTCCCCAGCTGCCACAGTATAATAATACTCAATTAACTCGCTATTTTTATAAACAGCACCTATTTCAAGGCTGGCCAGTCCAAAAAGCATCTCGAAATTACAATACACATTAACAAAGAACTCATGGCCATTGTGTACATCAGTTACATCTTGCACGAATGCCGTGTTCAGCCACACATCGTCATACAACTGAACAGCAGAAGATAATCCCACCATATAAGACAAATCACGCTCTATCGCCGTCAGGTTTATTGGTGTTGCTGAAGGGATACTCGGCCTACCGCCTGATTTACTAGAGACTGCACTTACCGCAAATAATTTGTCGATGCCATCCAACTCAAAGAAAAAACCATCGTCATTAAAACGACCAAAGAGATCAAGGTAGTAACTAGGCGTTTCTAATAGACTGTAGCCAACTGAAAAATCATCAAAATACCAATGTTCTCCATAGTAAGCCAAGCTTGGTAAAACAGGTGAGGTAATATTGTCAGCATTGATAACTGGGTTTTCTATGCCACCATAGCCAAGCGTTATACTGGCATTCAAGGTAGATTTTTCGATGTAGTGAGGTTGCTCTAAATCTGTCTGCGCATATGTGATTAATGAGGTTAAACAACATGCTATGCCAAGTAAGTTTTTTATCAACTTTATTCACCCTGTTGGTATCAAAATGTATTTATATGGCAACAATTAATGCGACTAAAAAGCGCCTCTACCCTTGCGATCATAACGTTTGAATACACCTTTGTATATTTCTTTAGCTCAAGGTGAGCGACTTATTCACACACCCGTTAATGAAATTATCACACTAAAGAAAATATGAAATACCTTGTACATTTTGCTACATAGCCATTTCAACATTTTATATTACCTAAAATACAAAAAGGGCCCGTAGGCCCTTCTTAGCTGTAAACGACACTTTAAACTATTACTAACGATTAAGTGCTTGTTTTGAAATCATTTCAGCGACACTTCCAACCTGTACCGACATACTTTCTTGGCTTGGTGGGAAAGCTTTAAAGGTTTTCACAAACTCTGCAATTTGATTGCCCGCAGGGCCTAAAATCCAGCTACGGTTTTCAGCCCATTCATCATAACCCCGAGCATCAATAAAACGCTCAAATGGATCCATTTTTAAGTTAATAATGTAAGGAGAAGTAAGTGCATTTTGTGTTGATCTAAACCAGTGGTTTTGCTCAGTGAAAATAAGCTTCCAATCCCCATAACGCATGCCATGGAAAGTAGTTTCGGTGAAATAATAAAACTCTTTACGCTTTGTTTTACCGTTATTTAGTAAGATATCACTTTGATCAAAACCGTCTAAATGCACTTTATACTTTTGACCATTAATTTTGGTGCCTTTCAATAAATTAGCTTTGAGATCTTTATCACCCACCCATGACATAATTGTAGGCATCCAATCTTCCATTGTCATGAACTCACCGGTGCTTACACCTTTTGGAATATGACCAGGCCACTTCACAACTAAAGGCACTCTGAAGCCCCCTTCCCAGCCACCAACACCTTTTTCACCGTGAAATGGTTGGTTACCACCATCAGGCCAAGAGTTTGATGCCGCGCCATTATCAGTCGAAAACATCACGATCGTGTTATCTGCGACTTTTAACTCATCAAGCAAGTTAAGTAATTCACCCACATCGTCATCCATTTCGGCCATACCATCAGCGTATAAACCATAGCCAGTCTTACCATCATACGCTTTATTTAAGTTAGTTTGATAATGCATACGTGTGGTGTTATGCCAAACAAAGAAAGGCTTATCTTGTTTGACTGCATCACGAATAAAACGCTTTGATTCGACAAGTACTTCTTGGTCTAAGTTGCGCTGACGCTCTTTACCAAACTGTCCTAGATCTTTAATTTCTTGCTTACCGTTAGCAAGCGCTTTTGAGTGGATCACACCACGCATTTTTAAACCAAATTTCTCTTGTGTTTTAGCGTTTTGCGGATAATCTTGCTGCTCAACATATTCACCAGCATTGAGGTGATACAAAATACCAAAGAACTCATCAAAGCCATGATTAGTTGGTAAGTGCTCATCAAGGTCACCTAAATGGTTTTTACCAAATTGACCTGTTACATACCCTTTGGATTTAAGCATAGTTGCAAGTGTTGGATCTTTCTTTTGCAAGCCTTGCGGTGCACCAGGAAGGCCTACAGTACTAAGTCCTGTACGCATCGGGTACTGACCTGTGATAAATGCTGCACGCCCTGCGGTGCAAGAGGCTTGTGCGTAGTGATCCATAAATATCATGCCATCATTGGCAATGCTATCTATGTTAGGGGTACTGCCTCCCATCATACCGCGATGATAGGCACTGATATTCCACATACCGACATCATCCCCCCAAATAACGAGTACATTGGGCTTATCGGCGGCGTAGCTGGGTAGACTAAAAGCCAGTATGGTCATACAGACCACAAGATACTTAAACATCACTTTCTCCTTGAAAATAAACTGATTTTAATAACCAGTAATTATTTAAATCCTCGCTTGCAGCCACCTTATACTGCTACTTAAAGTTGTTTCTACAAGTGATAATTGTACATATTTAATACTAAACAAGTAGTATTATATTTCAATGAAGAAGAGAAAAAAGTTTGATTTAGCTACAAAAAAGCCGAGCGATGCTCGGCTTAAAATAGATTACCTAGTAAAACTATGCTTGCGGATAATCCCGATAAGCACGCTCAATATTTTTCGCTTGCTTTTTCGACACACCAATATGCGCCAGTGCAACACGTAAGCGAGCACGAGATAGGTCAGAGCCTAAAATTTCCATCGCATCAAGTACTGATGTTGATGAAGTCTTCCCTGTGATAGCCACAAAGATTGGCTCAAGAAAGTCTTTAATCTTCAATTCATGGAAAGTTGCAACCGCTTTTGCAATCGCAAAAATCTCTGACTTCTCCCAGCTACGTAAGCCTTCTAGTTGCCAGATAAAGAACTGTAATGCTTGACGAGTTGCATCTTCACCCGCTTTACCCGCTGTTAATAGCGCAGGGTCGTAGCTTGGAATACCACCCACAAAGTGACCCGCAAGGTCAACCATGTCAGAAAGCGTATTAATACGCGTTTTTGCTTCTGGTAATACTTTAGCGAATAGCTCAGTATTAAACTTCCAATCAACAAAACGTTGCATTAATTCTGCATCAGATAAGTTTTCACGGATCCACATACCGTTTAACCAGCTAAGCTTATCGATGTCGAAAATTGGGCCGCCCAGCGACACACGTTTCATATCAAAGTGTTCAATCATCTCTGCTAAGGTGAACTTTTCACGCTCATCTGGCATTGACCAACCCATACGGCCTAGATAGTTTAATAGCGCCTCTGGTAGGTAACCCATTTCTTTATAGTAATTGATTGACGTTGGGTTTTTACGTTTCGATAATTTTGACTTATCTGGGTTACGAAGTAACGGTAAGTGGCCAAGTACTGGCGCTTCCCAACCGAAATCTTCGTATAATTTTAATAGCTTAGGCGCTGAGTTGATCCACTCTTCACCACGGAAGATGTGGCTAATTTGCATGTGGTGATCATCAACAACGTTGGCAAGGAAGTAAGTCGGGAAGCCATCTGCTTTAAGTAGCACTTGCATGTCTACATTTTCCCATGGGATCTCAATTTCACCACGTAGGTAGTCGTTAAACTTAAACGTGCCTTCGCTTGGGATCTTCATACGGATTACGTAAGGCTTACCCGCTTCAAGATTTGCTTTAATTTCATCTTCAGAAAGATTTAAACCACGACCATCGTATTTAGGGCGCAGGCCTTCGGCCATTTGCTCTTCACGCATTTGGTCTAGTTCTTCGCTCGTAGCAAAGCAATAAAACGCTTTACCTTGTTCAACAAGTTGATGCGCAAATTTCTTATATAAATCGCTACGTTCAGATTGACGGTATGGACCAAACTCACCGCCCACATCTGGACCATGATCCCAGTTTAAGCCTAACCATTGTAAGCTATCCATAATAGCTTGCTCTGATTCTGGTGTACTACGAACTTGGTCTGTATCTTCAATACGTAACACAAACTCACCGCCTTGCTGCTTAGCAAAACAGTAGTTAAATAATGCGATGTATGCAGTACCTAGGTGCGGGTCACCTGTTGGTGACGGAGCAACACGGGTGCGAATTGTCATGGTTATATCTCTCAAAAGACAATTAAAAATTTGCCCAAATGCTAGCACAGCACGGGCTATAATCGAAGTGAAAAGCCGCTTTACGCAGCGACTTTATCTAAATAAGCAATGATATCGTTTGATTCGTACAACCAAGTTACTTGGCCGTTTTCTTCAATACGTAAACAAGGCACTTTAATTTTTCCACCCTGCTCGTGTAACTCTTGACGAAATTGCTGGTTACCTTTCGCATCACGGGTTTCAATGGCTAAGCCTTGACGCTTAATAGCACGGCGTACTTTTACGCAAAAAGGACATGCTTTGAATTGGTATAATTTAAATTGCGATGTCACTGAATCAAGTGCAGCTTGCTCTGCTGCTGGACGCTTCTTACTACGTGGTGTGAATACAAAATCAAAAAACAAAATGATGCGACCGAGTAACCAACGAACAAACTTCATGTAAAATCTCATACTGATTAAAATTGATGGTGGGCAATTTTAACACAGCAATAATCGCGACAACAGATTCAAAAAAGCTCTATTGAGTCATCAGAGCGTTTGCTATCTTGAATCCCAAGCTCAGCGTACGATGTCACCTGATTACGACCATTATTTTTAGAATGATATAGTGCGACATCTGCTTTTTGAACAAGGCTTGCGACCATTTCAAACTCACAAATAGGTAAAAAACCGCAACTGACGGTTAGATTTCCAACTTGAGGAAAAGGATACTCTGCCACACAAGCACGAAAACGATTAAGTGCATTGCGCGCATCTGTTTCATCAGACGCTTGAAACAAAACAGTAAATTCCTCACCACCGTAACGAAAAACATAGTCTTCAATGCGAAAATTATTTTTAAGCAATTGGGCTACCAGTAAAATAACTTCATCACCAATAACATGACCAAAATTATCATTAACACGCTTAAAATGATCAATGTCCACCATCGCCAGATACCAGTGAGGATGATATTGATGATCTTTTGGCTCAAGTGTCGCTTCTGCTGCGATATCAATCACCTTTTTATCAAAGGTTTGTCTATTTAATAACTCAGTAAGGGGATCTAATTTAGACTTGTGTAGCAATGACAATTGGTTAGCATAGATATTTAGCATATAAATGGCTAACATACTTGAGCGCTCTGAAAGCTCTTTTTCAGACTCTATCACCAGCACCCCCATCACATTTCCTATATGGTAAATAGGCACATAGGTAGAAATAACCCCATAATTACGGCTAATGCGAATTTTGTTGCGACTGACTTTCTCTATTAACTCACTGACTTCATGCTCATTTAACTCTTCAATAACTGAGTCTTTGTTAAGTAAACGAGCTGGTAGCCCTGGTTTGAATAACTTGTTCACATAAATAGCGAACCGTGAAAACTCTTCGAGCTCCGTCACCGCATTGATAAGCGCCTGATCAAGTTCAGGCTCTTCTTCTTGTTGCGTAATTGAGATTATCCAGTCATGTCCGCAAGCGTTTGCTGGCATTTAGAAAGCCCTCTAAACTAACTATAACTTTAGTCTAGTTAACTTTATAAAAATTACTAAAAAACTACAGTAAAATCATATCATCTCTGTGAATGACTTCGCTGCTAGGTGCAAATGCAAGTAACTGGGTAATTTGTGATGAATGGCAGCCTTTAATTTGATCAATTTCTTGGTGATTAAAATTAACAAGACCTTTAGCAATACACTGTCCTTGATTAGACACTACTTCAATCACATCGCCGCGCTCAAACTGTCCTCGCACAGTCTTTACACCTTTTGCTAGTAAGCTCGCGCCACGCTCTTTAAGCGCAAGGCTTGCACCATCATCAATCACTAATTGCCCCGTACTTTTAGGCCCTGCAAGTAACCATTTTTTGCGGCCATCTTTTGGTGCAGTGAGCTTTAAAAAACGTGTACCAGGAAGCTTGTCGGCCATGCAATTTAAAATCACATTTTTACCAGCACCTTTGGCAATGATCACCTCAACACCCGCGCGACGTGCAATATCGGCAGCTTGCAGCTTGGTTGCCATACCACCGGTTCCAAGTGTTGTACCACTACCACCAGCAAGCTCTCTGAGCTCATCATTAATATGCTCAACTTCATTGATAAGTGTTGCATTGGCATCAGAGCGAGGATCGCCTGTAAATAAGCCTTCTTGATCAGTTAACAATAACAGCTTTTCTGCATTCGCTAAAATCGCCACTAAAGCAGATAAGTTATCGTTATCACCGACTTTAATTTCGGCGGTGGCCACGGCGTCATTCTCATTAATAATAGGCACCACATCATGCGCAAGTAGCGCATTTAAGGTATCGCGGGCATTTAAGTAACGTTCACGGTCTTCTACATCGGCGCGAGTCAGTAGCATTTGCCCAACATTCACGCCATACAAAGCAAACAAGCTTTGCCAAATATGAATAAGCTGCCCTTGACCAATTGCGGCCAGCATTTGTTTTTCAATCAAAGAATGGCCACAGGGGGTAACTAATTGCTCGCGCCCAGCAGCAACCGCGCCACTTGATACTAAAACAACCTGATAACCCTGTTTTTTTAATTCGCAACATTGGCGAACAAGTTCAACCATGTGTGCTTTATCTAATTTGTCTGTACCGCCAGTCAATACACTCGTACCTAGCTTAACAACAACGACGTGTGGCCTTTGCATGTGCGTTTTAAAGTCTGTAATAAATAATAGGGAATTTATATATACCAGTTAACAGTTTTTGAACAAGTAAAAAAAATTCATGCTAGGATCACGCTCTCGTTTTTTACTCAATATCGACACCTATGCCAGCCAGTATATGCTTAATTATCGCGACCTTTTTATGGGGTAGCTCTTACATTGCGTTAAAGCACGCAATCAATATTTACGACCCTGTGTTAGTGATTTTTTTAAGAATGCTAACCACATTACTGATTTGCTTATGTTTATGGCGATATGTGATCCGCTTTGAGTTTAAACAAGGTGACTGGAAGTATTTAATTGGGATGTCACTGGCTGAGCCTTGCTTTTATTATTTATTTGAGGGGCATGCCCTAGAGTACACGTCAGCATCGCAAGCTGGGGTTATTGTCTCTTGTTTACCAATTATCGTTGCTATTTTGGCGTTCTTAATATTAAAAGAGTACATCAGTAAAGCCATTGTCGTTGGTTTTACCTTATGTATTGGTGGCAGTATTTTATTAACGCTATTATCACCAAGCACTGAGCAAGCCCCTAACCCTTTGCTTGGTAACTTTTTAGAATTGATGGCGATGGTGTGCGCGGCATTTTATACCGTGAGTGTAAAACACTTAGTCGCTCGTTACTCGCCGCTTACCTTAATTGCAATTCAAGGGTTTAGTGGTAGTTTGTTCTTTGCGCCTTTTTTATTTTTCATCGAACTACCGAGCGAAAATCAGCACGATTTAAGTGCCCTAATGAGCATTTTATATTTAGGCTCATGTGTCACGTTAGGTGGCTATGGCATGTACAATTACGCCATCAGTAAAGTGTCGGTGTTAACCGCTGCCGCCTACTCTAATCTTATTCCAATTTTTGCGTTAATTTTGTCAGCCATTCTACTAGGCGAGGTGCTGACTGTTTGGCAATGGGTGAGTATTGCAGTGGTATTTGCAGGTGTTATTGTTAGCCAACGTCATCAAGAGCTCAAAGTTGAAGTAGACGACGATAATTTATCAGCCGATACCAATAGCCTAAACTCAGTGCCTGACGCTAACGAGTCAAAAGGGTAACAGGTTAATAAATAAAGGCCTGATTGCGCTAAAAAGCCCTGTTCGCTTTGATGAATAACATCAATGCTGCGAACTTGATAGTGTTCAATCTGGCCATTTTGCAACTGCATAGAGAATTGCTCACCTACTGCGACATGTTTTAAAAATGCAAAGTGGGTGTCGTTATGGCCCGCAATCAACACCCCTTTTGTACTGCCAAGCTCTCCACTTGGTAAAAAGTGCCCGGGGGCAAACGCAAGGTTTCGCCCCGATGCACCAGCAAGTACTGTTAACTCTTGCTGCTGGCTTGGCCAATTTATGTGTGCGGTGACATAACCATCGGCGTAAAACCATGGCCTCACTTGCTCATTAGGACTTTGCAAAGCTTGCTGCCAAGCTGACTCAATTAGCGCCTGTGCCAGCCAAGCTTTCGCCTGCATATAGCCACCATTAACAAACAATGCGATGCCAAGTAAGGCGCTGCAAACTGGCAGCGCTTTTTTTAGCGTCGCCATTGCCATAACCATGAGAATGTAAGCAGCAACAACCCAAGTAGCATAAACACTCGGCTTTGTCCGTCGGTTTGCGGTAGCGCCATGCCGTTAGGGAGTTTGTTTCGTACTTGCATTGAACGCTCTGCAATCTCATTACCCGCGTAGTTATCAACTGCAATAAAGGCTGTAAATGGGCTAAGTAAATTGTGCTGAAGTGCCAATGCTTCGACTTCTGCTCGTACCGTTTGTTTTTCGTTATAAAGCAACAGCGATTTAATTTTTTGTCTTGCCCAGAGCCTAGCGATACCTTCGCCGTTTGCGGCATTGGCCGTTGCTAAGTTAATGGTCATGGGTCCTGAGTTTGTTTGCCCTTTTAACGTTAAGTGCTGACTGCCATCAAGCTTTATGGCAACCAAAACCGGCTCTGAAAAATACAAGTCAGGTAATGGCGATGGCCAGTATTCAAGTGCTGCTTTATCGCCTTCAAGAGCAAGCTCTGTAACAGCAGGATGTGCCAGCTTATCAAAAAGCAGCTGCATTTTTGGCTGTACTTGGCTGGTGCTACTAATAAAAGTGAAAGTACCACGGCCAATATCAGCCGCTCTTGTCATAAAAAAGCTATTAGGCGCACTGCCAATACCCACAGTAAAAAGCCTGCTGTCACCTAAGTCAGATTGAATTTGCTTAAATAACTGCGTTTCGTTACCCACACTGCCATCGGTTAAAAATACCACTTGGCGTACAAAGCCATCATGCTGTTTACCATCAAGTACCTGCGTCAGTGCTTTTGCGATTTCGGTGCCACCATCGGCTTGTAAACCATAAATAAAGCGCTCAGCGCGGCGAATATTAAAATCATTAGCAATCATCGGCGTGTCACTTAATAGCGAGACTTCGTTATCAAAACCTATGATATTAAAGCTGTCGTTTTCATCCAGTAACGATAAGGCATAAAACAAGGCCTGCCTTGCCTGCTCCATAGATTGACCATGCATTGAACCTGAAGTATCAACAACAAACACCATTTCGCGAGGCAGCCGTGCTTGCGAGGTAAAGTGATCGCTTGGCGGCACTAGCATTAATAAGCCATACTTTTGCCCTGCGACTGTTTCGGTAAAAAATGCAGCCTGTGAGTGAGCTTTATCATGGGGCTTAAATGTTAGCTCAAAGTCTCTATCCATCGGAATGTCACGATTAAGCGATAATTGATAACGGCCAAAACTTGGGTTATCGACTTGCATACCATCTAAGTTGGCGTTGATGTAACTAAGCTCTAGGCCAATATCCATCGAAATAGCAAGGTTTAGGCTCGCATCAGACTCTTGGCTTTTAGCATGGTGAAAAACAGGTTTTAGCCACGCTGATGCCACTTGCGCTTTATTAGCCGCTGGTTCACTCTGTTGTTCTGTGTCTTTTTTTTCTAGATACGTTTTTTGCTGTAATTCTGCCGTTAAAGGTTCGTAGCGCGGCGTAATAGTGGTCGGAAAACGCAACGAAAACACACCATCACGAAAGCCGATGATCTCTTGGTATTGCAAAGTAATTTCAATTTCTTCACCAGCTCCAAGATTTGCCACATCAGTAGAGAAAATATTAGCACGTTGCTGACGCACTAAAGCGGCGCGTTTACCCTGCTTTTGAGCTTGCTCAAATTGCTGTTCAGCCTGCTGCTTAAGGGCAATATTGCCTGTGATAATGCGCTCACCTATTTGCATTTGCATGGCATGCACAGCACTTTCATCAGGTAACGGAAACACATAGCGAGCATTGACCGCAAATGGATGCGGGTTTTGATAACGCTGTTTAACAACAACATGATTAATCAGCCCCGTGAGTGTCATAGTGACATCGTTTTTCATTAGTAACCCCGACGACACTTGGCTATTTGAGTCATCATAAAAACGCAGTTCGGCACTGGCATTAGCAGCGAACACAGGGTTAACAGCATAACCTAACAGCAGGATAAAAAGGCTCATATACATGAGCCTTTTGGTGCGTTT
The DNA here is from genome assembly GCF_032716425.1 of Pseudoalteromonas sp. N1230-9. NCBI lineage: Bacteria > Pseudomonadati > Pseudomonadota > Gammaproteobacteria > Alteromonadales > Pseudoalteromonadaceae > Pseudoalteromonas > Pseudoalteromonas sp. N1230-9. The sequence continues at coordinate 2,848,149 of NZ_CP090419.1, forward strand.
ACTCAACATAATTAGTCACTCCATCGACCGATGAATTAGTGGTTACTTTGCGCTGTACGCAAACTACTTTGTGTCACAGGGCGCGTCGTCAATGTTACGCGGCGGTCAAAGATGTTGTCTTCGTAGTTATTTGAATCAGCAACACTTTGCTGCTCACCAAAGGCGGTTGCGGTTAAGCGGGTATGCGGCACGCCTTGTTTAATTAAGTAGCTTTGCACGGCATTTACACGCTGCTTTGAAAGCATTAAATTAGCCAACTCATCACCGCGCTGATCTGCAAAGCCATTTAAGTCGATAGCCAGATTTGGCTGGGCAATCAGTAACTGAGCTACTTTGTCGAGTTGATTAGCAAAGTGCGGGGCAATTTCACTAGAGCCAGTTTTAAACTGCACCGTCATGGCTAGTAAAGTATTAAGCTGGGCTTGCAATAACTGCTCTTTTTCATCCGCTAATAATTCAAGCTGCTCACTTAGGGCGGCGTTATCAGCAATCACTTGTTGGTAATCAGCGGTTTGCTCTTTCATTACGACTAATGCGTGAGCTTGTTCATCAATGGTGTTTTCTGCCGCTTCTTTTTCACCAATTAAGCCGCCTGCAAATGCCCCCACAAACGCGCCAATTGGACCACCTACTAAGCCGCCAACAACGGCACCAGCACTAAGGCCTATCGCTGTTTCTTTTGGTGTATCTTGCTTTGTTTGATTTGCAGCAACCGCATACTGTGTTGTTGATAAAGCAGTGGTAATGACAGCGGCAATAATTAATTTTTTCATGGTTTAATCCTTTTTGTACTTAATTGCTTGGCAACATTGGTTGGTGTTGCGAACTTGGTATGGAGCTATTAAAACAAATCGAAATGGCAATAAAGGGGATCAAAAAAGGCAAACTGCTGAGCAATTGTGGCAGAAAAATGGCAATCGCATTTTTGCCAGTACGCAAGGCAAAAAATTAGGTATAGTTCGCTGTAGAAAGAATTTAAGTAAGTATTAACAATGAAGAAAATAGCAATCGTTGAAGATGAAACAGCAATCCGCGAAAACTACACAGAAATGCTCAGCACTCAGGGCTATCAGGTTGTAGGCTTTGCTGACAGAGCCAGTGCTGAACTGGCATTTAATCAATCTTTACCAGATTTAGCCATTGTTGATATTGGCCTTGGCCATGAAGTAGATGGTGGTTTTTTACTTTGCCAAACTCTACGCAGCCTTTCTAAAACCTTACCGATTATATTTTTAACCGCCCGCGATAGCGAAATTGATACCGTGTGTGGCCTGCGCATGGGAGCAGACGACTACTTAACCAAAGACATCAGTATGGCGCATCTTGCTGCTCGCATTGGCGCATTGTTTAGACGCCTTGATGCCTTCGATCAACCCGCCGATCAAACCGCTCTTTTACATCGCGGCCCGTTAAAGTTAGATACCCAGCGCATGCAGGTTTTTTGGCAAGAGCAACTGGTTGATTTAACTGTGACAGAATTTTGGATGGTGCATTCACTTGCGCAGCGTCCAGGCCATGTAAAAAGCCGCAACGAATTAATGAGTGATGCAAAAATTTATGTTGATGACAGCACCATTACTTCGCACGTAAAACGCATTCGTAAAAAGTTTATTGCTTTAGATGATGCATTTGATTGCATTGATACCGTTTACGGTATGGGTTATCGCTGGGAGCAAGCTTAATGCTGCGTTTGGGGCTTAGAACAAAGTTTATTTTCTTATCCTGCTTTTTATTTTTATTGCCTTGGCTTGGCTATGAGTATGTATGGGAAATGGAAAAGTTCTTAAGACAAGGGCAAGAAAAAACCTTAGTGGGCACAACCCGCGCACTCGCTACCGCATTACATGAGCGCCCCGCTTTGTTTGACTCACAAACCAACTTTTTAGATCAAGTGGTAAAAGGCCGAGATTTATATGCTTACAACCTAAATAATCCGATTCAACTTGATGGCAAACTGTCGGAGTGGCAGCCTTATCAAAGCTTATTTTGGCATTACGACAAGCGCTACTTACAGGGGTTAAATAATGATCATCAAGATAGTGATCTAAGTTTTGATCACATGGTAGGCAAATACGAAAACTACCTTTATGCGGCATTTAAAGTCACTGACAGCTCACTGGTGTATCGCGCTAAAAATGTGCTCAGCTTTACCCGTAATGATCACTTACAGATCATGTTAAAAACACCCGAAGGTGAATTTAAACGTTATGTGGTGGCTGCCCGCCAAGATGGTTGGGTTAATGCCTTTGATGCTTCGACACAAGAGCCGGTCACTAAAATTCAAGGCTATTTTAAAAGCACCAACGCGGGTTACAACATAGAGCTGCGTTTTCCGCTTTCGATGTTAGGTAATAAGCTCGGTTTTGCGATTGAAGATTGGGATGAAGGCAAAGCTGAGCCTCAGCTTATGTCGACCTCAAACCTACAAAACCCCAATGATATCGGCTCAGTTTTAGTGCCGTCACCAGAAATTAACCGTATTTTGAAAGGCATGGGTCACAGTGGTAGTCGAATATGGGTCGTAGATAACCATCATCGTGTACTTGCGCAATCAGGCTCAATTCATCATGCTGATGGCGTTTGGGCAGATGGCCTTAAAGATGCGCCTGCAACAACGTGGTGGCAACGCTTTGAGCAAGATTATTTGCATCCTCTTTACTATAAAATATTAACTCGCCCAGAAAATGAATTTATTGATACCTTACATGATGTCGCCGCGATGCAAGGCACTCACATAGCCAGTGCTTTAAATGGTAAACCCGCATCATCATGGCGTTTAACCCCAGATAACAAAGCCGTTATTTTATCTGCCGCCTACCCTATTTGGATCCAAGATAAAGTGATTGGTGCAGTAATCGCAGAAGAAACCACCAATGGCGTGCGCACTCTGCGTAATAAGTCACTAGAGAAGCTATTTAATGTCATTTTAGCGGTAATGCTTGTTGGCACCGTGACACTGTTCTTTTTTGCGTCACGAATTTCCAGCCGTATTCGCCGCCTGCGTGATAATGCCGAACAAGCCATTGATGCCCAAGGGCGGATCACCGGCAAAATAACCTATGCCGATTCGAATGATGAAATTGGTGACCTTTCTCGTAGCTTTGCCAACATTGTTAGTCGTTTAAGTGGTTATACTGATTACTTAGAAAATATGTCATCACGACTTTCCCATGAACTACGCACGCCTGTGGCTGTTGTTCGCTCATCACTTGAAAACTTACAAATGCAGCCACAATCTGAACTAAGTCAAAAATATCTCGACCGTGCCAGTGAAGGGGTTGAGCGGTTGGGTAAAATTATTACCACCATGAGCGAAGCAACGCGTCTTGAACAAAGTATTCAAAGCGCCGAAGCTGAAGAATTTGATCTGACCAAGGTGATCACCGGCTGCATGCAAGGCTATCAAATAACCTACGGTGAAAGTCTATTTACCTTGTCGCTTTGTAAAGAGCCGTTAAATGTCAGTGGCGCACCAGAGTTTATTGCCCAATTGCTTGATAAGCTCATCAACAATGCACTTGAGTTTAAAACTCCACAAAGCACAATTTCCGTTAGCTTAATCAAGCAAGAGCAACATGCATTATTAAAAATTAGCAACCAAGGACCTCTGCTACCTGACGGTTTAGTTGAACACATTTTCGACTCAATGGTCTCGGTGAGAAGTCAGCAACATCAACAGCAGCCTCACTTAGGCTTAGGTCTTTATATTGTAAGGCTTATTTGCGATTACCATCATGGTAAAGTAGCCGCTGAAAATTTAGATGATGGTACGGGTGTTGTGTTTACTGTGGAGCTGCCTATTAAATAAGCAAATTTGTGTTACATATGATTACAGTTTAATGACGCATTATTCACCGATAATTCAGCTTCAACTGCTTAGTATTTGTCGTATAAATGGCAAATTCGACATTAAGGGGGGTATCATGCAGTCTGGATTACAACGCGAGGAAATAGAATTTATTATGGGACTGTATAATTGCAATGATACAGCCGACAAACCAGTAAAACCTAAAAAGCCAGTAAAAAAAGCGGCCAATAAAAAAATTGATGCAGCGCAATATAAGTCACCAAGTTATTTGACCTAATCAATCTTAGCTCATTACAATAGCGCACCTTTGCAATGTGACGCTTTGTTATGAAAAAACACTCTCCAAAAAAAGAACTGATCTTACTACCTGTTTTATTCGTCGCTATTCTGCTTTGTGTCGTAGGACACTTCTTACTTCAGCCAAATTATCAAGACAATCATACAGTAGAGTATTTACTTGCGGCATTGCCTTTTGCTTTATTTGGCCTAGTGATTATCGCCTTTAAAATTGCTAGTAAAAGCGATAATCAAGATTAGTTTATAAAACGTGATAACCAAACCAATCCGGTTTCATTGCTTGTGATTGTCCGCTTGGGGTTAATTTGATTGATAAGTTACTATCGAGCAAGTCAATCGCGAAACAATCATCGACATCGTGTAAATCATCCTTATGGAGATGGCTTAACCCTGCAAGTAAAGACTCTTTTGCACGTTGTTTAGCTTCTTCACTGCTGCGTGCAACATAAAGTGCAAAATCATGCTGCTCTGCCAACCTATCAGCACGATAGGCACCTAGATTCACAAAGTATAATTTTTCAGGTTGTGAATGCGCTTCTTCAACAACCTCGACCTTGTATCCATCAATGTGCTGGATTTGCATGTAACTATCCATGTGCACATTGTTTTTATCACCGACCCACTGTGCTTTTAATTTTGAGTATGTTTGTTCAATCGTACTTCCCACAACAAATCGCACATCATGCATTTCTATGTGGCAACCTTGAATACGTCCACCAAGGTAGACTAAAAAAAGCGACATGAATTTTCCTTATGCTAGCTCTACATTAAGTTTTCGACATTAATGTTGTGTTTTTTTATTAACTTATAAAAATCTGAACGGTTCCGTTTTGCAAGCTTAGCGGCCTCTGCGACATTGCCGGCTGCCATCTTTAAGGTATTGATTAGATAATCTCGTTCAAACTCTTTTTTCGCATCATTCAGCGAAAGTGGTTCCGCAATACTTACATTACTATTGAGTGCAGACTCCACCAGTTGAGCAGAAATAACTCCGCCTGGTGTCAAGGCAACAACTTGTTCAATCACGTTTTGTAGTTGGCGAATATTACCTGGCCAATCATACCTCACTAGCGCATGCATCGCATCGCTTGCAAAGCGTTTTTCGTCTTGATTCATGCGCTTTGCTATCTGCCCTGCAAAATGCTGTGCCAACAAACTTATATCTTCACGGCGTTCACAAAGAGGTGGTAGCTTTAAATTAACAACGTTCAATCGATAATAAAGATCTTCCCTAAATTGTTGGTTATTTATCGCTTCGGGAAGGTTTTTATGGGTGGCAGATACAACTCTGACATCAATTGGAATTTCTTCTTGGAAGCCAACAGGGCGAATCGTTTTCTCTTGTAATACGCGTAATAACTTCACTTGTAAGTTCAGTGGCATATCACCAATTTCATCTAAAAACAGTGTGCCGCCTTGTGCTTGCTGAAATAAACCTTGATGATCTTTCACAGCCCCTGTAAACGCGCCTTTTTTATGCCCGAATAATTCCGACTCTAGTAGCTCACCGGGTACTGCACCGCAGTTAATCGCCACGAATGGACCGTCACTAACGTGACTATGCTGATGGATTGCTTGCGCAAGTAGTTCTTTACCTGTGCCACTGGCACCAGATATGAGTACGTTAACCTGTGTCGGCCCCAGTAGCTTAACCTGTTCAAGTAAATGCAGCATCGCCCCGCTTCGCGTCACGATATTGGTTTGAGTTGGCGCTTCCTCCCCATGCACTCCATGGATCTCTATTGCTTTTGCTAAGCTGTCAAATAACTCATCTTTATCAACAGGCTTTGTGATAAATGCAAAAATTCCCTGCTTTGTCGCCTCGACTGCATCTGGAATCGAACCATGCGCTGTCATCATGATGACAGGCATAGATGGGTAGCGGCTTTGCAACTGACGATGCAGCGCCATTCCGTCCATTTCGTCCATTCTTAAATCGGTAATTACCGCGTCGTAGGTTTTATTTTTAAGTTCTTGAAGAGCCACAATGCCACTTTCAGCAGTACTCACTTGATAGCCTTTAGACTCGATTCTTATTGCTAACAGCTTTAATAAACTCGCGTCATCATCCACTAGTAACACGCGAGGTTTACTTACTTCATTCATACTTACTGCTCCTTAGTCTCTTCGCGAAGAAGAAGTTGCTGCTCAATCGTAGCCAGTGACGACAATGTTTTTTCCATTTTTTCGGTTAATGCTTGCTTTGCTTGTTTCGCTTTTAAATGCTGCTTAACACTTTGCTTTTGAAGCCAAAGGTACTGCTTTATATCATCTGGCCAATAGTAAGCTTGATCTGTTTTGTCTAGTAAAGCCAACGTTTTTTCTGGACTTGCTTCGCTCTCTAGACACAGTGATTTAAACAACGCTTTGATTTCTTTTTCACCTACATAACTTACTTTTTTATGTGTGCTCTTATAGCCTCCACATTGCTGGGCATGCCAAGCAATAACAATATTTGCAGGTGGATACATCGGCTCACTTTTCGGACGCGGCTTGGGATTAGGCTCTCCCTCTTCGGGTGTTACATGTTTTTTATTAACTACTTGCTGCGCTTGTTCTGTTACGGGCTTAGTTTCTAGCAACGAACAGCCCGAGAGCATTAGTGCAGCAATCATCATAAAACTGGCTTTATTAGCTAAGCCCATATCAGTTAACTCCCTGGGTTAATTGAATTGGTAATATTACGGTAAAACAGCAGCCATGGGGGTCATTGTCTTCGAGCTTTAGCTCACCGTTTAGTTGTTCAACTGTTTCTTTCACAATAGTAAGTCCTAAGCCACTGCCCATCTCAGCTTGGCTTTTGGCATTTTTACCTTGATAAAATGCACCAAAAATAGACATTTTTTCGGATTCATCAACACCAATGCCAAGATCGCTCACCGACACCATAAGCTTACTGTGTTTAAATGTCACCTTAATGGTAACTGCTTCTTTTTCTGGTGAAAATTTTAATGCGTTGGAAATAAGCTGCACTAAAATCATTTCTAATAATTCCGTTGAAATATAAAGAGAGCGGCTAGGTAATTCATTTAACCAAAGCAACGATTGATCTCGCGCTATTAGGCGATGTTCAAAATGTCGCTCTATTTTGCCCATCATCACCGAAAAGTCTAATTCGGTGATGCTCTCCTTACTGGTGCGAATTGCATTATAATTTAAAAGGCTTTCAATCATAATGCGTAACCGCGCCATACTTTGTGTAATAAGCTCTAATACAGCTTGCTGCTCTGCATTGATAGGCCCCACAATTTCATCAGCGAGGAGATCTGTTCCTTCAACCATAGAAGCCAATGGGGTTTTTAATTCATGTGTAACATGGCGTAAGAATGTATCTTTTTGCTGCTCAAGCATATGAAGTTGTGCTTGTACCCATTGTAACTTATTGCCTAACTCAATAAGCTCAGAAGAACCTTTAACAGAAATATTTTGTTGCCAATGACCTTGTCCCAGTTTATCGATAACAGATGTCAATTCGCGTAAACGCCCACTGATCCGCCATAAAAACCCGCCACTCACCAGCAAAGTAATAGGGATCAATGCCAATAGCCAATTTATAAATGACGCTTGTAAGGTTTTTAAGTGTTGTTGGTTTTTCGTGATGCGTAATTCATTCTGATCACGTAGCCACACTGTTTGCTCTGCAATCAGTTTACTGGCTGGTGCAAACAGCTCACCATCTTGTTTTTGTTCATGTACCAAGTGTTGCTGAGCAAAGCTCAACACATCGGCTAGCTGCTGCCATTGGTTAACGTAATCAGGTGAGGGACTCAAAAAAATTAGCTCATCAATGCTTTGCAAAGATGACTGCCATTTATTTGCAATTAAGGTGTCAAGTGATTCACTTTTCAACACCCAGTTTTGCCTTGTTGCTCTCTCAAGGCTATTTAGGTCCTGCTTAAGACTATTAAATGTTTTGGTTACTAAGTAGTTATCGCTCACTATTTTTTGTGTGACAGCAAGCTGCTTGTTGAGCGCATTTAAAAATAGGATCACAACCAAAGATAAAGGCAATAATGATAAAAGAGTACTAAACACAAATTGCCCGATTAAATTGGGACGCCAATCGAGTAGATGTTTGAACTTACTGCTAGCTTGCCTTTGCATAGGTTTCCTTCAAGGTGTGACAGGTATAAATTATCTATGAGTTAAGTTATACACTGGCTGAATTTTATCTGAAATTCAGCACTATTTTCACTAAAAAATCAATATCGTTGCAATTTGGAGACAAACTAAACAACTGATTTTAAAAGGTTAAATTTAAAAATTTATTTTCCCGTTGCAAAAAAGACACAAAACCATGTAAGAATTTCTACCGACACACGCTAAAAAACACATAACAACATGATAATCAACAACTTTTAACTTTGGCATTGTTTTTGTATTAGAGTAAATAATTAATTTTCTTAGGAATTAAAATGAAGAAATTGGCCATTACTATGCTGACGCTTGTGTGTTGTATTTCAACAACCACGTATGCCCTTAACTTAAATGATTCTTTTAAAGAACTGGACAAAGACAGTAACGGCACTTTAAGTGAATCAGAGGCATCGGAAGACGCGTTGTTACACGACAACTTTTCACAAATTGATACGAATCAAGATGGCCAAATTTCTTTTTCAGAATTTCAATTGTTTGTTCAATAGGAGATTGTAATGAAACAACTTATTGCCGCTTTCTCGCTGATGTTTTTAGTGATCAGCGCAACCGTTTTAGCATCACAAATGGATGTACGTTTCGCTAAATTTGATACGAATGCCGATGGTGAAATTTCGCTTACAGAAGCCACACAACATGATGACTTACTGAAGCAATTTGCTGATCTAGATAAAAATGACGATCAGGTTTTATCAGAGCAAGAGTTTGAGAAATTCAAACTTTAACGACTTAAAGTGTTTGCCATAATCCCTGAGGGAGTGTGTAAACGGATTTAATTTTGGGAATTAAATTATGGCAAGCACTTTCACTAACAAGGAGCGCAGTATGAAAATAGTCTCAGTTATTTCACTAATCCTTATGACTTTTAGCTTTAATAGCTTTGCATTAGATGTAAAACAACGTTTTAATCATCTCGACAAGAATAAAGATGGCTATTTAAGCCCTGACGAACTTACGCCTCAGCCTCATCTTAAAAAGCGTATAAGTCAGTGGGATACAGATAATGACAAGCGCATATCACTCCTTGAGTTTAAAAATTATTTAACAAGTAAGAGCTAACAAACAATGACAAGATTAACCATCACCAGCTTAGTTTCATGTTTTCTTTTTAGTACTATGAGCTTAGCCTCTGGCAGTATTGGTGAGAAGTTTAAACAACTTGATCGCAATGATGACGGCTACTTAAGTCGCTCTGAATCAGCACGAGACCCAGCACTTTGGTCTCGTTTTCAAAGTTACGATAAAGACAAAGATAACAAGTTATCACTTGCAGAGTTTGAAGTTTACGCTAGCAAATAAATTAAGGGTGTGCCAAGCACCCTTCCCCTGTCATTTTTGTTCAAGTAGTTGCAGTTTATGACAACTCTGATACTGTTTTTATAAATCAATAAAAACAAGACAATTATGAAATTCATCATCGGCTTACTCGCATCAGCATCACTATCCTGTTTTGCAAACACAACGGTTATCTATAACGTCAATGGCTACACACCGACCTATAAAGGGGATACCAAACAGTTTTCAACATTGGTCATCAAAGATGGCAAGGTGGTCAAAACAGGTAATGACTCCTTAAAAGCCAGTTATCCTGATGCAACAGCCTTTGATGGTGAGCAGGCGACTTTGCTACCCGGCCTTATTGATGCCCATGGCCATGTTATTGGCCTTGGTAACAACCTATCGCAACTGGATGTTAGAAATACCCGATCAGTTGATGAGGTCGGAAAGAAGCTCGCAGAATTTGCGAAAGATAAACAAGGCTGGATCATTGGTCGTGGCTGGAACCAAGAGCAATGGCCAGGCGCACAATTTCCTACGGCAGCAGACTTAGACCGCTATGTAAAAGATAAGCCTGTGGTACTGTCTCGAGTTGATGGCCATGCAGTGTGGGTTAATTCGAAAGCCATGGCACTTGCTGGTATCGAAAAAGACACTCGCTCTCCTGCCGGTGGTGAAATATTAAAACTGGATTCAGGACTAGCTTCAGGTGTCTTCATTGATAAAGCCGAAACACTAATAACTCAGCATGTACCAAAAGCAAGCCACGCTAGCATTAATACTGCTTTAGATAATGCAGGTAAACATTTGCTTAGCTTAGGCATTACATCAACCCACGATGCGGGTATTGATTATGATACGTGGCAAGTTTACAAAGAACGTGCAGAGCAAGGCACTCTACCGCTGAGAATTGTTGCTATGTTAAGCGCAAGCGACCCGAAACTAGACACCATGTTAAAAGCGGGTCGCTATAAAGATATGCATGACTACATGTCAATTAGAAGCGTAAAAGTATACGCCGATGGTGCGCTAGGGAGCCGTGGTGCTGCATTAATTGATGAATATGCTGATCGTAAAAATTATCATGGCTTAATGCTTGAAACACAACAAAAACTCGAACAGCTTTTCACCTTAAGTTTTGAAAGTGGTTTTAGTGCGAACACCCATGCTATTGGTGATAAAGCGAACCATATCGTATTAGATGCCTACGAAAAAGTGTTTAAAAAATCTGGTGGAATTTTATTACGTAACCGTATTGAGCATGCGCAGATTGTTACGCCCGACGATATTGTTCGCTTCAAATCACTAAAAATCATTCCCTCAATGCAACCTGTGCATGCCACGTCTGATATGCATATGGCTGAACAACGCTTGACCGATAAACAGCTTGCCGGTGCGTATGCTTGGAAAACATTTTTAGATCAAGGCTCAATTGTGGCTGCGGGCTCTGACTTTCCTGTAGAACTAGCTGACCCATTCGATGGTTTATATTCAGCCATTACTCGCATGGATCACAACCAGTTACCAAAAGGTGGTTGGCGACCAAAAGAACTATTATCGAGAGATGAAGCTTTACGAGCGTTCACTTTAGGCGGCGCTTATGCTGCTCATCAAGAGTTTAAATTAGGCAGTTTAGAACAAGGTAAATGGGCTGACTTTATTTTAATAAACAAAGACTACTTTACTGTTCCGGTATCACAGATTCATGACATCAAGGTTAAGCAAACATGGATTGGTGGCGAACTAAAATATCAACAAGAAAACTAAATGGTCACTATTTAGCGTCAGTCGATGACTGACGCTTTAATTTAATAATATGGTAGATATTTACAAACGTCAGAAGTCCATTTGTGAATGCAACAGGAATGGCATCAATCGCTATACCGTAACAAGTAAATGCAATACATCCAGCCAAATTAAACCAACGCAGCTTAACCACATCACTCATTGTTAAAGAAGCGACCAACAAGGCAGACGCTAAATAGCCTAAATATTCCCAACTCAATTGTTCTCTCCTAGGCTTTAGGTTAGCATTAGAGCTTGTCATTTTTTTTGACTTACTCATTGCTACTTTAACAATGAAAATAAAAAAGCTAACTTACTAAAAACCTTATAAAGCACAGTAAATACTTTGCTTAAAATCATTAACACGGGAAATGAAGGTACAAGCAAGGCATGGCCTCGCTAGCAAGTTAGCGTGAATTCTTAGAATCTTAATGCTAGCGTCATTAAGGTGTAATAAATAGGACAATTGTCCGAAGAGCGGCGTTAATGTTTCAATATCATTTTTCAAGTTATCTAGTTGAGCAATTACTTACTTTTGCAGGAAGTCGATACCAACAAGCAAAAAAAGAAGTGCTGATCCATCAAGATCAACCACTGTCTAAACTCGTGTTAGTCAGAAGTGGAACGGTGTCGCTCAGTTATGACGTGGGTAATGGGCGTAGACTATTACTCGGCCAGCTTGATTGTAATAACACCTTAATTGGCGAGATCGAGGCACTAAATAACTTACCTTGTATTTACACCGTGACCTGCTTTAGCGATGTAAGTTATAACTTAATCGAGCTAAAACATTGGCGCTCACTGTTACTAGAAAAGCCAGAACTCAGCTTGTACACAGCACAAACTATCGCCGCTAAGTTTCAAGAGAATCAGAAAATTAATCTCGATAAACTCCTATTGCCACTGAGCTACAACATAGCAAAAGACTGTTTATTAAGGGCTGAGAATAATAATCCAACACTGCTACGTGCCTACCCAACGGTTAATGCAGAGGCTGAACGTTTCGCAACCACTGAACGCGCTTATCGCCGCGTAGTGACAGAGCTGGTAGAAAAAGGATTGATAGTAAGAAGCAACCAAGGACTTAAGGTTGTTGATATAGAAAAGCTAAGCAACTATGTTGATAGCTTTTCACAATTGTGAGTATGTGCCTACATACTCACTTTATTTAAGTAGCAATTTACTTATTTAATAATAAGTCTTGGATATTTGCTAAGTCTGACTTGCCTTCAATAATTTCATCTGGCGTTAAACCTGATAGCTCATGAGGGAAAACTAACCACTCATCAGACTCATGAATATAATACTCAGGCACCATATCTACTTTTGAGTTTTTAGGCTTGTAATATGGGCAAGCAACACGAATATCGCGTGGCAGATTCAAGCGCATTAATTCAGAAAGTTTTTCTTTTAAAGCGAAAATACTACGTCCAGAGTCAAATACATCATCAACAATCAACAACGAATCATCTGCGTTGGCATTTTCGATGATGTAATGCAAACCATGTACTTTAATTTCTTTTGACTGCTGATTAATACCGTAATAAGACGATGTACGCACAGCAATATGATCTGTCTCTATGCCTTTGTAATCATAGTACTCTTGTACTGCGATACCGATAGGAGCACCACCACGCCAAATACCAATGATGAAATCAGGACGAAAACCATCTTCATAAACTTTTGCAGCAACGCGAAACGAATCTTCAAGTAACTGCTGCGCAGTGATATAGCACTTATCTGACATAAATAGAGACCCCAGTGTGAATTGATCATTCAAGTGTAGTTAATGAAATTTAAACTAACCACCTGATGAGAAAATGTGGGGCGAGATTTTATACTAAATGATGCCAAAAATCTTGTATCAGTTTGTAAATCACATTAAAAAACAAAAAAGCGCTTAATAAAGGCGCTTTTGGTAATGTACTATGCGTAGTACTCAATTAAGCTTTTTCAAGCAACGTTCTAGCAACCGTACGCATACCTTGCGTTGTAGCACCCGCGGCCCACTCACTCGTGCTGCCCATATTAAATGCTGCAGCAAGGTCAATGTGCACCCACCCTTTACCATCGTTAGGAACAAAGCGCGATAAGAAACCAGCAGCATTTGACGCACCGCCGTAACCGCCGCCTTTTTGTGGGCGACTATTTGCTGTATCAGCATAAGGCGATGGGCAGTTTTGTTGGTGCCACTTTTCAAGAGGAAGTGGCCATGCAGCTTCCATTTCTTGCTCTGCAAAATCTTGTACTTCACGCACAAAGTCTTTATCAAGGCCAAATAACGCATTGTACTCTTGACCAACAGCCACAAGTGCAGCCCCTGTTAACGTTGCCGCATCAATGATTAATGGTGCGCCAGTTTCACCCGCAGCCATTAAGCCATCAGCGAGTACTAAACGCCCCTCAGCATCTGTATTAACAATTTCAACTGTTGTGCCATTTTTATAAGTAAGAATATCACCTAATTTATAAGCATGACCTGAAATTAAGTTTTCAGCACAACATAAAAACAGCTTAATGCGTTTATTCACACCACGACTAATAGCAAGCGCTAAACCAGCAGTAACCGTCGCCGCACCGCCCATATCGCACTTCATACCAAGCATGCCTTCGCTTGCTTTAATTGAATAACCACCCGAATCGAATGTGATCCCTTTACCCACAAGAGCAGCATCAACAGGGGCATTGTCGTCGCCCGTTGGGTTGTAATCTAGCTCTAATAATACAGGTGGACGCTCACTACCACGACCTACAGCGTGAATACCTATCCATTGATGTTCTAAAAGTGCATCACCTTTAATGATTTGATAACTAACGTGCTCAGGCGCTAATGACTGAATAAACTCAGCCGCTTTACCTGCCAAGCTTTCAGGAAAAATATCATCGGCAGTACCGTTGATCATTTGGCGAGCCCATGTCGCTGATTTAGTTAATGCAGCCAGTTCATTGCTATCTGTTTTTGCGTTTTCGGCAAACTCAACTGCATCTAAATTTTTTGGCGATACAAAGCCTTGATAAAAAGCCCATTGTGTTTCAGTGCACCAAACATCACCCGTTAGAGCAACATTCTTTAAGCCTTGATTCGCTAACGTACGCGCTGCTTTTTGTACGTTTTTAAGTGTATCTTGCTCAGTTAAATGAACGGTTGCGCCTTGTTCAGTAAAAGAAAGAGAGGCTTTTTCACCCCAATGCGCGGCAGCACCCTGCTCGCTAAGTTGAACTAAAAATTTTTCCGACATGTTAGAATACTCTTTGCGCTGAAAATTGTTTATCGAGTTTACTACAGCGAACGCGACATCCCAACCGCTTGCGATAAATAACCTTTACTAAACAGACTAAGGGTGCATTCTATGTCGCTATTCATTTACAATGAACGAACGCGTTTAATCAAAACAAAATTATGCATTTTTTACCACCTTTACAATCTGCTAAATTGCTCAAACGCTATAAACGTTTTTTAGCGGATCTTGAGCTAGAAACTGGCGAGCAATTTACCGCCCACTGTGCCAATACAGGAAAGATGACTGGTTGTGCTGAGCCTGGATTTAGCGCTTATTACTCAACCAGTGATAACAAAAAACGAAAGTACCCACACTCTTTACAGCTTACTAAAAATCATTTCGAACAGTTAATTTGCGTTAATACCGCAATAGCCAATCAAGTGGTGCATGAAGCATTAACACATAATGTAATAAAAGAGCTTTGCGACTACAGCACAATTCAAACTGAAGTAAAATATGGGCAAGAGAACAGTCGTATCGATTTTTTACTCACCGCTAATGACAAAGCAAATTGCTACGTTGAAGTAAAATCGGTGACATTACTAAGTGAAGATAACCCCCAATCAGGACAAGGCTATTTTCCCGATGCGCAAACAGTTCGTGGCCAAAAACATATCAGAGAACTTATCGAAATGGTGCAACAAGGGCACCGCGCCGTATTACTTTTTGCTGTGCTACACGAAGGAATTAGCCAAGTCAGTGGTGCCAAGCATATTGATGAAACGTATTGTTCGTTATTAACACAAGCCATTGATTGCGGTGTTGAGGTGTATGCTTATAAAGCTGATATCTCGGCCAGTGCTATTACACTGACCGAGCAAGTTCCATTTATTGCTTAGTCATTGAAATATCTATTTCATCAATTAAGTTAAGTGCAATATCAGCCTCTTTGTAAAATAGAGGCCTCAACTTGGCCGTTTGCGAATAATAACGACTTTGATCATCAAAATGCTCTGAACGTGAGTCAGAACTTTGCGACATAGTCAGTAATCCTTTTGCAACCGGCCCATCTTCAGTAAAGTTCATCACAAACATCCAACTTGAACCATAGTTCACTGGGTAACCTTGTGATGATAAATTAGAAGCCAAAGGCTTACCCGTTATTGCATCAGGTAATGTTTGATAGTCTGCATAAGGAATTAATGTAGAACGAGTTAGATTACTTCTATCAAACCGAAAGACATTGAACCCTCCTTCAACATGCATCGGCCCAGCCCATGGCAATTGTTCACCCGAAGCATGACCACCAGCCAATGATTTTTCGACAAACTGCAAATCCGCTAAAGTATCTGTTAATGAGATACCATTTGACTGTAAATTAAGCATCGCGTGCGCCAATACTTTTAATGCAACTTTGTCTTGGCGTAAAGTATGGGGAGTATTTGCAGGGTCTGTAACATCAAAATTAGTGTATAAATGAGCAGACGGATTAAACAAGTGAGCAAATTCACGAATTAATGCTGCCCCCTGAGTCTCTAAATTCATAGCCCCATTCCAGTTCGATAAAATATCGCAAGCAGGGCTTACATCAACCGCAACATCGCTTGTAATCTGTACAGGTACATCACCTTGTGCCTGACACTGCATAGCAAGATCTGCAAATACAAGTTCGCCTAAATAAATACGGTTGCCTATCAGTGCTTGCTCTAATTCATCAAGAGTGAACTTAGCATCTTCGCCACCTCCATCTTGCAATAGTTTTAGACCCATCCGCGTACGTAATGAGAGTGGTTTATGAACGTCACCATACTGAGCCGCAAAGCCAACAAGTGGCTCGTTTAGGTTTGTAACCCAATAACTATCATTTGAATTTTGCACATAGTCGGTGCGGGTAAGCTGAGGAGCTTCGGTAAATGGCACCTTACCCTGACTTTCAAATAGCTTCATATTTCCAGGCACTAAATCAAATCCAGTTGATTCTCTTAAGGCCACAAGTTCAGGTTGCAGACGGATCGCTAAATTGGCTGTGTCATCTAATTTGAGAACGGTACTGTCATCCACATAAAATACATTCCCAGCTTTATCTGCCGCCATGGTGTTGTTGAATGACACTCCGTCAAACTTAGCGAACGACTCTTTCATATCATCAAGACTCACCGCCTGATTAAGCGCAGACCACTGAGCAACCACATCCATGTTAAATTCATTCGCATCTTTAATCGTAAATGCTTGGCTATCATTCCAGCCTAAACCATTAGCGGCGGGTGTTTCCAACATCAAACCATGGTGGCTATAATAAAATGGTTTTTGAAGCTCAATGGTCGTGTTGGGGCCAATGGCAACCTCAACTGAAATTGTTTTACTGGTTATCGTATGCTGCTCATCTTCAACACGGTAACTCATACGATCATCTTCATTTAATGCCAGTTGATAAATTAAAAAGTGACGTGCTGTTGAGAAGGTATGTGTCCATGCAACATGTTCATTAAAACCGATATTAATCACCCCCGGCATACCCTGCAAACTCCCTCCCATCACATTCATTGCACCGGGTACAGTTAAATGTGACTGCCAAAAACGTAGATTTCCTTCATGGGGAAAGTGAGGGTTTGCTAATAATCCACCTTTGCCATTGGCCATCATCTCTTTACCCAAACCCCAACCATTAGAACCTAAATGCTTAAATTTTTTGTCTAATTTAAATTGCTTTGCTTGTTGATTGACATTTTTAACCAAACTGGAAACAGCATTTGGCGCATTGCTACTTGGCACAGGTAAATACTCATCACCGTCACCAGGATTTGCAAAAAATGCGAGCTCTAAAAAGTTTGCTGAACTTGCCAACTGCACAGTTGCCATTGAATATGCCAGCATATCTTGTGCGGTTAAGCTTATCACCCAAGGTGCTGACGCACATTCAGGCGCTAGATTCGCAGCCCCTGTGTCATTGACATATTTATTAAAGCCTTGCACAAATCCCTCAAAGTGAGCACGGCTGGTTTCATCCAGCTCACCATAATGCTGTAATGCGTATTCATTAACCCCTAATGCTTTGTAACCAAAATCAGAAATTAAGTGTTTAGAGTCGCCGCTACCTGCGACTTGGTCAGGGCCATAATATTTGGCACGTTCGCCGCGAGTTTTAATGATTTGATCCATCAATAAACAAGCATGATCTTTGGCATATGCATAGCCACTACCAAATGCCAAGCTCTCAAGATTTGTTGCCGTAATATGCGGCACACCGTAACTTGTCCAACGGATATTGGCCTCAAGTACACTATTTTCGGCAAAGTTCGGAATAGCAACCTTTACGACCTCTTCAGGTTCTGGGGTTGTCGTGACAGGTGGTTCTGTAACATCATTATTGCTATCAGAATTGCAGCCTACAGTGAGTAATGCTGCGGCAATACTGAATACTAAAGGGTGGAGTTTCATTGTGCATCCTTATTATGGTTATTGTATCCATTGACCAGCTTGCCTTAATTAATTCACTAAATCTTGACTCTCTACGCAATATATTGACTTTGCGCGCCAACTCATGCAGCTTAATATTTCTAATAATAAAAAATGAAACCCTATGTTTTATGTCAGTAGTCAAATAATTCGCTCGTTGTTCTATTTTCTTCAGCGTCAAGGACTTGAATCAGAAAAGCTAAACTCATTACTGGCAGAGCGAGCTCATTATTTAGATGATACTTGCTATCGGTTCCCTGTTTCTGACTATGAATCGTTAATGTGCTTTGCAGATACTCAGCTTAGTAAAGAGCATATTGGCCTGTTATTTGGCCAATCTCTGAAGGCACAAAATTGGGGATTACTTGGTCATGTTGCACTTGTCAGTCAAAACCTTGAAAAAGCACTACAGCACGCGCAAAAGCTAAATTCTTTAGTGAGAAATATAGGTCATATTGAATTAGTACATGAAAACCAACAATGTCGACTTAGCTGGCATGCAAAAGAGACAATAAACCACTACATGGTTGATGAGTTATTCAGTAGCTGGTTATCCTTTGCTAAGCATTGCTGCCAGCAAAACGCAGAGCTTGCACTCGAAAAGGTACAGCTTACCAGAAAGCCTCCTTCACCTTTGTGTATGCAAACTTATCAACATACTTTTAATTGCCCTATCGAGTTTAATGCTGCCATAAACTGCCTGATTTTTGATGAGAAACTTCTTAGCAGCCCTTTACTGTCTCCTAACCCAGAACTTGAGCAGATTTTACTCTCTCAAGCAGGTGACGTTACCCCGCATACTGATTACATTAACGAATTAAATGCATTTATCGCCAGCCAATTTCCCTATATTCCAACAGTTGAACAAGCAGCACATCAACTTGGCTTTAAAAAGCGCACCTTACAACGTTACTTAACTCACCAACAATTAAGCTTTTCAAAGATAATTGACATACAAAGGAAGCAGCACGCAAAACAAATGCTATTACAAGGTTTTTCAGTGCTTGAAGTCAGCAATAAGTTAGGCTTTTCAGAACAAAGCGCGCTACAAAGAGCATTTAAGCGCTGGTATCAAACAACACCAAAGAAGTTTTTAAACGAACATAGTTTTTAAGTTGTATTATTTTTTTTTGCCCATATTACTAGGCAAGTTTATAAAAAATTGACTAGCAGCAAGCGTTAATCAAACCAAGTAATTACTTTTTCATTCACTTCTTGGTTTAGGCACACAGGATTAATTAAAAATAAATTTGCCTCAACCTGTCGTTTCTGCTATTTATAGCCGCCGGCTAACGCTGGGCAATATATTAAGGATTTAGGAGAAAGTTATGCCAGACCAAAAAAGACTAGGGTTATTGGCTCAGGCCGGGTTAGAGCCGTATCAGGAACAGCCAGGTGAAGAGTATATGAATGATGCACAACGTGCTCATTTCAAAAAAATTTTAGAAGCTTGGCGTAACGATTTACGTAACGAAGTAGACCGTACTAAATCGCACATGCAAGATGAAGCTGCTAACTTTCCAGATCCAGTTGATCGCGCTGCACAAGAAGAAGAATTTTCATTAGAGCTTCGTACTCGTGACCGTGAGCGTAAACTGATCAAGAAAATTGAAAAAACAATTCAATTAATCAAAGAAGATGACTTTGGTTTCTGTGAATCATGTGGTATCGAGATTGGCATTCGTCGTTTAGAAGCACGTCCAACTGCTGATCTATGTGTTGACTGCAAAACACTTGCAGAAATAAAAGAAAAACAATCAGGCCGCGGTTAATTATTTTTTAAATTAACCCATGTCTACCACAGCCGTTAATACGCAATCGCGTATATATCGTGGCCGTTTTGCGCCATCCCCGTCTGGGCCCTTACACTTTGGCTCATTAATAGCGGCTGTGGGAAGTTTTCTTGATGCGAAAGTTAATCAGGGTAAATGGTTAGTTCGTATTGAAGATATTGACACAACACGTGTTGTCCCTGGCGCTAGTGATGATATTTTACGTACATTAGAAGCTTATGGTCTGCATTGGGATGAACGTGTCATCTACCAAACTAACCGCCTACAAGAATATCAATCCGTCTTGGAGCAACTTATTGCTCAAGGTTTAGTTTATGCTTGCCATTGTACCCGCAAACAAGTTAAAGCAATGGGTGGTATATACCAAGGCCAGTGTAAGTTAAAAGGTCATTCCTTCGTAAATTCGGCACTTCGATTATCCCAGCAATTTGCCACTAGCCACTACAGCGATCTCATTCAGGGAAAGGTAGAAGTTGACCAAGCTTTAGCCAAAGAAGATTACCTTATCAAGCGTAGTGACGGTTTATTTGCTTATCAACTAGTTGTTGTGGTCGATGATATTGCTCAAAATATTAGTCATGTTGTGCGTGGTGCCGACTTATTAGAACCCACGGCACGACAACTTAGTTTATTTAAACAACTTAACCAAACAGCACCACAATACGCTCACCTACCCTTAGCAGTGGCAAAGCCGGGCTTTAAATTATCAAAACAAAATTATGCCCCTGCCATTTCAAAAACAGCACCTAAGCCTGCGCTTTTTGATGCCTTTCGCTTTTTAGGCTTAAACCCCGAAGCTGCTCTTTTGTCTGCAACGGTCGAAGAAATGCTAAAATGGGCTGTTGCGGCCTACCATCTTGAATGTGTTCCCAAAGTAAAAGAGATTCAAGTAAGTGAGGATCCACATTCATCTTTTAGTAAATTTCAATCCATCACAAAATAAATTGCCAATTTAAAAGGTCGAGTAACTTAATTTTTATGCCACGCTGGTATATGATAGCGACCCAAAGTGTGCGATTCATCAGCACCTTAATTTAGCGCCATTTTAAACACACTGATTACACGTCAATCTCACACCGACGAAGTGAAAAAACAAACGCTATACTTGATGAGTTGCAAAGACCATGTCGTAGGAGACAGATTATTATTTCCAAGCTTTTTCAATTTTGTCGGCAAATTATTGGCCCAAATGCCACTGACACACACAATGCCGTACAAGCCAGCGAATTGCCTTTGGTGATCGAACGTAGTGAACATGGGATTTCACGTAAACAATTTAGCCCAAATGCAATCAAAGTATTGTACCGCTTAAAAGAAGGTGGCTTTGATGCTTACCTTGTAGGTGGTTGTATTCGAGATATATTGTTAGGTCAACAACCAAAAGATTTTGACGTAGTAACCAACGCAACACCTGAGCAAATCAAAAAACTGTTTCGAAATTGCAGACTGATTGGCCGACGCTTCCGTTTGGCGCATATAGTATTTGGTCGTGAGATTATCGAAGTCGCAACCATGCGTGGACACCACGAAGCCGACGAAGTTAAAAATCAAATTAGTCAATCAAGCGAACATGGCCAACTGCTGCGTGATAATGTGTACGGGAGCATTGAAGAAGACGCCGAGCGCCGCGACTTTTCTATCAATGCCCTCTACTACTCAATTAATGATTTTTGTATTTATGATTACGCCAATGGTATTAGCGCAATTAAAGCGAAGCAAATTGAGTTAATTGGCGACCCAGAAACACGCTACAGAGAAGACCCTGTACGTATGCTGCGCGCTGTTCGCTTCGCCACTAAATTAGGGATGAGTATTGCGCCTGCAACCGAAAAACCTATTGCAGGACTGGCTAATTTATTAGACCACATTCCACCAGCGCGTTTATTTGAAGAGTCACTCAAGCTATTCTTAAATGGCAAAGCTGAAGAAAACTTCATTATGCTACGCCAATATGGTTTATTTAAAGCACTGTTTCCAGCACTTGATAAAATCTTAGATGCCAATCCTAATGGCCTTGAACATGCGTTTATCCTGCAAATGTTTAAAAACACCGATAAACGTATTAATGCAGATAAAAAAGTCACGCCGGCCTTTATTTTTGCTGCCTTGCTGTGGTTCCCATTACTGAGCATTGCTAAAAAATTACAACAGCGCGATCAACTGTCAGAGTATGATGCATTTGCACAAGCGATGAACAAAGTACTGAGTGAAAACGCCCAGCATGTAGCTGTACCAAAACGCTTCACGCTCGGTGCACGCGATATTTGGCATATTCAACAACGCCTTGATAAACGGGGTGGACAACGTGCTTACCGACTAACTCAACAACCACGTTTTAAAGCTGCATATGACTTTTTACTATTACGTGTTCAAGCAGGTGAAACTGAACTTCAAGAGCTTGCTAACTGGTGGACAAACTATTTAGGACAAGACATTAATGGCCAAAAAGAAATGGTCAAAGCGCTTGGTCATCAAGGTGGTCCAAAACGTCGCCGCCGTCCACGTAAGAAAAAAACAGAGCAATGATGAATCAAGTTTACTTAGGTTTAGGTGCTAACTTAAATGCACCACGAGAACAAATACACCGCGCTATCACTGAGTTAAAAGCACACTCAGATATCGAGTTTATAAGTGCCTCTCATGATTACGCGAGTAAACCTATGGGTCCACAAGACCAGCCTGATTATGTTAATGCTGTAGTATGCATAAAAACAAAGCTAGCCCCAGAACAACTACTCGATTTAACACAAAGTATAGAACTTAAGCACGGTCGTGTTCGAAAAGAGCAACGCTGGGGCCCGCGAACTCTTGATATTGATATTCTTTTATTTGGCGACCAAGTAATTGATACACCTCGTTTGACTGTGCCGCATTATGGCTTAACAGAGCGAGAATTTGTTGTGTATCCACTATTAGAAATAGCGCCAACATTGCTATTACCAAATAGCCAACCACTTGCTGATATAAAAAACACGTTGCCCTTAAACGATTTACAACAACTCCCTCAGCAGTAATTAACCAAGGCAAAGCCTCAGAGGAAATTATGTCTAAAATTACCGTTTCTACACTTAATAAAATGAAACAAGAACAACAAAAAATCACGGCATTGACAGCCTACGACGCCAGTTTTGCTAAATTGTTTCATGATAATGGCGTCGAGGTGATTTTAGTGGGTGATTCACTGGGTATGGTATTACAAGGCAACGACGACACCCTTGCCGTCACCAATACTGATATTGCCTACCATACCCGTTGTGTGCGTGCAGGCAGCCGCGAATTATTCGTTATTGCTGATTTACCGTTTATGACATATGCCAACCCGACAGACGCTTGTAACAACGCAGCTGAGCTAATGCGTGCGGGTGCAAATATGATTAAGCTTGAAGGCGGTGAATGGTTGCATGACAGTATTCGCGCCATGACTCAGCAAGGCATTCCTGTATGTGGTCACTTAGGCTTAACACCGCAATCAGTGCATGTGTTTGGCGGCTTTAAAATTCAAGGTCGTGAGCAATCTCAAGCAGATAAAATGGTTAGTGATGCAAAAGCGCTTGAAGCTGCGGGGGCGCAATTGCTCGTTTTAGAGTGTATTCCGAGTGAGCTGGCTAAGCGTATTACTGATGAACTAAACATTCCAACCATCGGCATAGGTGCAGGCAATAAAACTGACGGGCAAATCTTAGTAATGCACGACTTAGTAGGCATTTCAGCCGGTTACATTCCTAAGTTTTCAAAAAACTTCTTATTAGAGACGGGCAATATGCCTGCAGCTGTTCAAAAGTATTGTGAAGATGTAAAAAGTGGTGCTTTCCCAAGTACCGAACATGAGTTTAAATAAATGCAGTCAATCACCGAAATTAAATCGTTACGTAGTCAGATCAAAGCTTGGCGTCAAGCAGGCCTGAGCATTGCGCTTGTGCCAACTATGGGCAACTTGCACCAAGGCCACTTTTCGCTAGTTGAAAAAGCAAAAACATTAGCTGATAAGGTTGTGGTCAGTATTTTTGTTAACCCAATGCAGTTTGGCGCTAACGAAGATCTTGATAACTACCCAAGAACACTAAGTGCGGATAAGCAGGGGTTAGCCGATTTAAATACTGATATCGTTTTCACCCCATCTGTGGAAACCATTTATCCTAATGGCTTAGGTGAACAAAGCTTTGTCGATGTGCCAGGCGTATCTATGGGCTATTGTGGTGGCTCTCGCCCAGGACACTTTAAAGGTGTTGCAACGGTTGTCACTAAATTATTTAACCTTGTTCAACCTGATTTTGCCTGCTTTGGTGAAAAAGACTTTCAACAACTGCAAGTCATAAAAACCATGACGCGTGATTTATCTATACCCGTTGAAATTATTGGCGTTCCTACATGCCGTGAAATTTCAGGCCTTGCCATGAGCTCTCGTAATGGTTATTTATCTGATGAGCAAAAAGACACTGCAAAAGTGCTGTTTGCCACGTTAAATAATACAGCAACGGCACTCAAACAAGGCAGCGTAGACATCGCAACACTTGAGGTAGAAGCAAAAGCACAGCTTGAAGCAGCAGGGTTAAAACCTGACTACTATGCAATTGCCGAGCGCTCAACGCTAAAAGCTGCAACAAGCGAGGATAAACAACTCGTTATTTTAGCAGCAGCCTATTTAGGTACGGTGCGTTTAATTGATAATTTGCAAGTTGAGCTGGATTAAATACGCTTAATCTGGGTAAGATGGATTTAAAAGAACACAATATACTAGGGATCAGCATGAAAAAACTACCTGCAATTACAGCATCATTGTTCGCTTTGACGCTATTATCAGCTTGCTCAAATAAAATCGAAAACCCAGAAATGCAACAATGCGCACAACAGAACTATCAATGTGAAAGCAGTTGTGAACAACAAAGTACCGCAGATGGACTAGTCCATAAAGTATGTAGTAATAAATGTATTGAAGCTTACAATCAGTGTAAAGCGAATGCAGAAAAGCTTGGTGATGTACAATAGCTCACCTTTTTAGACACTGATTACCTTTACAATCAGTGTCTTACTCTCAAAAACTTCCTCGGTTACAATTTTTTAACCCAAATTAAGCGTCTGCTAATTTTGTTCATATTTTTGCTCATCCTTTAAGCTATTCATATTAGAGCAAGCTTTCGTTCATTAAACTTATCCATATTAGTGACGAACTGGTTAGCTAACAGTGTAATTATTTCCCACTAATCCCAAAATTACTTCTTACATTAGCAGTACCAACAAAAAAATCATTGATAAACAAGTGTTTATTTTAGGTCCGCTTTTTGCTGAGAACATTAACGCAATTACAACAGCTCGACGTGATTATTTTAAGGCTAAAGGAAAACAGAATGAAACCAGAAACCCAGATTAAGCTCTTCAGTGCATTTAAAAAGAAGACCTACTTGGGCGTATTATTAGCCACCTGTGCAGGCAATGCATACGCTACTGAAGAACAAACTCAACCACAAGCAACCAAAGCAGAGGAAGCGGTTGTTGAGCAAAAGCCTGCGATGATTACTATCCCACAAGAAAAGCTATTTGAAGTTATCACTGCACGTGCGAAAAAATTAGCTTCAGAGCCTTATGTTGCACCTAAAGATTTAGAACTTGAAGCTTTAACAAGTATTGGTTATCAAGATTATCGCGCAATTCGTTTTCGTACTGAACAAGCTATTTGGAAAGATGAAAGCCTTTATGAAATCCAATTATTTCACCCTGGCTTTTTATATAAATCACCTGTTGCGATCAATACCCTAGAGAAAAATGCCGAAGTTAAAAGCTTGCCATTTAAAACGGATTATTACCGCTACGACGCAACGGCAGCCCCTTTAGAGCAAGAAATCAGTAAAGCCACAGAAAATGCGCAGTTAGGTCATGCCGGTTTTCGCTTACACTTTCCTTTGAATAACAATGAGTACAAAGATGAAGTCGCTGTTTTTCAAGGCGCATCTTACTTTCGTCTAGTTGGCCCACATCAGGTATACGGTATTTCAGCGCGAGGCTTAGCGATTGATACGGCCTTAAGTTCAGGCGAAGAGTTTCCTGTTTTTAAAGAGTTCTGGCTAGTTAAACCCGCGCCAGAGGACACGACTATAGTGCTTTATGCGCTTTTGGATAGCCCTTCGGTTGCAGGAGCGTATCGCTTTGAGCTTACTCCTTCAACCAATACTGAAGTAAAAACCGAGATGCAAATTTTTGCTCGTAAAGATATTAAAAAGTTAGGTATTGCACCGCTTACAAGTATGTTTTATCACGGTGAAAACAGTACCAAGTTCTTTGATGACTACCGTCCAGAAGTTCATGACTCAGATGGCTTGTTAATGCAATCAGCACAAGGTCAATGGGTATGGCGTGCACTTAATAATCCGAAAAAACTGAGCGTAACCTCTTTTAGTTATGATAGCCCGAAAGGCTTTGGACTCGCGCAGCGTGACCGTGACTTTAACAATTACTTAGACACAGAGGCGCACTACCACAATCGCCCTAGCATGTGGATTGAACCTATCAATGATTGGGGCAAAGGACGTGTAGAGCTTGTTGAAATTCCGACAGACACCGAAACTAACGACAACATTGTTAGCTACTGGGTACCAGAGCAAGCTATGAAGGCTGGCGATAATTTAAGCTTCAGCTATAAGCTATCAACCTTCAATGCAACCCTTGCAACGCAAGATAAAGCGAGTGTGCTAAGAACCCGCATAGGTAGCGCGGCATTACCTGGTGAGAAGAATCCACCGCCTAAAAGTCATCGTCAATTCACCGTCGACTTTAGTGGCGAAAATATTAACCAATTGTCTGCAAACTTCGCACTGATGGCTGATTTAAATATTTCAGCTGGCCAAATCAGCGATAAAACAGTGCAGCAATTACCAAATAATCAAGGATGGCGCGTAGCATTTAAGGTGGCGCCTGAGGGAGATAAGCCCGTTGATATGCGCTTATCGCTAAAACTACGTGACAAAGAAATTAGCGAGGTATGGAGCTATGTCTGGTATCCAAATGACGTCCAATAGTAAAAAACTAACTGCAACTGCAATGCCGTTTAAAAAGACACGTGCTTGGCTTTTTACGTGCCTAGCACTGGCCATAACAGCGTATGGCGTGTGGATCATGTTCGATATTTTAAATTCAAACGGCATGACATTACTTGAGTACGCATTATTAGCATTATTCTCTGTAACCTTTGCATGGATTGTTACTGCCTTTTGTAGCGGTTGTATGGGCTTTATTTTACAGCTTCTACGCATTGACCCATTAACATTGAAACGTCAAAAACCAATCGACGTAAATGCTGATGCTATTGCCCAAACGAAAACAGCCATTGTTATGCCTGTTTATAATGAGGATACAGAGCGTGTTATTGCAGGCTTTGAAGTGAGCCTTCGCTCGCTTGAAAAAACAGGTCAAATGCCACATTTCGATTTTTATTTACTCAGCGATACACAAGATCCAGACATTGCCCGCAATGAACTAAAAGCATGGAATGCATTTACAACGCGCTTGGGTGATTTAGCGAAACACACATTTTATCGTCGCCGTGAAGATAACAAGCATCGTAAAGTAGGTAACTTAACTGACTTTTGTGAGCGTTGGGGTAGCCAATACGAACATATGATAGTACTTGATGCTGACAGCATCATGACGGGTCAATGTATGCTTGAGCTAACATCAAGCATGATCAATAACCCTAACACAGGCCTTATCCAAACGATTCCGATTCCGGTTCGCCAAGATACTTTTTTCGGTCGCTTTTTACAGTTTGCATCAATCTTATATAGCCCAATGCTCGCGACGGGGTCTGCTTTTTGGCAAACAAATCAAGCTAATTACTGGGGACACAATGCGATTATTCGCGTAGAAGCCTTTACACAATGCTGTGGTCTTCCAGTGTTAAAAGGTAATGCGCCTTTTGGCGGTGAGATTTTAAGCCATGACTTTGTGGAGGCGTCACTGTTACACCGCAGTGGCTGGGATGTGCTATTACTAAGCGACGTTGAAGGTAGTTACGAAGAAGTACCCAGTAATATTTTAGACTACGCAATTCGTGATAGACGCTGGGTACAAGGTAATATTCAACACTTAGGCCTGCTCCCTAAGTCGGGCTTGAAGCTGATGAGTAAAATGCACTTTTTATTTGGTGCTACGGCCTATATTTCATCATTAATTTGGCTATCAATGTTGGCATTAAGCACCTTAGATGCGGTAACACGTGCTGTAAACAGTGATGTGTATTTCAACCATGCGTACCAGCTTTTCCCAACATGGCAAATAGCAAAAACTGAATTAATTGACTCGTTATTATTCATCACAATTGGTTTGCTGTTACTGCCAAAGCTACTTGGTATCATTGTCACACTCGTACACCGCAATAAAGCATTTGGTGGCACGATGAAACTCATTGCTGGCGCACTCATTGAAACTGTATTTGCTATTATCATCGCGCCACTTATGATGGTGTTTCATAGTTACTTTGTAGTGTGTGTATTTCTTGGCAAAAAAGTAAGCTGGGATGCACAACCACGTGAGGGACGTATGGTTCCGTGGAAAGAAGCAATTGGCTATACATTATTCTCTACGATTACTGCGTTTATTTGGGGTGGTGTTGCGTATTACTACACACCGACTTTCTTTTGGTGGTTATCGCCTATTTTAGTCGGTCTAATTTTAGCTGCACCAATTGTTCGATACTCAAGCAGTATAGGTCTTGGTGTTAAAATGCGCAAAATGGGGATTTTCCTTTGCCCTAGCGAGGTAATTGATGATGATACTCTCGCAGCACTGCGTGTTCATCAGCAAGAGATTGCCTTACCTGAGGACTCACAGGCAAGTTTTGATGTGCCAGCTTTACCTGACGAGTCACCAACGGTCATGCCTATTCAAAGCTTTAAGGCACCTTCAGGTAAAAAGCGTAAGCAAGTTCGCCGCGCACAACAGCGGCTCAAAGCAAAGCTACTCGCTAAGCTCTAAACTGAAGACGAAAAAAAACCGCTCACTGAGCGGTTTTTTACTATGTCTGTTGGTTGTTACAGAAGGCCTAGCTTTTTAAGTTCAGCCATTGCCATTTTGCCTGAAAGTGGCACATAACCATCTTTCTCAACAATTTTTTGACCATCTACAGAAAGAACCATTTTTAAGAACTCTGCATCAATGGGTGCAAGTGGCTTGTTAGGGTGCTTGTTCACATAAACATACAAGAAACGAGATAATGGGTATTTACCAGTAGCAACGTTTTCTAGGGTTGCGTCAACAAAGTTAGACCCTTTTTTCGCAAGGGGTACTGTACGTACACCCGATGTTTTATAACCGATACCTGAGTAACCAATCGCGTTTAGTGACGATGAAATTGATTGTACTACAGAGGCAGAACCTGGTTGCTCATTCACATTGTTACGGAAATCACCTTTACACAGTGCTTTCTTTTTAAAGTAACCGTAAGTACCTGATACTGAGTTACGACCATAAAGCTGGATGTCTTTAGCAGCCCAGTCACCCGTTAAACCGACATCACTCCAACGGTTTGCTTGTGCGTCAGCGCCACATTTACGAGTAGAAGAGAAAATCGCATCAACTTGGTCAATACGTAAACCTTCAATAGGGTTATCTTTGTGTACAAAAACAGCAAGGGCATCGATTGCTACGCGTACTTCAGTAGGCTTATAACCGTAACGCTTTTCGAATGCTTCAATTTCTTTTGACTTCATACGGCGGCTCATTGGGCCAAAGTTTGCTGTACCTTCAGTCAGTGCTGGAGGCGCAGTTGAAGAACCCGCAGCCTGAATTTGAATGTTTACGTTTGGATAGAAGCGCTTGTACTCTTCAGCCCAGAACGTCATCATGTTTGCAAGTGTGTCAGAGCCTACAGATGAGAAGTTACCCGAAATACCACTTGTCTTAGTGTATTCAGGCATATCTTTGTCAACTGCAGCTGCTTGAGCTGATACAAATGTTGTTACAGCCACACCCATTGCGGCAACGAGGTTTTTGAATTTCATAGGGGTTACTCCGATTTGTTCGTCCCATTTCCTAACTGCCACCTACTTTAATTACACAAGATGACAGTTAGATTACCCTAAAATGACACTTTTATGACTTTGAATTATTTTCTGAAGAGCCTAGCAAACGAACAACTTTATCGCTGCCAAATGCAAACGAAAACGTTGAACCTTCACCGAGTTTACTTTTAATATCTAGGTGACTATCGTGACGTGTAAGCACGTGTTTTGTAATGGCTAAACCTAAGCCTGAGCCACCAGTCGTACGACTACGCGCCTTATCAACACGATAAAACCGTTCGGTTAAACGATTAATGTGTTCACTGGCAATACCATCACCATTATCCGTCACACTAAACGCAGCCAGATTATTTTTAAGCTGCCAATTAACCACTATTTTCCCACCAGGCTTGGTATAGTGAATAGCATTAAAAACTAAGTTTGAGAATGCGCTGCGTAGCTCATCCTCAGCACCTTTAATATCCAGAGTTTCATCCACATTAAATATGAGCTCATGGCCTTTGTCTTGATTAAGTGACTTAGCTTCAGTTTGAATATAGGTAAATAACTGCGGCACATTCACAGGCTTGTCGTTATCTTGACGGCGCGCCCC
Organism: Pseudoalteromonas sp. N1230-9; assembly: GCF_032716425.1. NCBI lineage: Bacteria > Pseudomonadati > Pseudomonadota > Gammaproteobacteria > Alteromonadales > Pseudoalteromonadaceae > Pseudoalteromonas > Pseudoalteromonas sp. N1230-9. Next base: position 2,878,544 of record NZ_CP090419.1, read on the forward strand.
TTCAATACGCGACAGTGAAAGTAATTGATTGACCAAACTATCCATACGCTTACATTGTTCAAGCATGGTTGTTTGTGCTTTTTCCCACATAGCCGGTGGCGGTAATGTGTCAGCATCAAGCATTTCCAAATAACCAGTCACAACAGTGAGTGGTGTACGCAATTCGTGAGACACATTAGCCACAAAATCTTTACGCATCTGCTCAAGTTGCTTTAAGCGGGTGACATCACGTACCACCATCATCAGCTGTGAACTTGCATAGGGCATAACACGAAACTCTAGCGTTTGATCATAGCTATGGCCACCATCCAGTTCGAGCGGTTCATCAAAACACGCTTTATGCATGTACTTTGCAAATTTAGGATCGCGAATAAGATTATCTAAACGTTGTCCGTGATCGGTTGGCCACTGCAAACCTAATACCTTAAGTGCCAATTGATTACACCAGATAATGCTAAGGTCTTTTTGTAACACCACCACCGCATCTGGAACGGCTTCTGCCCCGTCACGAAAACGACGAATTAAATCAGCCAGCTCATTACGTTTTTTACGATTACGATGTTGTAAATGATAGATCCCTTCAAAGACCTGCTCCCACGCTCCCTCCCCTTCAGGTGGGTTAAAACTACGTTGATTTAGGAGCCAATCGCTAAGGCGATATAATTGATGATAGTGCCAAATTAGTAGTGCAAAAGAGCCTAAAAATAAAAGCAAAAAAGGCGCACCAACTAGTACGCCAACTAATAACAAGGGTAAGAAATACATAAACAGGCGTTTTGCTAACGCCTGTTTATTGACTACTCGATACATACACTCACTTAACCTTAAGTATGTAAATTAGCTAACTGTTGTCGGCTAAGGCACTATAATTTACTAGAAAAACGATAGCCTGCACCGCGAACGGTTTGCACCAAACGGTCATGTCCAAGTGGTGCAATCGCTTTGCGTAAACGACGAATGTGCACATCAACAGTACGGTCCTCTACATATACATTTGTTCCCCATACATGATCAAGTAATTGCTCACGGCTGTAAACACGTTCTGGATGAGTCATAAAAAAGTGAAGTAGTCTAAACTCAGTCGGGCCCATATCTAATTCACTCCCTTGTGATGTAACGCGGTGTGAAATAGGGTCAAGACGTAAGCCATGCACTTCAATGGCTTCTTCTAAAGAAGTAGGAGACACTCGGCGAATAACCGCTTTGATACGCGCCATGAGCTCTTTTGGAGAAAATGGTTTAGTTACATAATCGTCAGCACCCACTTCAAGACCACGCACTTTATCTTCTTCTTCTCCACGTGCTGTCAGCATAATAATAGGGATTTGACGCGTATATTCGTTTTGCTTGAATTTTTTAGCAATTTGAATACCACTCCCACCTGGTAACATCCAATCTAATAAAACCATATCGGGGTATGGCTCAACCATCGCTTCAATGGCAGAGTCGTAATCTTCTGCTTCAATTGCTTGAAAACCATTTTGCTCTAAAACAAAAACCAGCATCTCTCTGATAGGTGCTTCGTCATCGACGACTAGTACTTTACGTGACATTCCAATTTATCTCTTTCGTTAGCGAACTGGTTTCATTATTATGACTAAGTATGACATTTTTATGAAAGTCTAACGAGTAATTCAAAAAGTACCAAAAAATCAAAGTATAAATCTGTATTTTTTAACTTTAAATGAGCTTTAATAACTAAAAGTCATACCTTAATGTGACAGCTAGATGGTCTTGATCGGCGTTATTATCTAGTGAGAATTGCGTATACCACATGTACATCCTTGCCTGTTTTGACAAACTTCGTTCAATACCAATAGACGTACCGGTGCCTGAATCTTTTAACTTACCAAACTCGCCTTCCGCATCTTGATATTGCGCTAATAACTTATATTTATTTAGCTTATAGGAAGCGCTAAATAGAAAGCCATCTTCACTATCAGAGTCTGATATTTTTTCACTTTGTTGGTACATTCCACCTAACGTGAAATCACCTAACTTACCTTGTGCAGTAAACCGTGTGGTGTCATAACCAGCCACTTTGCTGTCGTGGGCTACACTAACGAAAAAAGGTGTCTTTTTAAATTTACTGTCGCCATACATGAGTGCTGCTGATACGCCCGTTTCATCTTTTTGCTTTGAGTTATCTTCGGCAATATAGGTGACCACAAATTGCATATTTCCAACAACAGGCGAGTTGTAATGAAGTACATCTCCAAGGCGGTTTTCACCATTAAAAAGGGCTTTTACATCACCATTAAAATCATTCATTAAATCGATTTTTCCCTGTGATACTTTTAGCGCGGTATCGTGACGCCCTGCGACTATTTGTCCATAACGCCCTTGCAAGCCGACATACTGGTTACGTGCTGTAATATTTTCTTCTGTTTTGCCATCACTATCTTGATCAGCGGCATTTACAGCAAACTCAAACTTATAGATAGCTTTAAAACCATCACTAATATCACCGCTTCCCTTAATTCCTATGCGAGAGCTGTAACTCTCAACGGAAGTGTCACTCCCCTCCCCTGTGTCACTATTTGCAATACCTAAATGGGCTCGGCCATAAATATCAATCGCCTCGGCTGCACTATCAAAAGAAAATAAGCATATAGCAAAGCTCGACAACATAATGACTGGTTTGTTCATAGGACGATCCTTAATTTAAGCAGTAACTTAAAAATCGAACATAAACTGTTATTGGTCAAGATATAAGCAAATATTTAATATAAATATTTCAGATCACTGATCTACTAACTGAAACAGATCAGAATCAGGTTTTTACTAAGTTGATCAGTTTCAGATCAATTTTATACTTACATATCAGGCTAACTTATTGATTTAATGTTAAGGCTCTTAGTATTTCGTTTAAAAGCTGAGCAGAGAACAGGCTAAGATCAGTATTGAACTAGTAAAATAATGATCTGTGTAGTTTAAGGTTAGTAAAACGCTGATCCTAACAAGCTTGAGTAAGTAAATCGCTGATCCAACTTGATCAAAGACAATAAAAAGCCGGCATAGAAGCCGGCTTTATTCATTTAGTATCAATTACTTAATTTTTGGATCAAGCTCACCTGATAAATACTTAAGGTGCATATCATCTAAAGAAATAGCTTTGATCTTACTTGCTTGTCCAGCAGTACCGAATGACTCATAACGCGCTACACAGATCTCTGTCATAGCTTTGGTTGCTTCAGCTAAGTATTTACGTGGATCAAAGTTAGCAGGGTTTAAAGCTAAGTGACGACGAATCGCACCTGTTGATGCTAAACGAAGGTCGGTATCAATATTAACTTTACGAACACCGTATTTAATACCTTCGATGATCTGCTCTACTGGTACGCCATAGGTTTCAGGAATTTCGCCACCGTATTGGTTAATAACTTCTAACCACTCTTGTGGCACTGAAGACGATCCATGCATTACTAAGTGAGTATTTGGGATACGCGCGTGAATTTCTTTAATACGATCAATCGCTAAAATATCGTCTGTAGGCGGACGAGTAAATTTATACGCACCATGTGATGTACCACATGCAATAGCAAGTGCATCTACATGTGTTTTACGAACGAAGTCAGCCGCTTCTTCAGGATCAGTTAGCATTTGCTCTGTAGAAAGTTTACCTTCTGCACCTACGCCATCTTCTTCACCTGCTTCACCTGTTTCAAGTGAGCCTAAAACACCTAGCTCGCCTTCCACAGACACACCGCAAGCATGTGCCATTTCGACTGTTTGACGTGTTACATCAACGTTGTATTCGTAGCTTGAAGGTGTTTTACCATCAGACATTAATGAGCCATCCATCATCACTGATGAAAAACCTAACTGAATTGAGCGCTGACAAACACCTGGTGAAGTACCGTGATCTTGGTGCATTACAACTGGAATATGAGGCCATTCTTCAACGGCTGCTAAAATCATATGACGAATGAAAGGGGCACCGGCATAAGCACGTGCGCCAGCAGAACCTTGTACAATTACTGGGCTGTTTGTTTTATCAGCCGCTTCCATAATTGCACGCATTTGCTCTTGGTTGTTAACGTTAAACGCAGGAACGCCGTAACCATTTTCAGCTGCATGATCAAGAAGTTGTCGCATACTGATTAAAGCCATTTGGTATTCTCCAAATTGTATCGACAGTAGTTTCCTACTATCTAGTTTGAACGGATATGTTAGTTTTTGATGCATCACTGCATCACGAAAAGCCACAGCATTTACTATCGCTGACCGTTATAGCTGAAAATAAAATGAAGGTGAGAGGTATTTTATTAACAGCTAACCAGCATAACCAGACGACTGATTATGCTGGCTTCGCACTAATTACTTAGCACGTTCTTCAAGCATAGCAACCGCTGGCAGCTTTTTCCCTTCTAAAAACTCAAGGAATGCACCACCACCAGTTGAAATATAAGATACTTTATCGGCAATGCCGTATTTATCAATTGCTGCAAGCGTATCACCGCCACCCGCAATTGAGAACGCATTTGAATTCGCAATCGCATCAGCAATAGCACGAGTGCCGTTACCAAATTGGTCAAATTCAAATACACCAACAGGGCCATTCCACACAACAGTGCCAGCTTTAGCAATAATATCTGCAAGCTGCTTTGCTGTATCAGGACCAATATCAAAAATCATATCTTCGTCTGTTACTTCATTAACATCTTTTAATGTTGCAACCGCTGACTCTGAAAACTCATTACCAACAACAACATCAGTTGGTACCGGAATTTCACCGTTATTTGCTTTTGCCGCTGCACTTAATTTGTTTGCTTCATCAATTAAATCAGCTTCAAATAAAGATTTACCTACAGGATGTCCTGCTGCTGCGATGAAGGTATTAGCGATACCGCCACCCGTTACAAGCTGGTCAACGACTGTAGATAATGAATCAAGTACAGTTAACTTAGTCGATACTTTAGAACCACCTACAATCGCCACTAAAGGACGTGCTGGGTTATCAAGCGCTTTACCTAGAGCGTCTAGCTCTGCCGCAAGTAGTGGACCTGCACATGCAACATCAGCAAATAAACCCACACCGTGAGTAGATGCTTGTGCACGGTGAGCCGTACCAAATGCATCCATTACGTATACATCACATAATGCAGCGAGCTTTTTAGACAGTACTTCGTCATTTTTCTTTTCGCCCACGTTAAAACGCACGTTTTCGAAAACAACCACTTCATTATCAGCAACGTCTACGCCTTCTAAGTAGTCTTTTTCAAGACGCACAGTTTGCTCAAGGGCATCATTTAAATAATCGACCACTGGGGCAAGTGAAAATGCTTCATCATATTCCCCTTCCGTAGGGCGGCCAAGGTGTGACATCACCATTACTTTAGCGCCTTTTTCTAACGCTAATTTGATAGTAGGTAATGCTGCACGGATACGTGCATCAGAGGTCACTTTACCTTCTTTAACAGGCACATTTAAATCTTCACGAATTAACACGCGTTTGCCGTTTAAATCTAAATCTGCCATTTTAATGACCGACATGGACTTCTCCTTAGTTAACGATACTAATATTATATTTATAAATTATTGACTTATAGCCACCATCGCACGCGCAGTGTCGAGCATACGATTTGCAAAACCCCACTCATTATCGCACCACACCAACAACTTTATCAGTCGTTTATGACTAACACGTGTCTGTGTGCCATCTATGATACAAGAATGTGGGTCATGATTAAAATCTACCGACACCAAAGGCTCTTCAGTGTAACTTAAAATACCTTCAAGACGGTCTTTAGCTGCCAGTTTAAGTGCTTGATTAACAGCCGCTAAATCAACATCAGAATTAACGGTAACACTCAAATCCATAGCCGTCACATTGATTGTAGGCACACGCACTGCAATGGCTTCAAAGCGACTATGAAACTTAGGTAGTATACGCTCAATACCGCGAGCAAGTTTTGTATCTACCGGAATAATAGACTGGCTAGCTGCGCGTGTACGACGTAAATCATGATGATATGCATCAATCACTTGTTGGTCATGCATCGACGCATGAATGGTCGTAATTGCCCCAGATTCAATTGAAAATGCGTCATCTAATACTTTGATAACTGGCACAATACAGTTAGTCGTGCATGAGCCATTAGAAACGATAGTATGCTCTGCTTTTAATTCATCGTCATTAATGCCATATACTATGGTGGCATCAACATCGGCATCAGCTGGTTGCGAAAATAATACTTTTTTTGCACCGGCATTTATGTGTAGCTCAGCATGCTCTCGTGAGTGATATACTCCTGTGCATTCAAGCACTACATCAATATCAAGGGTTTGCCAAGGCAACTCAGCGGGGTTTTCTTCAGCAAACAGTGCTATAGAGTCATTAGCTACTGTTAGCGTATCTTCACCTAGATTAACAGGAAATGAAAAACGACCATGAGATGTATCGTATTTAAGGAGATGGGCAATGCCCTTTGGGTCGGCTAGTTCATTTATAGCGACAATTTTAATCTGATCTTCAAGCCCTGATTCGTACAAAGCACGGACGATGTTGCGCCCAATCCGACCAAAACCGTTAATTGCAAGTTTGATTGCCATGAAGAAGAAAATCCACTCTAGTTGCTTGCAGATAAAGGCAGCTGCCTTTTAGATGGCGGTATTGTAATCGACCTTTGAAGTTTTTATAAGAGGTCAGCAAAAATAAAAATTGCTTAGCATGTTTTAGATGGCGCTGTTTTGGTAATCGACCTTACACATTATTATAAGAGGTCAAGTGAAATAAAAGTTGCTTAGCATGTTTTAGATGGCGCAGTTTTGGTAATCGACCTTACACATTTTTATAAGAGGTCAGCCAAAATAAAAATTGCTTAGCATGTTTTAGATGGCGCAGTTTTGGTAATCGACCTTAGACATTTTTATAAGAGGGCAAGGCAAATAAAACTACTTTAACAACCCTAGATGGCTCAATTTTGGTAATCGACCTGAAGAGTTTTTATAAGAGGTCAGCAAAAATAAAAGTTGCTTAGCATGTTTTAGATGGCGCAGTTTTGGTAATCGACCTTTGAAGTTTTTATAAGAGGGCGAGGTAAATAAAACTACTTTAACAACCCTAGATGGCACAATTTTGGTAATCGACCTGAAGAGTTTATAAGAGGGCCAAGTAAAAAGAATTTCTTCGTTAGTAAATTACCACTCACCTTAACTCTAATTAAAAAGTAAGTTAGTTGCCCAACCCTCACTCTAGCGCTAACATTTGTACACACAAAAGTCAGGAGTCTAGCATGGATACCAGAATTCAATTTCGAGTTGATGAAGAAACTAAACGACTTGCTCAGCAAATGGCACAAAGCCAAGGTAAAACACTTAGTGATGCTTGTAGAGAGCTCACAGAGCAATTAGCTGAACAGCAAAGAAAATCGCTGTCTCACGACGCTTGGTTAACAGAGCAAGTAAATCAAGCTTTCGATAAATATGAGGCTGGTGAAAGTACTTTTATCGACAACAAAACTGCTAAATCCCGCATGGCTGAGCGTAAAGCAAAAATACGCAATAGAGGCAATCTATGATCCTATGGGAAGATGAATCTTTAAATGATCGTGAAAAAATCTTCGACTATCTTTATCACTTTAACCCAAGTGCTGCAGACAAAACCGATGAGCTCTTCGAAGCTAAGGTAGAAAATTTATTAGCTAAGCCTTTGATGGGCGTAGAGCGTACAGGCATCAAAGGGCGACTGCTCATTATCCTTGAAATCTCGATGATTATTTCCTATTGGGTCGAGGATGGCATAATACGTGTCATGCGTGTTCTACATAAAAAACAAAAATTCCCTCAAGATTAACCCTTTTCAAGTAACGCCTTCTAATCAAACCAACTCCCCTACTTTTAATGGTTTACCCCGGCTGATTTGATGGCATTGGGCTAAGAATAACTCGGCAGTCGCCATGGCATCAGTAAGGGCATGGTGCGAGCTGTAATGCGGTAAATTGTAACGTTTGCGACATTCGCTAAGTGTTAAATCATCATGGCCAATTTCATGGCCTTGTTTATGGAGGCGCTTTTTTTCAATCACAAAGGTATCAAGAATCAGACGCGCTTTTGCCTTTAAACCAAACTTACGACAGGCTTGCTTTAAGAACCCCCAATCCAGCGCCGCATTATGAAATACTAAAATACAGTCATCAAAGTACTGATGTAAGTTAGTCACAATCACTTCTAGGCTTTCACCTGTATCTATATCTTGCTTAGCAATACCGTGATAAATCGGGCTTTGCTCTAAACTTTGCACGTCTTTATTTATTAAGTGCTGAGCGCCGCTGAGTTTAATACATTGATCTTCTATCATCACCCACGCCACAGAGACGATTTCATGCTTGCGAGGGTCAAGACCTGTTAACTCCATATCGATCACAATGTAGCGTTCTTTATAGGCATTAGACGCCAATAATTGCTTGCGTGCTAAATACCGACTTAACCAGCGTTTTACCATTGTGCTCTCCTATAAACTTCCGCGAGCAAATTTAAAGGCAGCAGCTTGCTGTGCTTGTTTAATCAAGTAAAACGCTTCTTTTAATTGGTGACGCTCTAGGGAGTTTAAGGCATTCGGGTTAATGCAGTTACTCGGTAGGCCTTCTTCATTTATTTGCGTGCCTAGGCGCAGCTGCGTTAAAAAACGCCAGCAATCTTTTAGGTTATACAAGTCATTTTTGTTGAGTAATGCAAACTTCATTAAGGCATCGATTCGCTCTTGCGTATTAGCCCGCTGAATACCCGCTTTAAGAGAATATAAGCGCACTATGTCGTTGATGATCACCACACCACGTTTTTTTAAATCAAGGTATTTATGCTGCTTGTCATCTTTTTCTAGCTTAAATTGATTAAACAATCCGATTGGTACAGGTGTATTTTTAATATCACTGGCCATAGCCGCATAGAATAAGTCATTTTTAGAAATACGTTTTAATTGTTCACAGAAGCTTGCATATAAGGTTGTTGAGCCTTCAATAAACCGTAAATCAAAAAATATTTTGCAATTGAGCATGGCCTCTGGCGTGGGTGAGGTAATCCATTTATAGAATTTTTCAGTCCATGCACTTATACCCATTCTGCACTGTGGGTTGCTCGCCATAATATTACCTGGGCAACGTTTAATACCGCACTCAGTCAATTGCTCGCATACAAATTCGCCCATACGCCTGAAGTAATCTTGCTGCTGTTCAGTTAAACCATCTGGCAACAATAAGCCATTGTCTTGATCTGAATGCAGGGTTTGTTCTTCGCGGGCCTGCGAGCCAAAACAAATAAAGCTAAAGCTGGTTGGCGCAGCACCATTATCTTCTTGGAACAAACGAATTAAGCGCGAGGTCAAGGCATCGGTTAAACCACTTAATAATTTACCAATCAGTGAAATATCATCGATATTATTCGAAAAACCTTTTAATAAGCTCGGAATTTCTTGCGAGTAGCGTTTTAAGTCAACCACACTATGCGCTTTATAAATACGACCAATCAATTGCACAGGGTCACTTTTTTGCTGGCGCAATAAATCAGTGCTGGTTAGCATACCCAATGGTTTATGGTGCTCATCAAGCACAGGTAAATGATGGATATTGTATTTGAGCATCAAGTGTAACGCTGAAAACACCCGATTATTCTCAAAGATAAACTTTGGTTTAGCAGTCATAATACTGCTGACAGACTCTTGTGGGTCAACCTCATCGGCTAATACGCGATTACGCAAGTCTCTGTCTGTAACGACCCCCACTAAACGCTCATTTTCTGTGAGCATAATCGACGAGACGCCCTGTTTTTTCATTTTCTTAGCGATTTGTCGAATGCTTGCATCAGGCGCTGAGATGACTGCTTTTCGGTTCATCAACTCCGCTATTTTCTTTTCAGACCAACTCTCATTTTGACTCTTATAGTGAGATGAAAGCAGGCGATTCTTGTGAGCTCGCACAAAGTATTGCTCAAATACTTTGTATTCACGACGCAAATAGTCAAATGCCGCTTGGCCTAACATGTAGACAATGCCTTCCTTTTGCACAGAAATACTATTTTGAATGGCCTCGCCTGTTAGCAATGAGGGAAAGCCAAAGTAATCGCCAGCTGCCAACTTAGCAATCACATCGCCTTTTGCATCAACCAAATCGTAATCACCAGAGCGAATCAAAAACAACTTTGGATTTTCTGAGCTTAACCACTGATTTTGATTCTCACGGGTAAGGTAAATAATATCGAGATGGTTAACAAAGTACTCGCAGGCAGCCATATCAAGCTGATTAAAGGGGGTTTGCTGCATCACAAATTGGGCGACTTCCTGTTGCTCGGTATTCATGGTCATTCTCGCTATTTGATGGGGCAATATCTACACTACTCCCGTTTTAAATAAATAAAAAGCCCGACTTAAGTCGGGCTTTTAACCTTCAAGAGTGTGTTTTTATAAATGGCATTTTTAGTGCGCGTGTGCTGCGCTCGAACCTTTCGGGTTACGAATACCTTCAACCATTTCTTGGATTTCAACTGGCGTTTCAGCCGTTAGTTTAAGTACGATACCTGCCACTACAAAGTTAACAATCATACCAACTAGACCAATCCCCTCAGGAGAGATACCAAATAACCAGTGTGCAGGCGCATTTAACTCAGGGCTTACGAACTTGAAGTAGATAATATAAGCCGCAGTGAAAGTAATCCCTGTCACCATACCCGCAATTGCACCTTCTTTATTCATCTTCTTAGAGAAGATACCCATGATTATAGCTGGGAAGAAGCTCGCCGCTGCTAAGCCGAATGCAAAGGCAACAACCGAGGCCACAAATCCTGGCGGGTTAATACCAAAGTAAGCTGAAATCACAATCGCTATCATTGCCGCTAATCGCGCTGCAAGGAGCTCTTGTTTGTCACTAATATCGGGTTTTAAGGTACGTTTTAATAAGTCATGGGATACCGAGGTCGAGATTACCAATAGTAAGCCTGCAGTTGTTGATAGCGCTGCTGCGATACCACCCGCTGCAACTAATGCAATCACCCATGCAGGTAAGTCTGCAATTTCAGGGTTTGCAAGTACCATGATGTCGCGGTCAACATTCACTTCATTAGCGCTGTTTGGATCATCAATCTTACCTGCTGAGTAGAACATTTTGCCATCACCATTTTTATCATTAAAGGTAATAAGGCCTGTTCTTTCCCAGTTTTTAACCCATGCTGGCGCTTCAGCATACTCTGTACCGCTTCCATCTTTACCATTAATTGTATCAATCATGTTTACACGGGCAAACGATGCAACAGCAGGTGCAGTTGTATAAACAATAGCAATGAAAACAAGCGTCCATGCCGCTGAGATACGCGTGTCTTTCACACGAGGAACAGTAAAGAAACGAACAATTACGTGAGGTAGACCCGCAGTACCAACCATTAACGCACCTGTGATTGCGAATACATCAATCATGCTCTTCGAGCCTTCGGTATATTGCGCAAAGCCGAGTTCAGTACTGAGCCCATCAAGTTTATCAAGTACAAACTGTCCAGAGCCATCGCTAAGCGTTGCACCAAACCCTGTTTGTGGGAAGAAGTGACCCGTCATCATCATTGAAATGAAGATTGCTGGAACAAGGTAAGCAAATACCAGTACACAATACTGCGCTACTTGCGTATATGTAATGCCTTTCATCCCGCCTAATACAGCGTAGAAAAAAACAATCACCATGCCAATGTAAACACCGGTCTCAATATCAACTTCTAAAAAGCGAGAGAAAACCACACCTACACCACGCATTTGACCTGCAATGTATGTGAAGCAAATAAAGATGGCGCATAATATTGCCACAATACGTGCTGCTTGTGAGTAATAACGATCACCAATGAAATCTGGCACTGTAAACTTGCCAAACTTACGAAGGTAAGGCGCAAGACATAAAGCAAGAAGTACATAACCGCCTGTCCAACCCATTAGATATACACCACCATCATAACCCGCAAACGAGATGATACCCGCCATTGAGATAAACGATGCTGCACTCATCCAGTCAGCGGCCGTTGCCATACCATTGGCCAGTGGTGGAACACCGCCACCAGCAACATAGAATTCATTTGTTGACCCTGCACGGGCCCAGATTGCAATGCCGATGTAAAGCGCGAAGCTTAAACCGACAATAATAAACGTGAGTGTTTGAACATCCATTGCTTAGCTCCTATTCGTCTACGCCGTATTTTTTATCTAACGTATTCATTTTGAAAACGTAAACAAAAATCAAAGCAACAAAGGTGTAAATTGCGCCTTGCTGGGAGAACCAGAAGCCGAGTTTAAACCCAAAAAAACGTACTTCGTTCAGTACATCTACCAATAAAATGCCAAAACCAAATGAGACGACAAACCACACTGCTAACAGTTTAAATAGCAGTGAAATATTTTCCGCCCAATAAGCTTTTGCTTGTTCTTCATCTTTAAAAGCCATTTTTATCCCCTTATACATTACCAATGTAATGAGTGGTATTAGTTGTCATAAACTAAGTTAGCAAGGGTTCAGCAATATGGAATTGATACCATAGTCGTAACAACTTGTTTACGTTTACGTAAACTGCAAAATCGCATTTGTAAACAATCAGTAAAAAGCAATATTTAACAAAGAGTTAACCTGTAATTATAAATCTGCAAAATACTGAAAATAGCAAAAACGAATGATCTGCGACATTAGTCTAATAAAAATACAAAAAAACACTAAAGACAATATTTTTCAATAAGTTAAATATAAAACTTTGTATATAGAAAAAATCAACACATCGAAATTATTCATAATTCTGATAAGGTAGAGTTATTACAATAATTACTGAATTTAGACATGACAGCTGCGCTTATTTTTGTTGCACTCGCCTACATTGGCGTGTTGTTCTGGCTAGCTAACTGGGGGGATAAAACCACTCCATTAGCAAAACGTATTAGCCACCACCCATTTGTATACTCATTCTCTTTAGGGATTTACTGTACATCTTGGACTTACTACGGCTCAGTGGGCACAGCTGCTACCAGTAGTTGGAACTACCTCCCTATTTTAATCGGTCCTGCGCTGCTGTTTTTCTTCGGTCAGGGCTTTTTACGTAAACTCGTCTTAGTAAGTAAAAAACAAAATATCACCACTATTGCCGACTTTATTTCAGCCCGCTATGGCAAACGTCAAACTACTGCAATTATGGTTACTATCATAGCCTTACTTGCGACTATTCCTTACATCGCTTTACAACTCAAAGCACTTAGTAGCAGCTTTTTATTATTACAAAATGACAGCCGTATTTCGGGTTCTATGCTGGCACTGTCGGCGACCTTGATCATGGCAATGTTTGCTATCTTTTTTGGCACACGAAAAGTGGATGTAACCGAATATCGCTCAGGGCTGATGCTCGCAGTTGCATTTGAATCTATGGTGAAATTACTGGCTTTAGTTGCCGTTGCGGGGCTTGCTTTATACACATTATTTAATTTAAGTACGGTGCAAGCCGAGCAATTAACAGGCTCTATCTGGCAGCATTGGCATAACTTTGATTTTCTGAGCTTCAATTTTATTGGCCAGTCTTTAATGGCCGCAGCCGCTATAATCTGTTTGCCAAGGCAATTTCATGTAACCGTCGTTGATAACCAAGACAAACGTCACCTTTATACCGCTCGTTGGGCGTTTCCACTTTACTTACTCTTAACGGCGGCAATGATTTTTCCGATTGCGACAGCGGCTATTCATCCAGGCATTGGTAGTGGCTTTTCACCCGATAGCTTTGTATTAGCACTGCCTTTAATACATGAAAATGCGTTTTTAACCACCTTTGTGTTTATTGGCGGTTTATCTGCTGCAACAGCGATGATAGTGGTCGCTACACTGACCTTAAGTACCATGATCTCAAACGATGTGGTTTTACCTTTAATGTTGCGCCGTAAGTTTAAACGTAACCTCATAACAAGTAGTTATAAATCACAGATTTTACTTGTGAGACGCTTCACTATTGCTGGCATTTTGATCTTATCTTATTTCTACCAGCAATGGTTTGGCCATGGTAAAGCGCTGGCAAGTATGGGGTTGGTTGCCTTTTCACTGGTTTCACAATTACTGCCTGCTATCGTCGGCGGTCTATACTGGCGTAAAGGTCATGCTTATGGTGTTTATGCTGGTTTACTTGCAGGTGTTATTTGCTGGATTCTATTTTTAATGCTGCCTATTTTAGATGCGGGTAACAGCCTAGATGCCGAGTTACAGCAAACACTTATAACCCGAGGTACGCTAATCGCATTATTTGCAAATATCGGCTGCTACATTAGCTTTTCACTGGGTGCCGATGAGCGCTTAATAGATAAGATTCAAGCCGCTGCATTTGTAAACCCGAAAGAGCAAGCGGTATTTGCAAGACGCTTAAATAAGAACGTTAAAGCCACGGTGTACGACTTTAAAGTACTATTACAAACCTTCTTAGGTATTCAGCGCAGTCAACAGGTACTTGCGCACTTTGCATTAAGCAATAAACTTGATGACAATAATGCTCACCCAGAGCCAGAGTTTATTGCCTATTGTGAGCGCGCTTTAACAGGCGTACTAGGCGCATCGTCTGCACAAGCACTTATTCATACTGTCGCCTCAGGGAAGCGCATGGCGTTTGAAGAGGTCGTCAATTTCTTTGACGAAACAACGCAAGCACTGCAATTTAATCAAAACCTGTTGTTCACCTCGCTTGAAAATCTCAGTCATGGCATTTCAGTTGTTGATAAAGAACTCAACTTGGTTGCTTGGAATAAGCGCTACGCAGAAATGTTTCACTACCCCGAAGGCTTTTTGGAAGTAGGCCAAGCGATTGAAGAGGTGATCCGTTATAACGCAGAACGCGGAGAGTGCGGCCCTGGCGAAATAGAACGGCATGTAGAAAAACGTGTACAACACCTTAAAAATGGCAGCCCACACCACTTTATTCGTCATCGTCGTAATGGCCAAGTCTTTGAGATGATAGGTAACCCACTGCCTGATGGCGGGTTTGTGACCAGTTTTTCAGATATAACAGCGCATATTGAAACCCAAAACGCTCTTGAGGAAGTCAATATGGATCTTGAAAACCGTATCGAAGCACGAACGCAAGAAATTCGAACGATTAACAAAGATCTGCAAGCGCAAATTGACAGTCGTGTGCAAACTGAGCAAGCACTCACTTTGGCTAAAAAAGAAGCTGAGCAAGCTAATGATAGTAAAACTCGCTTTTTGGCACTGGCCAGTCACGATATTTTACAACCGCTTAATGCTGCTAGACTTTATTTAGCAGCCATTGATGATAAAACACTCTCGAGTAATAACTTAAATAATTTTGAAAAACTCGGTGCAAGTTTAGATTCAACCGTCCACCTAATGTCTGCATTACTTGAAATAGCTAAGTTAGAACAAGGTGCGATGACGCCAACTCCACGCCATTTTAGTATTGACGATATTCTTGCTCCGCTTAAAAATGAGTACGCAATTATGTCGAGCGAAAAAGGTTTGAAACTCACAGTACGCTCTACAGGGATCATTGTACATAGCGACATAACTTACCTACGCCGTATTATTCAAAATCTTGTTTCCAATGCCGTGAAATACACCGATAAAGGAAGAGTATTAATTGCGTGCCGTAAACGAAAACATCATCTTCGTATTGAAGTATGGGATACAGGCCCTGGCATATCACAGTTGGAACAAGCAAAAATTTTCAAGGACTTTTATCGTATTGAAGCAGGTGACAATAAAGGGGTCGGTCTTGGCTTAGGCGTGGTAAAAAGAATGGCAGACTTACTGTCTTTACGCTTAGATGTAAGCTCAAACCTAGGCAAAGGAAGCCGCTTTAGTATTGAAGTCCCTTATGGAGAGAAACAATTTATACAACAAAAACAAACACCGAAAAAAGGCATGGAAAACCGCTCTGCTATGAATATTGTCGCGGTAGATGATGACCCTGAAAACCTTAATGCAATGGCAAGCCTTCTACAAAAGTGGCAAGCTAATTATCAGTTATTCGATAACGTAAACGCGATTATGGCATATGCTAAAGATCATCGTGCCCCAGATGTAATCCTGATGGATTATCAGCTTGGTCACGACTGTGACGGCATTACGTTAATTAAAACATTACGTGAAATTTGGCAAAGCCCTGTTCCGGCAATCTTAATTACCGCTGTACGTGATGAAGCACTTAAACAACAAGCAAAAGCTGAGAACATCCACTATCTCAGCAAACCGGTAAAACCAGCGAAGTTAAAAGCACTGCTTAATCACAGTGCATAACCTACTCTCTATTTAAGGCAAAGCGTGTGGCTTTGCCTTAAATTTTTGAAACAGCCAACTTAGTGCAACCAATGAAATACCTAAGCCAATAAATGACACCGCTCTTAGCAGCCCCGTTAGATTTGCCATGTCAATCAAGAATACCTTCAACACCACTAAAGCCAGTAAACCTAGCCCAAGCTTTTGCAGATCAACTATAGAGCGCAAGTGCCCCGCAATCACCACTAATGCACCTATCAATAACCATATTAACGAATATGTGTATAGTTCGGCGTCTGAGGTCGACTGCGCTAAATTAATAAGCTCACCTTGCCAGCTGTGACGTATTTCAGCATTAATATAAAGTGCAAGAAAAGCACCTGCGAGGCAAATTAATGGCTTAACCAATTTAGTATTAATAGGCTTTATTAACTTTGCAACCCATAAGGTTATTAATGCAGGCACAAACCAGAGCAGTAATAACCAGTTAATAATTGGCCACTGACCTATGTCTATAGGCTCAAAGAAAGGATTCAACGCAGTGAGTAGTTTTAATGCGAATAAACCAGCTAGTGTTAAAAGTACAATCGCACTAGCCTGATAAAGCCTTACCAAATGTTGAGTAAACCTCGAACGCAATAAATACACACAGCCTAACACGCCCCAGTTACAGGCAAGTAGAATGTGTTCATACACCGATAAATTATCAAAATCAGGATAACGTCCCACTAATTGATAACTTGTTTCAGTCGTTATAAACAAAGCGATACAATGTAAAGTTGCGCCTTCTAACCATACTCGAAGAGGCTGTTGATGCCAAAACCTTGCGGCCCAGTAAAACAAACATGCACTGACAGGGTAAACAATGAGACTCCAGTGAACACCAAACAGGTTTGTGTCATTATAATCCACTAACCAAGGGGCTACGCTCAAGCGCGCGAGTAAACCTGCAACTAATGCTTTTAATGGCCAACTTGGCATTGTGATGCTGTGCTTGTTCACATAAAAACTAATCAATAACACTTGCACCGTTAATGCGAGAGTTAAACTACTTCCTTCAAGTAGCATAGTTAGCGCTAAACTAATATTAGCATTAGCACCAAGCCAGTAGCAGAATACCTGTAAAGGATGGTTATTATTTACTGAGAGTTTAAATAACAGCGCACTGACCGCTAACAACACAACACACCATAACGGATAAGCGCTCATTAAAGCATGGTCAGGGGTAATTAAATATAAACTTGCTACAATTACAAAGGTTGATAGTGAAGCTATTAATGTAAACCCTAAACGTTTTGGATACTTGCTTGAAAAGTACCACCCATAACTTAAAAACAACGCACTGAAAAACAGCCCTGCTCCGTAGTTTTGCCTAAAGACAAAAAGCTGCTCTGAAAAATCAACGGTGTTATTTTGTGCAATCAATAGCATTACAACACATGCCAAAGCGAGTAGTAGCCAGTTATCCCATACACTATTTTTTAAAATCAAAAATAGTAATAAAACAACAAATAACAAAGTGCTAAGCTGCCAGACAAGCAATGCATTGGTAGTGCTCATTAATAAAAGCACAGGGGACATAATTGCCAGCAGTAAGGGAGTATCTGGCAGTTGCCTTAGCATTTTTGTAAAGCGATAAGGGCGGTGCTCTACCTGCCTTAGCTTTAACCCTAAACGCGGTATCGCAATCAATAGTAGAATACTCAAAGCTGCATACAGATTAATAAACCATAAAAATTGGCTTGATGCAGTGACAGCCGCTAACCAAAACCAACCTAAGTGGCCAGCCCATAGCAAATACCATAACCAATGGCGTTTCACATAATGAGCCACTAAAGAGGCTGATACAGTAACAAAACCAACATAGGTCAGTAAGGCAATAAAGTCGTTACTTCCTGTACTTACCCAGACCGGTACACTATAGGCGCCAATTATGCCAATAACCGCGAGCAGTGGGCCAAACCTTAATGCCATCCAACTGGCAGCCAGAGATACAAAGGTCAAAATACCAAAAGCAGGTAAAGGCTGTAATAATCCGTAATGTGAATAAGCAAGTAAAGTTAAAGCAAAACAGCTTATAAAGCCGCCACTAGCAAGTGCCGCAGGTATATAGTTACTAAACCCTTCAAAAACAATCCCTTTTCGATGCAACACCTCGGCGACTGTAATTAAACTTACACCAAACACAGCCCCTAAAATAACCCGCATAGACTCTGATAATAAACCTGCTTCAAGTGAATAACGAGCAAGGAAAATCCCACCAAACGCCAGCGCTATAGCTCCTACCCAAGTTAACCAATTGGCTTTAAATTGAGCAATAATTGGCGAAAGATAATCTGGCTTGGGCTGTTTTGAAACGCTGAGTTTAACATTATGAGAATCAACTTTAGGCTGTTCAAGAGTGGTTGAATCGGGCTCTGTGTTAGTGGGTGAAGGCTGTGCATGCTCTCTTAATTGCGATTCAACATGAGCTGATACTTTAGCTTCATCAGCAAGATGCGGCTGATACGACTTTGACGTGATCGTCTTCCTTAACGCTATCACTTCTTTTCTTAAATTTGAAAGCTGAAACAGGGCAACAATACCCGCCACTGATCCAAACAGAATTACTGCAACCAGTAACACTATTAACGCAATACCTTCATCCATACATCATCCTTGTTTCCATAAAGCAAACGCTCTAATTATTTATACAATAAACATTTGCCGTGAGTAAAGCAACGAAGGTACTGCGTCAAACCTGTTAAGATTGTTCGGTGACAGTTCGCTCTAATGTCATTTTAAAGCCTGAATCTGCGGCATCATCATGCTCTATAATCAAAATGTAATTGCCTTCTTTGGTAAAATCCATATCACTTTGTTGGAGTAAAACAATTTGTTGCCCATTATCTTCAAATACAACATAGGTGGTGTAAATCTCATTATCTACGACTTGTTCTTCTTGATCATATTGATCGATACCATCAATAACATTACTCGTGTCTTCAACTGTTTCCCCATTGAGCGTGAAATACACGTCAACCTCATCGATATTCTGCCCTGCGTAACTGTCAATCAAATTCACGACTGTCACAGCATGGCTGTAACTACTTGGAGTTAAGTTCTCTTCAAGTGTCATCATACGCGGGCCGTACTCTTTATCTTTATAAAATACGCCCACAGCACTTTGCTCGCGTTCCAGAGTCAGTAAAAAGTTATCAACGATTTTATCTCCGGCCTCATCTAGCATAGCGATACTGTAGCTATTAGGTGACATATTGATGTAGTTTGAATACTGATCACTTGCAACAACCTCTGTGTTGTTGGTTGTTGTTCCGCGCGTTATCTTAAATTGTGTTTGTGGGTAGTCATCAATTGTATTTATAAAACGCAGCTGACCTTCGGCGTCTTGGTGATTAAGCTGAGTAACAGAGTTACTTGCTGTTACAACATCAAGGGTTATACCATCCTCTTCAGTCGCATAACTTGGGCGTATCATCGCAACATAGCTGGCTTCATCATTAAAATACACAGTAGGCGAGGCAAAAATGACATCTGTACTGCCACTCAAGGTAACATAAAGTGTGTAGTAGCCCTCCTCTAAAGTCGAAAGTTCCGGTACTGTAAGATATGGCGAGGTACTAATGAGCTCTGCTGTATCGAATAGACCATCGTCCGTTGCAATATAAACATCGTATAAATTATCTTCACCCACAATATTGAAAAAGCCGAGATTAAAGTCGTCTTCATCGGCAGATGTTGGAATACTCAGTTCAGTAAAAGTTGGCTCTGCAAAATCACCATTCATAACAACTAACTGAGTATAGTCATTTTTAATATTAATCGTGTCTTCATTAATTGTGATGTAACTATCATTCGCATCAATATATTCAAAGCTCAACTCATATTCACCAGAGCTGTAATTATGACGGGTTGATACATCTCCAAAATTAGTCCCCGATCGCTCGGTATCATCTACAAATAAGCGAGTATAAGGGCTGTTATATGAGCCATTATAAAGTTGTACATAACCACTATCACTGCCACTACTATCGTCACTTGAGCATGCAGTAAGTACACAGATGAGACTAGAGGCCATTATTGTTTTAAGCAAAGTGCTTTTCATGAAGTTTTTCCTTATTATTTTAATGCTCCCTTTGGACTAGAAAAAATCAGGAAAATTTCATATTTTACAAACTATTACCTTGATTTACAGTTACTTACCAAACTGTTAAAAAACGTATAGAAAGATGTGCAAAGCTACGTATTTAATAAAAATTATGGACAAAAAATCACACTTATAAAATAACTACTTCACTTTTCCACAAACAACCAATAATCATTACACTTTGTAATACAGCAAAGAGAGTTCGGC
This sequence comes from Pseudoalteromonas sp. N1230-9, assembly GCF_032716425.1. Classification (NCBI taxonomy): domain Bacteria; kingdom Pseudomonadati; phylum Pseudomonadota; class Gammaproteobacteria; order Alteromonadales; family Pseudoalteromonadaceae; genus Pseudoalteromonas; species Pseudoalteromonas sp. N1230-9. Next base: position 2,899,112 of record NZ_CP090419.1, read on the forward strand.
TTTTCTTAAATTAATTATTAGATAGTTAAAATTGCGCTATGCAGCACTTAAAAATTAGCAAATAATAAAGGCCACACAAACGGGATTAGAATGAGGACTATGAACACGATTTTAACCACGCAATGCGATGATGATGTTGGCTTAATTGCCAAAATCACAGGCCTTTGTCATGAGCATAATTTAAACATCACACGTAATAATGAGTTTGTTGATAAAGACGCCAAGCGCTTTTTTATGCGTACTGAGTTAAGTGGCACTGTATCAGATAACTTTTTACCTAGCCTTGCAACCTTACTTCCAGATGGTGCTGAGCTTGCACTGCATAGCAGCGAGAAAACCAAAGTTGTACTGCTTGCCACTAAAGAAGCACATTGTTTGGGTGGTGTTTTACTCAAACAATTTGAAAAAGCTTTGAATATTGAAGTATTGGCCGTTATCGCAAACTATCCAGACTTAGCCCCTTTGGCAGCCGGTTTTGATGTACCATTTCATGTTGTTTCTCATGAGGGGTTGAGCCGTGCAGAGCACGATCAGCAAGTGGGTGACCTAATTGCCAGCTACCAACCTGATATTATTGGCCTTGCTAAGTATATGCGAATTTTAAGCCCTGAGTTTGTCGCTCGCTTTGAAGGGAAAATAATCAATATCCACCACTCATTTTTACCGGCATTTATCGGTGCAAAACCCTATCATCAGGCTTTTGAGCGTGGCGTAAAAATCATTGGTGCAACAGCTCACTTTGTTAATAATGAACTCGATGAAGGGCCAATTATTTTGCAAGATATAACCCATGTTAGTCATGCTGATACCGCAGAAATGATGGCAAAAATGGGGAAAGATGTTGAAAAAACAGTTTTTTGCAAAGCCTTACAGTTAGCCTCTGAGCACAAACTGTTTATTAACGGTAATCGCACCGTGGTATTTGCTTAAGTTATTTTAATGAAGAGGCTAACCGCCTCTTTATTATTTTTATTATCTAATTACGAGTTCGACTCAATAGGATCAAGTTGAAGTTTTGAGGCAATAAGGACCGCTTGAGTACGGTTATATACTCCAAGTTTTCTGAAAATAGCGGTGATATGTGCTTTTACCGTGGCCTCAGAAATATGTAATTCATAAGCGATTTGTTTGTTTAATAAGCCTTCGTGTAAGTACTGCAACACTTTATATTGTTGTGGCGTTAACGATGCCACCTGAGCGGCTATTTCTTTGTCTTCGCCATCAACCGCGGCGACTTTATCTTTAAGCTCTGTGGGTAACCATACATCCCCTTCAAGAATATGGTTAATAGCTATGGCAATATCATCTGATGACGATGATTTAGGTATAAACCCCATCGCACCATATCCCATCACTTTAGAAACAATATTAATGTCTTCACTACCTGACACCACAGCTATGGGTAAGCTTGGATAGTCTTCGCGAATACGAATAAGGCCGTATAAATCGCCATTACCTGGCATGTGAAGGTCTAGCAGTAGAATATCAAGATCTTCTTGTTCGCTAAGCACTTGCAATGTGGTATCAAAGTTTTCCGATTCAAACACTTCTAAATCAGCGAACTTAGCACTCAATGCCCCTTTCAGCGCTTCACGAAATAACGGATGATCGTCCGCTATTAAAAACTGACTCATGGTTCACTCCTAATAAATTCGGCTGACACCTATTTCTAAGTGACAGCCGATATACTACGTTTAGAATCAACTTCTAATCAAGTTTTTAACGCATTTTTAACGATTTAATCTGTTCTCGATTAACTCATCAACCACACTCGGATCGGCCAGTGTTGAAGTATCACCTAACTGTTGATGCTCATTTGCCGCGATTTTACGTAGAATTCGACGCATGATTTTACCAGAACGTGTTTTCGGTAAGCCTGGCGACCATTGGATCATATCTGGTGATGCAATTGGGCTTAGTTCTTTACGAACCCAGTTACGCACCTCTGCTGTTAACTCATCACTGACAGTCACGCCTTCATTTGGTGTAATATACACGTAAATGCCCTGACCTTTAATGTCATGTGGATAGCCAACAACAGCCGCTTCGGCAACTGCTTCGTGAGCAACTAATGCACTTTCGATTTCAGCTGTACCTAGACGGTGGCCTGATACGTTAAGCACGTCATCAACACGACCAGTGATCCAGTAGTAACCATCTTCGTCTCGACGACAACCATCACCTGTAAAATACACACCTGGGTATGCTGAGAAATAAGTTTGCTCAAAACGTTCATGATCGCCATAAACTGTTCGCGCTTGTGAAGGCCAGCTATCTAAAATAACTAAGTTACCATCAACTGCACCTTCAAGCGTATTACCTTCGGCATCATACAATGCAGGGGCAATCCCAAAGAATGGGCGAGTTGCCGAACCTGGCTTCATATCTGTTGCACCCGGTAATGGCGTGATCATAATGCCGCCAGTTTCGGTCTGCCACCACGTATCTACGATTGGGCAATTTTCATTACCAATATGCTCGTAGTACCACGCCCACGCTTCAGGGTTAATTGGCTCACCAACAGATCCCATAATACGTAAACTGGTACGTTTTGATGTGGCCGTTGGCTCGTCGCCTTTCGCCATCAGAGCACGGATAGCCGTTGGTGCAGTGTATAGAATAGTAACATTGTGTTTATCAATTACTTCACCCATACGGCCCGCTGTTGGGTAAGTCGGCACACCTTCAAAAACAACCTGTGTGCAACCGTTAACTAATGGACCATATGCAATGTAGCTATGACCTGTGATCCAGCCCACATCGGCACTACACCAAAATATATCATCTTCTTTTAAGTCAAATACGTACTCGTGGGTCATTGATGCATACACAAGGTAACCGCCTGTGGTATGAACAACCCCTTTAGGTTGACCCGTTGAACCTGAAGTGTAAAGAATGAAAAGTGGATCTTCTGCATTCATTGGCTCAGGTTCACACTCTGGTGGTAAATCTGCTACTAGGTCATGCCACCAAACATCATGGCTATTCCACTCAACGTCGCCACCTGTTAATTGATGCACGATGACATGCTCAACACTGGTTACCGAGTCTTGCGATACAGCTTCATCAACGTTTGCTTTAAGTGGTACACAATTACCTGCACGACGACCTTCATCAGATGTAATTACAACCTTAGCGCCTGAGTCGTTAATTCGATCAGCAATTGCTGACGGAGAGAAACCACCAAATACAACAGAGTGAATGGCACCAATACGCGCACATGCTTGCATTGCATAAATAGCTTGTGGAGTCATTGGCATATAAATCGCGACGCGATCACCTTTAGAAACACCTAACTTTTTAAGGCCATTGGCGAGTTTTGCTACTTCATCATGCAGCTTTTGATAGCTAATGTTTTCGCTTTGTTCAGGGTTATCACCTTCCCAAATAAGAGCCGTTTTGTTTGCATTTTTGGCAAGGTGACGGTCGATACAGTTGTAAGAGGCGTTCAATTGTCCGTCTTCATACCAACGAATATTAATGTGACCTTTATCAAATGACGTGTTCTTCACTTTATTATAAGGGGTCGACCAATCAAGACGTTTACCGTGCTCTCGCCAGAATCCTTCTGGGTCATCAATAGATTGCTTATACAGTGTATTATATTTATCGTTATCAACGAGTGCTGCATTCTTGATATGCGCTGGAACTGGATAGATACTTTGTGACATTGTTGTCGTCTCCATGTTAATTACTTGCCAAAGGCTTACTTCAAGGATCACTCAGCAAAGCGACTTAAAATATTAGACCTTAGTTGTATATCTCACCAATAAACAAAAAACTTCGTAATCACCTTCTATAATCAAGTCCAATGTACTAATACATCTGACTAACTACCTTAATTTAAACAAACTTTGTTGCTCATTAGTATTAGTACCACCTTAGTCTAATAGACCAATAGATAATTGAGAGAAATCACTTCTTAAACAACAGTGATACAACAACATACAAGTAGCTTTGACAGGAATACACATTATGACAACAACAAAAGTAACAGCCCTGAAGACATTAACTGCATCAGCAGTACTTTGTGCGCTGACAGGCACAGCACACGCAGCCACCATAGGTAATACTGATATCACCTATGGCGGTTATGTAAAACTCGATGCAATGTGGAGTGATTACTCATCAGGTATCCCTGATGGTTCAAGCGTTGGTCGCGATTTTTACGTGCCAAGTACGACTCCTGTTGGACCTGATACAGACAATGATGCTGTCTTTGATATGCATGCTCGCCAATCTCGCTTCAACTTTGGTACCGCAACCAAATTAGATAACGGAAAAACGATAAATACAAAAATTGAGATCGACTTTTTAGCATCTGCACCAGGTGGTAATGAGCGCGTTACTAATTCATATGCACCACGTATCCGACAAGCCTATGTCACGTATGACGGTTGGTTATTCGGTCAAGCATGGTCGAACTTCCAAAACGTAGGAGCTCTTCCAGAAACCCTTGATTTTGTTGGCCCAGCAGAAGGTACTGTGTTTGCTCGCCAAGCTCAGGCAAGATACACAACGGGTAGTTGGTCTTTTTCAATCGAAAACCCTGAAAGTACCATTACCACTCAAGGTGGTGCTCGCGTAGCAACCGATGATGCCGCAATGCCTGATTTTACAGCCCGTTATACTCACAAAGCGGACTGGGGTGAGTTAGTTGTGACAGGTCTTGCACGCCAATTAACCTATAAAAAGAATGGTATTGATGCCGATGAGTCTTCATTTGGTATTAGCGCGTCTGGTAAAGTAAACTTTGGTCAAAACAACCTTAAATTTATGCTTACACAGGGTTCAGGCTTAGGTCGCTACGTGGGGTTAAATGTTGCTCATGGTGCCGTGCTTGATGGTGATGATCTTGATGCCATTGATTCAACATCAGGCTTTATTGCCTATCAGCAACATTGGAATAGCCAATGGCGTTCAACTTTCCTTTATTCATTCTTCTCTGCTGACAATAATAGTGACTTATTTGCAATCTCTGGCGACCCTACAGAAACGAGTCAAAGCTATAGTGCAAACATCTTATACTCACCTGTTAAAAAGCTTACGTTTGGTGTTGAATATAAACATGCTGAGCGTGAACTAGAAAGTGGCACAGATGGCGATATGGATCGTTTGCAGTTCTCTGCAAAATACGTTTTTTAATCCCTAATCAGTTTTACTTCCTGAAGCGGCCTCGGCCGCTTTTTTTGTTTATTTTAAGCCAACACCGACAAACCTAATTGCAAACCATTTTCATTTAGATTACATTACGCATTAATTTACAATCTGAATTGAACTATTTGGGAATTTGCATGTCATCAACTAAATTTTTGCGCCTTTCACAATTGAGCTTAGTGACTTCAGCACTATTAAGTGGTCACGCTTTCGCTGCACAAGAAAAAGAACAACCTATTGAAAAAATAGCTGTTTATGGTCAGCACCATAAAAACTACATCACTGAAGAAGCGCAATCTGCAACAAAACTTGGGCTAACAATAAAAGAAACTCCCCAGTCTATCTCTGTTGTATCTCGTGCATTAATGAATGACTTTTCACTTGATGATCTGAACTCAGTTCTTGAAAGTACACCAGGTGTCACTGTTGAGCAAATTGAAACTGATCGTACCTACTTTAAAGCACGTGGTTTTGAGATAACAAACTTTCAGGTTAACGGCATGGGTATGCCACAAGACAACGGCTCTATCCAGGGAACTTTAGATACTTCAATTTTCGATAGCGTTGAAATTGTCCGCGGCGCCAATGGTTTAATGACAGGTGCAGGTAACCCGTCTGCAACTGTTAATATGGTTTTAAAACGCCCAACTTATCAAACACAAGTCAATGCATCTGTATCGTACGGCTCTTGGGATAGCAAACGCTTAGAGCTTGATGCATCAACTGCACTAAATGAAAATCACGCTGTGCGTGCTGTATTTACCAAACATAAAGCAGAGTCTTATCTTGACCGCTATGAGCAAGATAAAACAATTTACTACCTTGCTTACGAAGGCCAATTGACAGATAGCACGGTAGTAACAGCTAACTATGTTAACCAGAAAAAAGATGCAGATAGCCCATTATGGGGTGCACTCCCTCTTTATTATAGCGATGGCTCAGCAACTAACTTTGATGAATCAACCAGTACAGCATCTGACTGGTCTTACTGGAACAACACAACAGAGCAGTTGTTCTTATCAATTGAACAAGCAATTACGAATACTTGGTTCTTAAAAGCAAGCTATGCCCACTTAGAAAATGAGCAAGATTCAGAGCTTTTTTATGTCTATAAAACACCTGATAGAGAAACAGGTTTAGGCTTAATTGGTTACGCAAGCGAGTATGACCATAAAGATAAGCACGATATTTTAGATATCTATGCAACAGGTAAGTTTAATTTATTTGGCATGGAGCACGACCTATCGTTTGGTGTAAATCAAGCGGATATGGATAACGATGATATGTCTCTTTATGATAATGAAAATGGCTTCCCTCGCATGCCTGAACTAGGGGGTTGGGATGGCACAGCACCCACACCGACATTTGATGATGGTTTAACAGGTGCTGATATTACAAGCCGTCAGCGTTCTGCTTATATTTCTACACGAATTCGTGCCACAGACTCACTGAGTTTCTTAGCGGGTGTTAGCCATGTAAACTGGGAAACTGAGGGCGAGTCATATGGAAAAGCGAAAGATAAAGACAGTGATCAAACTGTACCTTATTACGGTGTAGTGTATGACATTAACGAACGTTTCTCTACATATGCAAGCTACACAGAAACTTTTGTACCACAAACAGAGCGTGATATTAACGGAGATTACCTAGATCCAATCACAGGTAAAAGCAGCGAAATCGGCTTGAAAGCACAATTACTTGATGACAACTTATTCGTCACCTTTGCGTATTTCGATGCTAAGCAAGAAGGCCTAGCTATCGCTGTTCCTGGTTCTCAACCAGATGACACACGCTACTATGGTGCAGATGGTATCAATAGTGACGGTTTTGAAATAGAAATGAGTGGCCGACTCAGCGACACGCTTAGTGCTAGCTTTAGCTATAGTAACTTAAATATCGATGGTGATGAATTAGTAAAAGATTACACACCAGAGAATCAAGTTAAACTTGCTTTAACCCAGAAAGTACCTCAAATAGATGGCCTAACCTTTGGTTTAAATTACCAATGGCAGGATGACACGCAACGTGTGCAACCGACACAACCTTCAGGTGTGGTGCCGGTTACAAAACAAGATGCCTATGGCTTACTAAACCTGATGGCAACCTATGACATTAATGATAATGTGAGTGTTAACTTTAATATCAACAACGTAACCAATGAGAAATACCTTCACAGCTTGTTCTGGGAGCAAGGTTACTACGGTGCACCACGCGGTTATGCTATGTCATTAAACTGGCAGCTATAATCTAACTTTAGCGTTTTTAATAATCCTATTAAACGCGCTATAAAATCGCAGCTACGCTCCCGTAGCTGCGGGTTTACCCCGCGACAACCCAAAAAAGCCCAAGCTAAAGCGCGATACAAAATCGCGACTACGCCATCTTGTAGCAGCGGGTTTACCTCGCAACAATCCAAACACAACTAAACCTTAAGCGCGATACAAAGTCGCGACTACGCCACCTTGTAGCAGCGGGTTAACCCCGCGACAACCCAAAAGTAACTCAAGCTAAAGCGAGATATAAAATCGCAACTACGCCACCTTGTAGCAGAGGGTAACCCCGCGACCAATCAAATAAACAACACGCGACCACAGACTATTTCAACCATAAAAAAACCGCTACACAGGGTAGCGGCTTTCTTTTGTTAAGTGCGGGTCAAATCACGCTTAACGATACTCTTTAAAACGATTTATAGCTCATCTTCTGCGATTAAGCCTGCATCTTCACCATCTTCTGGTTGTACAGTGGCTTGCAGTAATAGCATCTCGCGTAGTTTGCCTTCGATTTCATCTGCGATCTCAGGGTTATCTTTTAAGAACTTAATTGAGTTAGCTTTACCTTGGCCGACTTTATTACCATTATAGCTGTACCAAGCACCTGACTTTTCAACAAGTTTATGCTTAACACCTAAATCAATTAGCTCGCCATGTTTAGAGATACCTTCACCGTACATAATGATGAATTCAGCCTGTTTAAATGGCGGCGCAACTTTATTCTTAACGATTTTCACGCGGGTTTCATTACCAACAACTTCGTCACCTTCTTTCACTGAACCGATGCGACGAATATCTAAACGTACTGAAGCGTAAAACTTAAGTGCATTACCACCCGTAGTTGTTTCTGGGTTACCAAACATAACACCAATTTTCATACGGATTTGGTTGATGAAAATACACAGTGTATTTGAGCGTTTAATATTACCCGTTAACTTACGAAGTGCTTGCGACATTAAGCGAGCTTGTAAGCCCATGTGTGAATCACCCATGTCGCCTTCAATTTCAGCTTTTGGTGTCAGTGCAGCAACCGAGTCAACAATCACTACATCTACAGCACTTGAACGTACTAACATGTCACAAATTTCTAATGCTTGTTCACCCGTATCTGGTTGAGAAACAAGTAACTCATCAATGTTTACACCTAGTTTTTGTGCGTATACAGGATCAAGTGCATGCTCAGCATCAACGAACGCACATGTTTTACCTTGCTTTTGAGCTTGAGCGATAACTTGTAAAGTAAGCGTTGTTTTACCTGATGATTCAGGACCATATACTTCAACGATACGGCCTGTCGGTAAACCACCTATACCTAACGCAATATCAATACCAAGTGAACCTGTCGAGATAGCTTCAATATCAAGGGCTTTATTATCACCCAATTTCATAATTGAACCTTTACCAAATTGACGTTCAATTTGTGATAAAGCAGCGTCCAACGCTTTTTGTTTGTTATCGTTCATTCTGTTCTCCAAATCCGGCTAATGCAGACAGTATACTGTATGAAATCACAGTATCAAGCTAATTTTCTGATTTTATCAATTCAATTACTTTTTCTATAGCATAAACAATAGCTTGCTCTCTAACATTTGCTCTATTCCCAGAAAAAACCTGCTTGCTCGAATAGTTTTTCCCTGCAAAATGAATACAAAACCACACTAATCCCACGGGCTTATCCAGTGTTGCACCTCCAGGGCCTGCAATGCCAGAAACAGCAATCGCAATATCAGCTTTTGCTGCTTTTGCAGCTCCCGGTGCCATTTCAAGGACCGTTTGTTCACTTACGGCACCGTAGGTGTTTAATGTTTGCTCGTTAACACCAAGTAGTTCATGCTTTGCCTGATTGCTGTAGGTAACAAAAGCACGGTCAATATAATTAGAACTTCCAGGCGTATCTGTAAGCGCATAACTCACCCCCCCACCCGTACATGATTCAGCGGTAGTGATCCATAAGCGTTTATCCGTTAAAATAGCTCCTAATTTCGCAGCAAGTGTTTTAATCTCTTGATGTAATTCCATATTCAGCCTTTGGGTAAGTACATGTCGTTTGATCTTTATGCACCGCACACTATAAAACAACAAACCCCTATGATGCAGCAGTATCTTAAAATAAAAGCAGAGCATCGAGATATTTTGTTGTTTTATCGAATGGGTGACTTTTATGAACTGTTTTTTGATGATGCCAAACGTGCCGCACAATTACTTGATATTTCTCAAACTCACCGCGGCAAAGCCGGTGGTGCTCCAATCCCAATGGCCGGTGTCCCTTATCACGCTGTAGAAAACTACCTAGCCCGCTTAGTGCAAATGGGCGAATCCGTTGCTATTTGTGAACAAATAGGCGACCCTGCGACAAGTAAAGGCCCTGTAGAGCGCAAAGTTGTGCGCATTGTTACGCCTGGCACAATTTCTGATGAAGCCTTACTGCAAGAACGTCAAGACAACTTATTAACGAGTGTGTGGCAAAGCAACAAGGGTGTTTACGGAATAGCTTACCTTGATATCAATTCAGGGCGCTTTAATATTCTTGAAGTCAATACTGATGAAGCATTTAGCTCAACATTACAACGTTTAGCGCCTGCTGAGCTGCTTTATAGTGAAACATTTGCAAATGTACACCTAATTGAGCATATAAAAGGCGCGCGTCGACGCCCTGAGTGGGAATTTGATTTAGATACTGCCCAACACTTATTGTGCGACCAATTTGGTACTAAGGATTTAGTAGGGTTTGGAGTCGATAAAGCTCATAACGCACTCATTGCTGCTGGGTGTTTAATGCAATATGTTAAGGATACTCAGCGCATTGCCCTGCCCCATATTCGTGCCATTACTCTTGAACAAAATGAGCACGCAGTGATCCTCGACGCTGCAACTCGTAAAAATTTAGAGCTCACGGTGAATCTTTCTGGCGGCTACGAAAACACCCTCGCGCAAGTGCTTGATAGAACAGCAACAGCAATGGGTTCTCGCTTACTAAAACGCCGTATTCACACTCCAGTGCGCAGCAAAACTGAGCTTAACTCTCGTCTCAATGCGATAAGTGCGATTATTGATGCACAACTATGCGGTGAGCTACAAGAGTCATTAAAGCAAATTGGTGATATTGAACGTGTTATTGCTCGCTTAGCACTTTGCACTGCAAGACCCCGTGATTTAACGCGCTTGCGCAGCGCTTTGCAAGCTTTGGCACCACTGCACGAACTACTAATGGATGCCAACAATCCACGTATTAGTCAGATCATCGCAAACTCGCAACAATTGCCTGAACTGCAGGATTTACTAGAACGTGCTGTTATAGAAACTCCGCCTGTACTTATTCGTGATGGTGGCGTTATTGCCCCAGGTTATAATAGTGAACTTGATGAATGGCGTGCACTGAGCCAAGGTGCGACTGATATTCTTGAAAAACTTGAAGAGCGTGAACGTGAACGCACAGGTATTAGTACGCTTAAAATTGGCTATAACAAAGTACATGGTTTTTTTATTGAAGTTAGCCGTGCCAATTCACATTTAGTGCCTGCGGATTATATTCGTCGCCAAACGCTTAAAAACAATGAACGTTACATCATTCCAGAGCTAAAGGAGCACGAAGATAAAGTACTGGGTAGCCAATCAAAAGCATTAGCCCTTGAAAAGCAACTTTACGAGCAGTTATTTGAATTTATTGCCCCGCATATCGAGCAGCTACAAACCATGGCTGCTGTGTTAGCTGATTTAGATGTATTAAATAACTTAGCAGAACGTGCACAAGCACTTAATTACGCTAAACCAACACTTTGCGATAACGACAATATTAGCATTAAGCAAGGCCGCCACCCTGTTGTTGAGCAGGTCATGAAAGACCCGTTTATTGCCAACCCAGTAGAGCTCAATAATGACCGTAAAATGCTAATCATTACTGGTCCAAATATGGGTGGTAAATCAACTTACATGCGCCAAACCGCGCTTATCGTACTAATGGCACATATAGGCTCTTACGTACCGGCAGATAGCGCCGAAATCGGTAACATTGACCGTATATTCACACGTATTGGCGCAAGTGATGATCTGGCATCTGGGCGCTCGACCTTTATGGTTGAGATGACAGAAACAGCCACAATTTTGAATAATGCTACCGCACAATCGTTGGTGCTGATGGATGAAATTGGTCGTGGTACGTCAACCTATGATGGCTTGTCACTCGCTTATGCTACTGCAGACTATTTAGCCTCAAAGATTGCAGCTAAAACCCTATTTGCAACTCATTACTTTGAATTAACAGAACTTGCTGAACAGCAACAAGGACTGGTTAATGTGCATTTAGATGCCATTGAGCACAACGACACCATTGCCTTTATGCACACAGTACTTGAAGGGGCTGCAAGTAAGAGCTTTGGCTTGCAAGTTGCTGCACTTGCCGGTGTGCCAAAAGCGGTGATTCAACAAGCAAAACAAAAGCTAAAAATGCTCGAAAATCATCAGCCGGTCACAGCTCCTGTGCAGCAACAGCAAGCACTGGCTTTTGATAATGAGCCATCAGAGCTTGAATTAACTTTACAGCAGCTTGATCCTGACAGCCTCACACCAAGGCAAGCACATCAGCTGTTATATCAGTTAAAAGATTTACTTTAATTACACAATAAAAAAGCTGACGTTACGTCAGCTTTTTTGTGTGTTCTGAACCCGTAGGTTCTATACCCTTGATCAGGTATGCATTGTTGTCAAATTAAGTGAATTGGTCGAACAGGCTATCAGTGCTTAAACCTTCGTGTTGCAAAATATCTTTTAAGCGACGTAATGCTTCCACTTGAATTTGTCTTACACGCTCACGTGTTAAGCCAATTTCACGACCAACATCTTCAAGCGTTGATGGTTCGTAGCCAAGCAAACCAAAGCGGCGTGCTAATACTTCACGTTGTTTTGGGTTTAATTCACCAAGCCAATCAACTATATGCTTGTTGATATCATTATTTTGTACTTCGCCCTCAGGGCCAGAGCCTTTTTCGTCAGCAATAATATCGAGTAAGGCTTTATCGTTCTCACCACCAATTGGTGTATCAACTGAGGTGATTTTTTCGTTTAGACGCAGCATTTTTGTTACGTCTTCAACAGGTTTATCTAAACACTCTGCAATTTCTTCTGCTGTTGGTTCATGGTCTAGCTTTTGCGTTAATTCTCGTGCGGTTCTTAAATAAACGTTCAGCTCTTTAACAACATGAATTGGTAAGCGAATAGTACGGGTTTGATTCATGATGGCACGTTCAATAGTTTGACGAATCCACCAGGTTGCGTAAGTTGAAAAACGGAAACCACGTTCTGGGTCAAATTTTTCAACGGCTCGGATAAGACCAAGATTACCTTCTTCTATTAGATCAAGTAATGCAAGGCCACGATTGTTATAGCGACGAGCAATTTTCACCACTAAGCGTAAGTTACTTTCGATCATTCGTTTACGAGAGGCTTCACAGCCTTTCAACGCCTTACGAGCAAAGTATACTTCTTCTTCTGCACTGAGCAGAGGAGAGAAACCAATTTCACCGAGATATAGTTGCGTTGCATCTAAATTCTTGGCGACTTCATCCTTTGCAAAAATATCTTCTTCGTTATCCACTTCCTCTAGTAAATCAGAAGATTCTTCTTCGACTACTGTATCGTCAAATTTATCGTCAATCGTTTCTGTTGTTTTCTCAAGTTTTGCTGTGTGACCCATAAGCGTCCTCCCGAGCAAATATGTGATTGAGCTAAATCACTTTATCAATACCCGTGGCTAAGGTAGATATTTAGCAGGGTTGACTGCTTTTCCTCGATAACGAATTTCAAATCTCAAAGCCGTTACTGAAGAGTCGGAACTGCCAATTTCTGCTATTTTCTGACCCGCCTTTACTTCCTGTTTTTCCTTTACGAGCAACTTGGAGTTGTGTGCGTAAGCACTTAGGTAATCATCATTATGTTTCAAAATAATTAAATTACCGTATCCCCTTAATGCGTTGCCAGCATAAACCACCGTTCCGTGTGCAGCAGCTAAAACAGATGCCCCTTTTTTATTAGCGATTTGTAAACCTTTATAACCATTTTCTTTAGTAGAAAAACGGCGAGTGACCTTACCTTGAGCGGGCCAACTCCATATTACTTTCGTACTAGATTTACTACTTCTTACACTAACTTTTTTGTTGGCTTGTTTTTGAACATACTCTCGTTGTTTTGGCTGATCAAGCTCTTTTTTTAATTTTTTGTTATCTTTTTGTTTCGAAACAGTAGACTTTTTACTCCATTTCGTATATTTTTTCGTCTTTTTTGGTTTTTCCGCTGCTTTTTTGAGCAAAATGCGTTGTCCAGGGTAAATTGTATAAGGTGCTGGAATACGGTTTATTTTTGCCAGAGAACGGAAATCTTTCTGAGCGCTAAACGCAATTGAGTACAACGTATCGCCTTTTTGTACTCGATAACTTGAACCCGTGATAATCACTTTACGGGTAGTGAGATTAATTTGATTATCTAAACTACTGACCGGCGCGGGCGCATTGCGAGAGGAGCAACCAAAGAGCAAAATATTAAGAAACAAAGCAACATAGACTGTTAAATGCTTTCTCACCGTAAAATGCTCCTTGAAATGCTAATTAAAGGTTTTAAGTGCTATCGTAATAAAAAGTATGCAACCACAACTAAAATAACTAAACCCCAGCCAAGTGCTTCAACATATTGACGTAATTTTTGCTCCATTTTAACCCCACCCCATTTCATTAAAGCGGAAACCAAGAAGAATCGTGCACCACGACCAATGGCTGAGGCAATTAAAAAGGGCAAAAAGGCCATCTGCATTAAACCAGCTCCTATCGTAAATACCTTATAGGGGATAGGCGAAAATCCAGCGATAAATACAACCCAAACTCCATAGGTTTCAAACCAACTAAGTGCTAAGTCAAACTTTGCTTGCCAACCCATTTGAGCAATAAAAGGCTCTACAACAGGCTCAAATAGCCAATAACCTAAAAGATAACCTAAAACACCACCAATGACAGACGCAATGGTAGTAAAGCTTGCAAAACGCCATGCTTTGCTTGGTTGTGCAAGCGACATTGGCGCCAGCATGACATCGGGTGGCACCGGAAAAAAAACAGATTCGGCAAAGCTCATCCCTGCTAAATAGCGCTCTGCGTGGCGGTGCTTCGCCCACACAAGTGCCATATCATATAACTTAGTAAATAACTTCAAAGTATGACGTCCTATTCAATGTCACCAGGTACCAAAGGTACAAATCGTACTGGTGCAACTACATGTTCACTAAATGTATCGCCATTTCTGACAACCATCATTAATTGCTGGTCTTGCTCGCCCACAGGGGCAATCATGACTCCGCCATCAGCTAACTGTGCTAATAACCCTTTTGGCATTGTTGCAGCCGCAGCTGTCACAATGATGCCTGAAAATGGTGCTTGAGACTGCCAACCTTGCCAGCCGTCACCATGTTTCATTGTTACATTATATAAATCGAGTTTGTGTAAACGCCGTTTTGCTTGCCATTGCAGTGCTTTAATTCGCTCAACAGAGCAAACTTTGCTAAATGTTTTGGCAAGTATTGCTGTTTGATAACCAGAGCCAGTGCCTATTTCAAGCACTTTGTCTTTAACGCCAGCCAAACGTAATAGCTCGGTCATCCGTGCAACAATATACGGTTGTGAGATAGTCTGCCCTTGGCCAATGGGTAATGCGGTATTCTGATACGCTTTGTGCTGCAATACATCATCAACAAATAAGTGTCTGGGTGTTGTTGCTATTGCTTCAAGTACGATAGAGTCCTCTACCCCTTCTCGCTTTAATAATTCAGCCAACGCTAATGCACTGCGATTATAATTAGTCAGCACTATTAATCTCCATATTTGCCAACCAGCTATCAACTGCTTGCAAGCTTTCTTTCGCTGTCATATCAACACTTAATGGTGTCACCGATGCATAACCATTGTTGATGGCATAAAAGTCAGTGCCTTCACCTGCATCGCTTTCAGCGCCTAGCGTGCCATACCAATATATATCACGGCCCCAAGGGTCTTGCTGCTTAGTCATGGTTTCAGCTTTATGGCGAGAACCCAAACGCGTCACCTTCACACCTTTTAATTCTGTTAGAGGAATATCGGGAACGTTCAGATTAATTATTTGATCTTTTGGTAATGGATGAGAAGCCAGCTCTTTAATAATGCTCACGGCAACGGCCGCTGCTGTTTCAAAATGGTTGCCTTCTTTAGAACATAACGAAACAGCAATGGCTGGTAATCCTAAATGACGTCCTTCAGTTGCTGCTGCTACCGTACCAGAATAAAGCGTATCATCACCTAAATTAGCACCATGATTAATACCAGCTACAACTAAGTCAGGCAGCTCGTCAGTGAGCTCATTTACACCTAAATGAACACAATCTGTCGGTGTGCCATTAATCGAAATAAACCCATTATCTAATGTAGTCGCTCGTAATGGATTCATTAATGTGAGTGAATTACTTGCGCCACTGCAATTGCGATCAGGCGCAACTAACGTTACCTCTGCGATTTGAATCAAAGCTTGGTGCAAAACTGCAATCCCTTTAGCATTGACCCCATCATCATTACTTAATAAGATTTTCATTTACGCATCCTTTTGTTTTTGTTCTCTCGGGCTTGCATCTTGATAGTCCACCAGCTCCCGTAACAGAGCGGTTGCAAAACAGCCTTTAGGTAGACCAAAGCTGAGCTTCAATGTGCTCTCATCTATGGTTTCTACTGCTAATGAATCAGGTATTAAGCGTAACATTCTACGCTCATTCTTTAGACCTAATTCAGCAAGTCCATCAATCCACGACTGATAAGGTGTAAGCCATTTTTTTTCAGTCTCGGTCAGGCCTTTTTCACCTTTACCTACCATAGGCGCCGACATGACAATATCACCAGACGCTAAGCGTGCAATATTGTCATCGCTTATGTTGTCTTCAAAAAAGGCATTACTGCCGCTAAGCATAAACACTTCGCGATGCATTGTTTTAGCAAGGCCATGCTCAGCAACACGCATACTCACTATTTCGTTAAACACATAAGAACGCGCAGCTGAAATCACTAAGCCACGCAGTTTTTTATCGCGAATGCGCTCTCCCGCAAACATTCGTTTAGCCATCTCAAGGTTATGACCGCCATGACCAAAGCGCTGCTCACCAAAATAATTAGGTACGCCTGCACGCACAGCATTGATACGACACAAAATATCCAGCGGCTCAGTCACATTACGTAACGTAATAGTAAAGCGATTGCCTTTATGACAGCCGGTTCTGAGCTTACGGTTATGGCGCTGTTGCGATATTACAAAAAACTGTTCGTTATTCAGTTCACTAAATTCTATGTGCTTTTTAATTGGTACTGGCACGCTAAACCACTGGGTACAAACACCGTGGCGATCTTTTAGACCCGCATAGCTTACATCGCGCGGTGATACACCTGCTTTTTCGGCAATGCGTTTAGCAATAAACTGAGTATTTTCGCCTTTTTTTACAACCTGTAAGCAAACATGTTCACCAGAACCTGTAAACTCAATACCCAAGTCTTCATCAACCATAAAATCTTCAGCAAACGTTTTAAAGTCAGCCTTAGAAAGAGGTTTACCGTAAAGGTAGTTTAACTCGCTCATGAATTGTGTTTACTCATAATAACGACTGCGTGGCTTGAGATGCCCTCTTTGCGTCCTTCAAAACCTAACTTTTCGGTGGTTGTCGCTTTCACGTTAACCTGTGAAATGTCAGCCTCTAAATCTGCGGCTAAGTTTTCACGCATTGCTTGTATATGTGGCAGCATTTTTGGCGCTTGTGCAACAATCGTAACATCGGCATTGCCAAGTACGTACCCCTGCTGTTTAGCAAGCCCAACCACATGGCGTAATAAAATACGACTGTCGATGTTTTCGTATTCACTGGCTGTATCAGGAAAGTGCTTACCAATGTCACCCATAGCCAAAGAACCTAATATCGCATCACACAATGCATGAATAGCCACATCACCGTCTGAATGTGCTAAGAACCCTTGTGGGTAATCAATTTTTTCACCACAAATAACCAGCGGGCCTTCGCCGCCAAATTTATGAACATCGAAGCCATGGCCAATTCGAATCATGGGGTACTCTCATTTTGTTGTTTATTTAGTAGGAACTCAGCTAAATCTAAGTCTTCTGGCGTGGTGATCTTAATATTGTCACTACGACCTAGCACCAATTTAACAGGCTGCTTAGCCCACTCCATTGCAGATGCTTCATCCGTGATGGTTACACCATTTTTAAGCGCATTTGTAAGGGCATCTGTCAGCGCTTGATAAGGGAAGAACTGGGGGGTAAGTGCCTGCCATAAATCATCACGCGGCACTGTTTGCTTACAATGCGTCTCACCACGCTTTATGGTGTCCTTTACTTTAGAGGCTAAAATACCGCCTTCATTCGTAGCAACACAGTCTGCAATTAAGCGCTCGATATCAGTTAAACATACCAGCGGCCTTGCAGCATCATGCACCAAAACCCAATCAGGAGGATTATCAGCAAGTGATAACAAGGCATTCAACACTGAGTCAGCGCGCTCTTTCCCCCCCGTTACTCGCTCTATACGGTTATCCATGTGCGGTAAATCAGCAAAATAGCCGTCACCATCGCTGATTGCGACTTTAATAGTGCGAAGGAGGTTAAGTTCAGCAAGCTTGCTAAGGGTATGTTCTAAAATCGTTTTGCCAGCAAGTTCAATATATTGCTTAGGCGTGGAATGTTGCATGCGGCTACCAACCCCTGCGGCAGGGACGATAGCGGTAATTATTTGCTTATCTTTCATTATTTTGTTGTCTAGGTAACACTCGAATAAATGTTTCACCTGGTTTAATCATTCCTAACTCATTCCTTGCACGTTCTTCAATTCCCTCTTGGCCGAGCTTTAAATCTTTTATATCAGCTTTAAGTACTTTATTTCGCTTCAAAAGCTTGGCATTGGTATCTTGATGAGACGTAACCGCTTGCTTAAGGCGAGTGTAATCCTGTACCCCATTATGGCCAAACCATAAACGGTACTGAATAAATAGCGCCAAACATAACAAGGCGAATTGAAAAACCCGCATTGAACACTCCTTCGCGGTTAAATTAAGTCTTTGGGCGCTTTAGGTTGCGCCAATTTATATTGCTTGCTAATAGCATTTCTCTTAAAGATAAACGCTTAGGTGTTACTCGTTTATTAAACTGCCATTGGTGACCACAGCACGCCGCTATCATTATCGTTTTTGAAGGCTTTAATAATTGAGCGTGCGTGTCTTCCAATGACTCACCCGAATGATTAAACCAGCCAAGCTCATTGCAATGTACCTTATTGTCGCTTACTTGATCTAAGCTGTCTATGCGAACTGTGGTACATTGACCGTCATTAATTAACACGGGAACAATTAACCCGCGCTTAGCGTATTGACTAAAAAAACGCGCTGACTCATTTTTACTATGCACAGGAGGCTGCGTTTTTTGCTTCTCGAGCCAACTACCATTTTGTGAATCAAGTTGTAGAGGCGCATCCCCACTCACAATTCGTATAGCAAGCCGTTCAATATAAAAAGGTAAACTGGCTAATAATCGTCTTAATCTTGCCGCATCTGGCTCTTCAACTAAACGTGGAATTTCACGCGCATAAAAAGCATTACACAACTGAGCATACAAAGCCCGCTCGGCATCAGTTTGCCAAATTTCGGCTTGTTGTAACGATTTGCTCTGAGAGTTTGAAGTTGACAATGCGCGCTCTTATAAAACAATTGCTTGACTGTTTTATAGCATAGAGCGTTAATTGAGCGCTACTTTACTGCGCCTTTTTTACCCAGTTTGGCATTACCTGACTCTAAAAACTGCACAACAGCATCGCGTTTTTTGCCCATTAACAAACTGCCATCAGCTAAAAACATAAAGTTTTGCCAACAACGTTTAAAGACAGCAAAACTAGTTTCGATGATATTGTCGCGTGCCATGCAAAAATACACTGTCGTGTTTGCTTCCCAATCAAGGTGCGCCAAAATAGCCTCGGGGAGTTGCTCTTCGCCGGCTTCCCATGCGTTTTCCCAATTAAGTGTCTCGATAAAGCTCTCTTCTTTGCCGCACCAATCTGTTTTATCAAAAAAATCTGGGTGGTCATGCTCGCGGCTGACCATGGTAGTCCAAAGCACTGCAGCGCGTTCACTTGTCATTGGCTTAATTTGCAGTGCATCATCTGCGCTGATAGGCATGTCTTTATGGCGAAAAACCCATGCTTTCTTGTATTCATCTAACGAAATATAATTCATAGTGTTGGCGATTTATTTAGCATTAAAAAGTGCAAAACGTAATTATACAAGAGATCAAAACATGACTACAGCAATAAAACCTCATCCTCTCAAATCAGGTATATATCAACACTACAAAGGCCCAAAATACAAAGTTGAGTATGTTGCCACCCACAGTGAAACCGAAGAGCAACTTGTTATTTACCAAGCACTGTATGGTGAGTTTAGTATGTGGGCACGCCCACTTAGTATGTTTTTAGAAACCGTTGAAATCGATGGCAAAACTGTGCCGCGTTTTGCATACCTTTCAGACACAGAATAACTATGGCATCATAACGTTATTAATCTCTGCTCAGACCAGATAAGGTGACATCGTGCTTTTTAATTCAACCGATAACTACATTGCAAGTTCTGCATTAAAACAAGCCGTTAACGCGGCCATATTGCTCGAAAAACCGCTGTTGATAAAAGGCGAGCCAGGCACGGGTAAAACCATGCTGGCCGAGGAGCTTGCAAAAAGCTTAGACACCCCCCTCATTCAATGGCACATCAAATCAACCACCAAAGCGCAGCAAGGCCTTTATGAGTATGATGCGGTATCACGTCTACGCGACAGTCAGTTAGGCGATGAACGAGTTCACGATATCGGCAATTACATTGTTAAAGGAAAACTATGGCAAGCCTTTACCTATGGTGAGCAACATAATAAACGCCCAGTGCTACTGATTGATGAAATCGATAAAGCCGATATCGAATTTCCCAACGACTTGTTATTAGAGCTCGATAAAATGGAGTTTCATGTTTATGAAACCGGTGAGCGCGTTATTGCTAAGCAACGTCCGATTGTGATCATCACGTCGAATAACGAAAAAGAGCTACCAGATGCTTTTTTACGTCGTTGTTTTTTCCACTACATTGATTTTCCGAGTAGTGAAGAAATGGCGCAAATTATCGATGTGCATCACCCGCATGTTAAACAAGACCTAGTACGCCAAGCACTTGAGGTGTTCTTTAATCTACGTGAAGTTAATGGCATTAAGAAAAAACCATCAACAAGTGAATTACTTGATTGGTTAAAATTGCTGATGGCTGAAGATATTGACGCTAAAACACTGCACGACAAGAGCCAAAAAGGTGGCCTAATGCCCATGTTTGGCGCGCTATTAAAGAACGAGCAAGACATTAGCTTAATCGAAAAACTTGCGTTTATGAGCCGCCGTTAAGATGTTAATTGCGTTTTTCTTTAAGCTTCGCGAATACCGCTTACCAGTAAGTTTGCGAGAGCTACTTGATTTGATCAATGCGCTCAAGCAAGGAGTTATTTTTGCCGATGTAGACGCGTTTTATTACTTAGCGCGTACCATCATGGTGAAAGATGAAACCCATTTTGACCGCTTTGATAAAGCCTTTGCTGATTACTTTAGCGGAGTCGCCGACCTTGATCTGCTCGAAAGCTTAAAACAGCAACATGCATTGCCTGATGATTGGCTACGCAAAGAGTTTGAAAAGCACTTAAGCGACGAAGAAAAAGCGCAATTACATGCCATGGGTGGCCTTGACAAACTTATGGAAACCCTCAAGCAACGCCTTGAAGAACAGCAAAAACGCCATGCAGGCGGCAACAAGTGGGTTGGCACAGGTGGCACTTCGCCGTTTGGCGCCTATGGTTATAACCCTGAAGGTGTGCGCATTGGTCAAGACGGTAACCGACATCGCCGTGCGGTAAAAGTATGGGATAAACGTAGCTACCGTAACCTCGATAGTGACCGTGAAATCGGCTCGCGCACCATAAAACTTGCCCTCAAAAAGCTGCGTAAATTTGCCCGCACTGGCGCTAGCGATACACTGGATTTAACCGAAACCATCCGCGCAACCGCAAAGCAAGGCGGCATGCTCGATGTAAAAATGGCACCTGAACGCCACAATGCGGTAAAAGTGTTGATGCTGTTTGATATAGGTGGCTCAATGGATGATTACATTCATACTTGCGAAGAGTTATTTAGCGCCGCCCACAGCGAGTTTAAACACCTTGAATTTTACTATTTTCATAACTGTTTGTATGAGCATGTTTGGCAAGACAATGAACGTCGTCACTCTAACGTAATTGATACCATGACCTTGATTAACAAGTTCACCAGCGACTACAAGGTGATTTTTGTTGGCGATGCCACCATGGGTCCCTACGAAATCGCCTACCCCGGTGGCAGCGTTGAGCATTGGAATGAAGAGCCAGGCAGTGCTTGGCTAAACCGTATCACCAACCATTTTGATAAAGTCGCTTGGCTCAACCCACAACCCGTTGAACACTGGCGCTATTATCAATCGATAGATTTTATAAAGCAGTTAATGGATAACCGTATGTATCCACTCACGCTAGATGGGATTAGTAATGCAATTAGGGAATTGAGTTAATAAGCCTCAAGTACCTCTTGAGGCTTATTATTAGTTATTTTGCGTAATACTTACCACTAACTAACTTTTTGAACATTTGCTCATAAGGCTGAGCTTTTCTCTGAGTTGAAAACTGACGATTTTGCGCTGAAGTATACAAAATTAAGTCATCTTCAAACTTATTCACTTCGACAATTTCAACAGCCCCTGTTTCACTTACAACCAAATCAAATACATGCCACAAATCCTCGACACCACTACTCGGAGGTGTAAACACACGGCGTTGGTTGTTTATAACAAGCTCTACTTTTGCTGTGGTGCTGTCAATCTCTGGTGTATTTGAATAATTGTGTACTTTATAGGTGTAAGTTCCAGGTAGCGGAAATTCTGGGATTGAAATAACCTCAGGGCCATAACTTGTTATGTCATCAACGTCTAAAAACATAATAATATCGTTTACAGTCGCTGTATCACTACCAAAATAAATATGGAACTGTTCACCTTCTGTCGCTGTTGGGCCCCATAAATGAGAATCTAGATCCGATGGAGTCGCCCCCCAGTTAAGCTTAATTTTGGTAAATACTTCATCTAACACAATACATTCATCAAGAGTTAAATCGGTTAAATTCGTTTCGACAGAGAATGTGCGGCTCAAACCACCTGAAGTTGATGAAATTAAGACGGTACTGTCCATCTTAACAGGAATCGAAAAGTCTCCGTTAATGTCTGTTACAGCAGATGATGACCCGATGTAATCACGTCCTTGGGAGTTCACTAAAGCACCCGCGATTCGATTTTGGTTATTATCTTCTAAGCAACCATGAATAAATACCGTTTCATAAATTCGGTCGGCATTCCAAGTAGTAAAGTGCGAAACGGAACCTGTGTAGAAATTACCTTCTGCGCTGTTAACAAGTTGGGCTTCACCTTCTTTAACCCATAAACCTGTCTGCTCATTGTAATAGTAAAGTGGCACGGTACTCGCTAGCTCTCCTACAGCAGGAATATTGATAATAGCTTGGCTATTTTCAGCAAGATTTAGGGTTTCACCATTTTCATCTTCAAATGTGACAGTTATAGCTCCAAATGATTCGATTGGTTTTATTTCTCCATTCTCATCCGTTGTGAGCATTTCACCCGGCATCAAATACACATCAACCGCAGGATTAATAATCGTTAACTCTGCGCTCACTGGCCCTGTTACTAGCGAGTTGTCAGCTCTAACTAAACTATTCGCTGGTAGTTCAACCAACACAGCATCTTCTACTTGTAAGTTGCTGGCAATGGTGGGATCAAATGTTACTTGCGCATGTATAGGTTGCAATAAAATATCAGTGGGTAAAGATAAACGTGTTTCGTTTAATAGTGCAGCCATTTCTGCATAACCATTAGCATCACTTGTTATAACCATATGGTTAGTAATTGTTATATCTTGGACTGAAAAAGATACCTCACCGTTACCATCGGTAGTTCCTGTTGCCAATATCCCATTACCGTTTGTTATCGATGCGGTTGCGTTAGAGATAGCATCTTCTGTGTAGTAGTCTTTAATTCGCGCAGTAACATCTACAAAATATTGAGCATCAAGATTGAAAGACGCGGTTGCAGCACTTGCATTATCTTCACCGCCATCATTTATTTTAATATTTACGTTATAGGCTGTTGTTTCAGTATTATTGGCTTGATAGCTTAATAAGCCAGTGTCAGAAACAGCCATGCCTTCAGGACCAGACAATAATGTGAAACTTATTCCACCTTCAATAGTATCATCAGGATCTGTTACATTAAGCTGGTAATTAAATAACTCACCATTTTTGATAATCTGATCTTCGATATCAGCAACCATAGGGGCATCATTGACTGGTGTCACCGTAATTTCGAATGTTTGAGTCACCTTATCGTTGTGATTATCACTAACACTTACGATCACCTCACCTGAAGTTAAAACGCCTTCTGTAGGCAGCCACTCAATCTTACCCGTTTGAGATATGGTCATGCCTGTAGGTGCTGTATCTAATGCAAAACTTAACTCAGAGTCGTCGTCTTGAACTAAAACCGTGTAGCTATAGTTTTCGTCTTCAGTCGCTGTAGTTACTGCTTCTGAAGTGATGGTTGGGATAGTATTACCAGATGATGTGTCTTTATCATCATTTGAGTCTGATGAGCCACATGCTGTCAAAAAAGCAAAAGCGGGTACGATAACAAAAGGTTTGAGCTTGAATATCCTTTTCATAGGAATTTCCTTATACAATTACAAATCGAAACACATGTTAACCAAAAAGTACCACTTTTGGCAACACATAAGAAACACCTAATTCTCAAGCTATTTTATTATTGAGTAGTCAAATCTTGAACTTTATAGTTGTGTAGCCTTAAACCACAATATTCCTTACGCATAGTTAAATGCCAAGTAATCTACATTACCTTCCAAACCAAAAACACTAGCGCAAAGCCCACCAAATAAGCTAAGCCTAACCAGCTCAATATGCGAAGTAAGGTTGAGTGATGAATACTGGCTTCTGAGCGAACTAAACTAAAGTTCAGCCACGCAAAGACAGGGGTCGTGACAAAAGCGAGGGTCATTGCAAAGGTAAGCATTGGCCCAAGGGCTGATTTAAAAAATAAAATCACTGCCATGCCAGCAAATGCTTGTAATAATAGCCACATATTCAAGCTATGTTTTGACTGTTTAACGGGTAGCAATTTATGCGACTCATTTAATGTTCTGGCGTAGCCGTCAAGCACGGTCAGCGTGGTACCAAACATACATAAAAAAGCGATACCTGAAACCAGCGGCCTTGCCCACTCCCCCATGGTGAGTGCATACATATCAATCAACTGTTTGGCAAACGCCACGCCACCTAATTGAACTGCCTGCACGTGACCATATTGCACCAACACACCTAATGAAAAAAACACTAACGCCAGTGCTGCGGTAAGCCAGTAACCCAAATTAAAATCAAACAAGCCTTGTTGTTTTGTCACCGCTTGTTGATGTTGCTTCTCTTTTAGCCATAACGAGCTAATCGCTGAAATTTCGATAGGTGCTGGCATCCAGCCCATAAGTGCTACCATAAAGCCAAGCATGGCAAGTTCATACGGCGATGGGCCCACATAGTCAGCAGGCGCCACTGCTGCATGGTTTATAGCACCATTGTTAATAGCTACAATCAACGCAGCCACGGTTGTTACAGTAAGCAGCCCCATAATAAGCTTTGAAACATTATCGAGCGCCTTAAAGTGCCCCAATAGCAAAATAAGCAAACACACAGCCAAAATTAGCCAGCACAGCAGTGTAACTGAAATACTTATAGGTAACGCGTAGTGCAATAAGCTGGCCGTTAATAGTAATACCCCTGCGGTATTCACCACAGCCGCAACAATATTCAGCGCAATAAAACTATAAAAGTAGCCTGGCCCTTTTTGCTTATAACCCTCAACTAAACTTTGTTTAGTGGCTAAGGTGTATTCCATACCAAATCGAAAAAATGGGTACTTTAATACATTTACTACAATGATTAGCCAAAATAGCTGCCAACCAAATAATGATCCCGCTTGTGTTGACGCCACTAAATGCGAGCCACCAATTGCCGCTGTAGCCATTAAAATACCCGGCCCTAATGCATTTAATTTAGATTGCCAATTTGATACTGCTGATTGCATAAGTTGTGTGTGTTTTATTCTTAGTAACAAGCAACTTACAGCGTTTTAGATGAGATTGGAAGTTGGATAAGGTAGAAAGTAAAAACCAAAAAAGCCAATCGCTGTGAAGCGGTTGGCTTTTCAATTTTAGTATAGGCTAGCCATTTCAGGCTAGCACATTGTAATTAGCTCAGATCCATTTCTTGAATGATTTCGTGGGCGATTTCCGGCGTGGTACTGACCGGTTTTTCATGTAATTTGGCTTTCATTTGCCCTTTTCGATGTTTAAGTGATGCATCGAGTTTTTTAGCCGCGCTTGCGATAGCCGGATACATCACGTCATCTTCTCCTTTAACCGATAAACGCGTACCTTCATAAGTGGTACTGATCTCAGCTTGATACTTGTGATGTTCTTTTGAAAGAATAATATCGAGTGATATTAATGATGGAAAATGGCTAGCAATTTTCGAGAATTTCTCGTTGATGTGAGCTCTAACAGCCTCAGTAACGTCAACATGATGACCAGAAATATTAATCTTCATAGGGTATCCTTTTTTCTTGTTACCTCACAGTTAGTATTGGGGGCGAATTGAATTAACACAAGCGAAAATTACAGATAATTAGTAATTGATTGTAACCACAGATGATTTAGATCATGCGTTGCAGATAAAATATGCAAAAGCCCGCATCGCACGGGCTTTTCACAGAGGTTAACAACTGCTCACTAAGCGTACGAACAACAGTAATCTGCAAACTCACTCACTTTTACTAAAAAGGTGACATTCGCATCAACCGTGAATGACTCCCCTGCTTGCATTGTTTGCCATTCGCTCTCATCAGGTAATAGCACTTGCCAACTGCCGCCGTTAAGTTCCATTAACTCTTTTTTACTCGTAGCAAACTCAAACTCACCCGGTTGCATAAAGCCTAAGGTTTTCGTGCTGCCATCAGCAAATACCACTGTACGGCTAGACACTTTACCATCAAAATACACATTGGCTTTTTTCAGCACACTTACATTATCAAACTGAGACATCCTCACTCCTGTTGTGTTTTGTTATTAAGCTACAGACAGTGCCAGTTGTCGGTTTAGCATTCAAGGGGAGCTGAGTGAGAAATAATCAAGTCCGGTTAGCCGTAGTTAGCCATAAGCCGATCTTGCAAGCAAGGTCGTGCTTTAGCGCGTCAATTGTACGGGAGATTTAAAATGTCGTTTGTGAGTCATAGCGCTCAAAGCAGCGGTGCGTAACATCCGACGGTCCCCTAATTATTAAGTTATTTCATATCGTTGCTTTAATAGCGGCCTTCTGGATAAAAATCGTTCTATCTCAAACCCAGACCAAGTTTCAATATTTATTCCACGTCTATCAGAGATTCCATCAAGACGATCAAAAAGTGTAGAGTCAATGTAGCAATTACACATCAAACCATAACCATCCGCTCTATACTGATCTATAACGTCAGATACCGAGCCTACATTTGAAGTATTAATTGATTTTTCTCGCCCAGATAATTTGCATTGGAATATATATTTCTTTGGCTTCTCTCCAAAAGTAGATTTAGTAAATACAACTATAGGTTATACTAGCGCTAAGTGCCAAGCCAGCTGTTAATTTTGCCAATTAAGTATACAAAATTAAGCAACTTGCTATATGCACGCTACTCATTAAGTCTTCGTTCTTTTTCTGCTTCTGGTAATTTATCCCACAGAATTTCGTAGTAAAACTTTCTAATTAGAGGATAATTAGCCTGAGCAAATTCTTTTACTTTATCAGGATCAGAATACTTTGTTGATTGATGAAATAACTCGTTAGCCTTTTCCATGAGTTCAAATAACTCTATGAAATCATTTTGGGATAATCTAATGGAAGGTAAATCATCTAAAATTTCAAATTCAGCGTCTTTTGAATCAAAAATTTCCAACCAAATTGTACAGCCATCACTGTCGCAACACTCAAGCTCAAAAGCTCCATCATAAACATCCACAATAGTAGCAACATCACCAACGCTGGGAGAGCGTGTACCCATGTGACTTTCATTAAATGTGAACTCTCGATTCAACTTTTTAATTCTAACAATTGAATACTGTTTCATCAGTGACCTTAGTGCAATTCACAATTAATGAGCTAAAAAGGGCGAAGCAATAGCCCAACGCTTTTAACTCTATTAAATTGCTTGTTATATTTTGATACAAAAGGCTTTTAGCCTGAAAAAGTTAATGATGAATTAAAACAAAATACTGGTTCTAGATCTATATAAGGTTCAGGAGCCCAACAAGTGCTTCTAAACTTTTCATAAACATCTCTGAAGGGAGATATGATTAATTCACTTTCATCCATCATTATTTTAGAAAAATCTTTCGATTTGATAACAATATAGATATATTCAAATTCGTCACTTTTCTCATAAAATACGGAATCCCAAAAGTAGCCTTTTTGCTCCATTTCACTTTTTGGAAACTCGATGTTTTCACGCATATAAGTGATTAAAGTATCTAAATCACTTCGAGAATTGGGATTCAACTTGATTTTTAACAGCTTAGATTCCACTCATACCTCACGAAAAACATAAAAGCTTAATAATTAAAATGCGTATAACACCTTTCAACCTTGAATCTCTAAACGCAGTTTCAATTAGTTTAAAATTAAACAACTCTATAAACTTAACCCTTGATTAATTAGAGCGCAACAAGAGTTCTAGCTTTTTCGCGCGAAATAAATTTCACGCCTACGGCCAAGTAAAAAGCCATAAAAAAGCCCGCGCTGTGGTTATACAGCGCGGGCTTTTAAGTTTAGCGGTTAAAGCTTAGAACAAAGCGTTTGCTTTGTTTACGATGTTTTCAACAGTGAAACCAAAGTGCTTGAATAACTCGCCTGCAGGTGCAGACTCACCGAATGTCGTCATACCAACTACTGCGCCATTTAGACCTACGTATTTGTACCAGTAGTCTGCAATGCCCGCTTCAATTGCTACGCGGCGTGTTACGCTTGCTGGTAGTACGCTTTCTTTATAAGCAGCGTCTTGCTCATCAAATAAATCAGTTGAAGGCATAGAGACCACACGTACTTTCTTACCTTGTGAACGAAGTTCTGCAGCGGCATCTTGTGCAAGCTGTACTTCAGAACCTGTTGCAATAAGGATAAGCTCTGGCTCACCGTCACAGCTCAGCACGTAACCACCTTTTTTCACGTCGCTTAACTGCTGTGCAGTACGCGTTTGTTGCTCAAGGCCTTGACGAGTGAAAATCAGTGATGTTGGGCCGTCTTTACGCTCAATCGCTTGTTGCCATGCAATCGCAGACTCAACTTGGTCACATGGGCGCCAATTAACTAGGTTTGGCGTTAAACGCATGCTAGCAATTTGCTCTACCGGTTGGTGCGTCGGACCATCTTCACCTAGACCGATTGAATCGTGCGTATAAACGAAGATGCTTGGCTGCTTCATCAATGCGGCCATACGAACTGCGTTACGTGCATATTCCATAAACATTAAGAATGTAGCACCGTAAGGAATAAAGCCTTTGTGCAGTGCAATACCGTTCATAATTGCCGACATACCAAATTCACGTACACCGTAGAAAATGTAGTTACCACTTGCATCGTTTGCTTCTAAGCCTTTTGAGCCATCCCAAAGTGTTAAGTTAGAACCCGCAAGGTCAGCAGAGCCGCCCATGAATTCTGGTAATAATGGGCCAAATGCGTTTAATGCATTTTGTGATGCTTTACGTGTTGCTGGGTTTGCTGGGTTTGCTTGTAACTCTTCGATGTAAGCTTGTGACTTTTCAGCCCAATCAGCTGGTAATTCACCGTTGGTACGACGTTTAAACTCAGCAGCAAGTTCAGGGTGCGCACTTGCGTAAGCGGCAAATTTTTCGTCCCAGCTTGCTTCTAGTTGCTTACCTTTTTCTTTGCCATCCCACTCGCTGTAAATATCAGCAGGGATTTCAAATGCCTCGCCAGTCCAACCTAAGAACTCACGAGATGCTTTAATTTCATCTTCACCGAGTGGTGCACCATGGCAGTCATGGCTACCTGATTTATTCGGTGAACCGTAGCCAATCACTGTTTTACAACAAATAAGTGATGGTTTATCGGTGATGCTACGCGCTTCTTCGATAGCGGCGCGAATTGCATCAGGGTTGTGCCCATCTACATCGCTAACTACGTGCCAGCCGTATGCTTTGAAGCGCGCTGGTGTGTCATCGCTGAACCAACCTTCTACTTCACCATCAATTGAGATGCCGTTGTCATCCCAAAACGCAACAAGTTTACCTAGGCCTAATGTACCCGCTAATGAACAAGCTTCGTGTGAAATACCTTCCATTAAACAGCCATCGCCCATGAACGCATAGGTGAAGTGGTCAACAATATCGTGACCTTCACGGTTAAACTGTGCAGCAAGTGCTTTTTCGGCAATCGCCATACCAACCGCATTTGTGATCCCTTGACCTAATGGGCCCGTAGTGGTCTCAATACCTGGTGCATACCCATACTCTGGGTGGCCTGGTGTTTTTGAGTGCATTTGACGGAAGTTTTTAATTTCTTCTAACGGCAGATCATAACCACTTAAATGTAGAAGAGAATAGATCAGCATTGAACCGTGACCATTTGAAAGAATAAATCGATCGCGGTCTGCCCACTCTGGATTCGTTGGGTTGTGCTTTAGATAATCGCGCCATAGTACTTCTGCGATATCTGCCATGCCCATAGGGGCGCCAGGGTGACCAGATTTGGCCTGTTGTACTGCGTCCATTGATAAGACGCGAATAGCATTTGCAAGTTCTTTGCGTGATGGCATGAATTCTCCTACCTTTATGTATTTGCGCTGGTTGTGTGTAAGGCACCATTCTTACTTAATGTAAGGGTACAGTGCAATTAAAAATCCGTATTAAATGCACCTATTATTACTGTTTATTAAGAACGAAATGTTATTAGTAATTTTAAATAGACGTCTAGGCGTAAAATTACTATGCAAACATATTTGTTTTAGATAAAATACGCCCCTTAATTTTTTAGCGCTATTACCGACGTATGTGAAGCGCAATATTTGTGAGCAGAAATACAATGGCAAAACATTTATTTACTTCTGAATCAGTTTCTGAAGGTCATCCGGATAAAATCGCGGACCAAATCTCTGACGCGGTTCTAGATGCTATTTTAGAGCAAGATTCTCATGCCCGTGTTGCATGTGAGACTTACGTTAAAACCGGTATGGTGATGGTGGGTGGTGAAATCACGACTAGCGCTTGGGTTGATATCGAAGAAATCACACGTAAAACAGTACGTGAAATCGGTTACACACACTCAGATATGGGATTCGATGCTGACTCGTGTGCAATCCTAAACACAATCGGTAAACAATCTCCAGATATCAACCAAGGTGTTGACCGTGCTCGCCCTGAAGAGCAAGGCGCTGGTGACCAAGGTTTAATGTTTGGTTATGCATGTAACGAAACTGACGTGTTAATGCCTGCACCTATCACGTATTCACACCGTTTAGTTCAGCGCCAGGCTGAAGTTCGTAAAAGCGGTGAGCTTAACTGGTTACGCCCAGATGCAAAATCTCAAGTAACGTTTGCATACGAAAATGGCAAGCCTGTTGGTATTGATGCTGTTGTTCTTTCAACTCAACACTGTGATTCAATCTCACAAAACGACTTAGTTGAAGCAGTAATGGAAACGATCATCAAGCCAGTTCTTCCTGCTGAGCTTATCTCAAGCGCGACTAAGTTTTTCATCAACCCAACTGGCCGTTTCGTAATCGGTGGCCCAATGGGTGACTGTGGTCTGACAGGTCGTAAAATCATCGTTGATACATACGGTGGTATGGCTCGTCACGGTGGTGGTGCTTTCTCTGGTAAAGATCCATCAAAAGTTGACCGCTCAGCTGCATACGCTGCACGTTACGTTGCTAAAAACGTAGTTGCTGCTGGCCTTGCTGACAAGTGTGAACTACAAGTTTCTTACGCTATCGGTGTTGCAGAGCCAACATCTATCAGCATCGAGACATTTGGTACAGGTAAATTAGAAGAAGCGCGTCTAATCGAATTAGTACGTGAGCACTTCGACCTTCGCCCATATGGCTTAATCCAAATGCTTGACCTTGAGCGTCCTATTTATCAACCGACAGCGGCTTACGGTCACTTCGGTCGTGAAGAGTTCCCTTGGGAGCGCACAGACAAAGCAGACGCACTTCGCGCAGCTGCTGGTCTGTAATAGGTTATATAAGATGAAAAAGCGCCTTTTGGCGCTTTTTTTGTTTAAAACTGCATCATTATCTTTTCATAAATTGCCACTGCCCAAACCAGTAGCAAAATAATTAATGCCAACGTCACTGCCGCTGAGGCCATATCTTTAGCTCGCCCCGACAATACATGGTACTCAATACCGACTCTATCAGTCAGCGCCTCTATTGCTGAGTTGAGTAGCTCAACTATCAACAATAATAAGTAAGGAATAAATAGCATCAGCCAATGGCTTAATGATTGGGCAAGCAACACTGATAACGGAAATAATACCAGGCCTAAATAGGTTTCAGTGCGAAATGCAGATTCTTCTTTAAATGCAGCTTTAAAGCCTTTGATTGAGCATTTGGTGGCTTTTAAAACACGCCCTACCCCAATACCATTTGGTTTGTTCACCAAGGGAATTTTTGGCTCTTTCATTTTCTTCCTACGACTAAATAGACTAATAAAAGGTATTATGCCTTCAAGAAGCACACTTCCCAGGCACGCTTGGTGTGTTTAGGCGCGTAAACCTATTATAGCTGAGCTCCTTACGTAGTGACTGTAAGGTCTCAAACACACTTTTTAATGATACCTTGTTACTCAACCAATGTGGAATAGAACCCGCAGGGTCTGCATAAGCTTGATGACTAACCAGTAAGTCATTTTGCTGATGTGTTAAGCGCCAAAAAGCGGTTAAATCTTTAATACGCACTACACCATTTACTGCCGGTTTTGCATGGGGCTGACTAATAATTTTAAGCTCAGTTTTGTGCTCACTCAGACGGTGGTAACACGAATAGCTAACCAAATCGCGATCTGAAACAGGCCAAGGCGAATTAAAGTGTGTGTACACAAGCGTTTCAGAAGGGCTTAAACGCTCCATTAAGGTGACACTTTTCACATTTTCGAGCCAATCAGGCGCATTGTCAGTATCGCTCAATAGCACCATAAAGTCATGGGCTTTCGCATTTTTTACCAGCACCGAGGCACTTATTTCTATAATACCGTTTTGATGCGTTTTGTAAGTGACGCTTATGCCATCTTGCTGTTTGTAAGTTTGCCATTCGGTTGAGTTAGCAAATGCCGATATACTCAACATCGCTAACCCTATCCATAGGCAAACAGGCACAGGCTTACAACCAATATGGATCAGTATTGAAAGACGCGTGACGGCTTTGCTCCATTGCACTGACCAAAAAGTCAGATTTCTGATCTAACCAAGCCTGAATTTTAGCAAGCTCTTGATCATCTTGACCTGCGCATAGCTGTTTTAAATAATCAAGTGTACTAAGCTCATAAATACCGTGGGAGATATCTAACCATGGAATTCGAAACTCATTTCTATCATCAGTATTAAATAGGGCACCCAAGCAGTTACCACTTAATAGTGAATTTTCAAGGCGAGTTCTAAGTGATAAATAGTCTTTATCTGTAAACACTTGCTGCTCAGGAATAAGCTCGTGCATATCGTGCCAGTCTTTGGCAAATAAACGCTTAGCGATTTCAGCAACCGGTTTTTCTGCGGCTTGAAACTCCGCTTGGCCCCATGATTTACGCCACTGTTTTTCAATTAGCCATGTTGTAAGTTGCAACAACAAACGATTGTATCGCTTGCTGTGAAACAGTTCTTGTACATCTTCAATACTTGGCTGTAATTCTTTTAAATCGTTGATGACTTGAGTCAGCTCAGGGGCGCTATTAATCTTTTTGTAATAGGCATGTCGCTTCGAGGTATAGGTTTTTAGCTGTATAGCATTTTCAACCCAAGCAAGCTCACTTAAAAGCCATTTTAGCTCTACTCGTAATGAGTCCGTATCATCTTTACTGACAATATCATCAAATAACCAAAATGCATGACGGATAAGTCGAATACCATCCGTGACTCGCTTTAAGGTTTTTAAGCTTGGTTTAATGAAGTAACACGCTTCATGTTTTTGTACAAAACGAATAGCATAGTTAATGCTTGCCACTAATGCTTGTTCTTGTGTCGCGCCACTGTTTAGCGGTACAAAGCCTATCGATTTACTCGCTTTCAAAGGCGTGTTATCAGCAAGGCGGTAACCACGCGCAGCCTTTGAATAAAGTCCTAAGCGCACATGACTTTCACTGACCAGCTTATCTGCTAAAGCAAATAACTCTTGGCGGCTACCTTCTAATAACTCAATTTCAAGCTCAGAAATAAGTTCAACCTGACCAGAGGCCGCTATTTCCCCTTTATCTAACACCACTTCGATTTTAGCGCCGCTATCGGTTTCAATTAACCACGTGCGACGAATAAAGTTAGTGCTAAAAATAGGGTAAAGGTTATCGGCTATCGCATTAACTTGCATTGCGTGAGGCCAGATTGACGCATCAAAGGCCAATAAATCAGGACGATTACCTTCAAGAGGCAAGTTATATTCAGGGCGTTGATGCAACCCCCCCACCACTTCACCGGCTAACTTAATAGTTTGCTCACAGTCGGTATCGCTGCAGCGTGTACGTAAGCCTATATCAAGTGCACGTAACTCACGACTCGGCGTGTCGTAATAGGCATTTTGTAGGCTGCGTGACGGTTTGTTGGTAACGGTTTTTGCAAATTGGGTAATTAATGCGGGGATCAGTGGAACAACGGCATCTGACACCAAAAACTTCAGTTCTATCTCAGTATCCATTCGCTTTGCGGAGTACATTTAAAATAAATAAGTGGTCAAAATAAACAAAGCAGCTACTTAATGCAAATTTTTTCCTGATTTTTGCGATTAAGCTCATACACGGATTACAATATCAGCCTTGCTATTAATAGTTGAAATCCCTACTATCTCTATACATAAAGAAATTATAAATTTAGCCACTTCTCGGCAAGATCACATTAACAAGGTAGATTGATGTTAAAACAGTGTATTTTTGGGTTGCTCCTTGCGGCCACCTCTTTTATTAGCTACGCAGAAGAAGCGCCAAGCAGCAACAACGAAAACACCGCCTACATAGTCGATAACCTGTACACTTTTATGCATTCAGGTCCGAGCAAAAACTACCGTATTTTGGGCTCTGTTGATGCAGGTACACAAGTAGAATTATTATCAGGTGAAGATAATGGCTACTTTAAAATTCGTGATGATAAAGAGCGTGAAGGTTGGGTAGAAGCAAAGTTCATCACTGAAAACGCTGGTATTCATCAACAGTTTCAAGCGCTGAATAACGACATGACATTAATGCAAGAGCAGTTACGTCAAGCCGAAATAGAATTACCACAGCTACAAGAGCAAAACCGCTCTCTTAACGAACAAAACCAAGCCCTGACAGCACAAATCGATAAGCTTAAAAATACTATCGAGTCTGAGCGTAATGCTAAACAAGCAGCCAGTGCTAAAGAAAAGCGCCAATTACTTACATATGGCGGCGCAATTGCATTTATCGGCTTATTGTTGGGTATTATTTTAACGATTATGTTGTCTCGCCGTAAACGCTATGACGGCTGGGCTTAGTTCTAAACTTCCCATTTTAGATTAAAAAGAAACCCTGCTTAGCAGGGTTTCTTTTTTTAGACTTAACCACTTTTACTACCAACATTGCTTTAGGGAGATTTTTGCTTAAGTGTATTAAGCACTTCTCGCTTAAGCACTAAAAAGCCCCCTTTATATCCTAAAATAAGTAGCAATA
Source organism: Pseudoalteromonas sp. N1230-9 (assembly GCF_032716425.1). Lineage (NCBI taxonomy): Bacteria > Pseudomonadati > Pseudomonadota > Gammaproteobacteria > Alteromonadales > Pseudoalteromonadaceae > Pseudoalteromonas > Pseudoalteromonas sp. N1230-9. The sequence continues at coordinate 2,934,700 of NZ_CP090419.1, forward strand.
ACATCAGCCCCCCTGGTACTAGTACGGCAATAAGTAAGGGGCCTAAAATAAAGCTATAAAAGAAAATACCTGGTAAAAATAATACATAGCCAATAAAGCGTTTTAATATGTCCATGGTGCTAACCTTTTATTAATTGAGCACGCTCATTTTAAACTTGAGCGCGCTCAATTTACAATAGTCTTGATTGAGATTTTTTAAATTTCTGGTTAAATAGCATAAAAATTGGAGTGTGCAGTGACTAAGAAAGAGCAAACAAAACAGCAGATACTAACAGCCTCATGGCAGTTGTTTTCAGAGCAGGGTTATCATCAAACGAGTACGCGAGATATTGCAAAGGCAGCCAATGTTGCCAATGGCACCGTATTTAGTCACTTTGCGACTAAGGTTGCGATACTCAAGTACAGCTTTGAAAATGAACTGACAGACATTCTAAGCACCGCAGAGAGTTTAGATACCAGTACAACAGCCACAGATAGAATGTACCACTACGCTCGCTTTCTCTATGCTTTTTACTTGGCGAAAAAAGAATTTAGTCGAGAGTTGTTCAAAGAAATTATGTGGCAACAAAATGAACTTGAACCACAACTAAATGCTTTTAAGAAACGCTTGATAAATGATAATGACGCTACCCCTACAGATGCAGATATCATTATTGACCTTTACTTTATGACGCTGATGGAAGGACTCAGTCATGCTGATAGTTCTGTCGATTCAATGCTTGCGACTCTGAAAAGAAAACTCGCTAAAATTAATATCAATTAGGCTGGTAATGGGAAGGCTTATGAGACTCCAACATTCGCTGTTTACTCTTATACTGAAGTCTCTTTTTAAAATACAAAAAAGGAAACCACGTAGGTTTCCTTACATTAAATATCGAATCGAAGCCCTGTGTCCTGTTTAATTTTTTCAATCACCATATAAGTATGATGTGTGCCAACCCCAGGTATATCGACTAAATCCCCTAAGACTTGGCGATATTCGTCCATATCAGAGACACGCACTTTCAATAGATAGTCATATCCTCCTGCAACCATGTCACATTCAACGACCTGAGGAATATTTAAAATATACTCTCTGAAAACTTTAAAAACAGAGGTGTTAGAAGTAACCAAAGACACCTGCACATGCGCTAATAAGCTTTGATTAAGCTTAGCTTCGTTAAGCTTGGCATAGTAGCCTTCAATATAGCCCTCTTGTTCTAATCGTTTAACACGATCAAGACACGGGCTCGGGCTCAAATTAACCTGTTTTGCGAGGTTTACGTTTGAGATTCTGCCATTTTTTTGCAGAGCGTCTAAAATTGCTAAATCAATGCGATCTAACATGCGTAATCGATTCGGGCTGGTCATAACAGAATTTTATGCGGCTAAGTTCAAGGTATGCCCTGTAAATTATCGTAAATTGAAAAATTTAACCAGCATATTCTGCTGGAATTTAATTAGAATGCACGAATTATATCAATGGTAAGAAATGCTTTTTTGGCGTTTCTAGACTCCACATACCAGAGGGTTACATATGCTATTTAATGGCGATTTGACAACTGAGTGTCCAATAAGACAAAAAATCCGTGATTTCTACCGTATTGACGAAAATGCGGTTATTGATCATATCTTACCGCTGGCTGAAGTAGGCGTAAAAGCACGAAGCCGTGCATGGGAACGTGCCCGTCAAATGGTTTTAAATATCCGTCGCGATCAAGATGGTCAAAGCGGTGTTGACGCACTGTTAAACGAATTCTCACTTTCGACAGAAGAAGGTGTGGTTCTAATGTGTTTAGCTGAAGCACTTTTACGTGTACCAGACAAAGCGACTCAAGACTCACTTATTCGTGACAAACTAGCAAAAGGTGATTGGAGCTCGCATTTAGGTAGCAGCGATTCTTTATTTGTGAACGCATCATCTTGGGGCCTACTAGTAACCGGTAAAATGGTTAACTACAGCGACAAATCGAAAGAACAGCAATTTGGTGTACTTAAGAAAACCATTGGCCGTCTAGGTGAACCCGTTATTCGTAAATCTGTGAACTTCGCGATGAAGATCATGGGTAAGCAGTTCGTAATGGGTCGTACCATTGACGAAGCGATTGAGCGAGCTGCTGATAAAGAACAAAAAGGCTACGTATATTCGTACGATATGCTAGGTGAAGGCGCACGCACTATGAAAGATGCAGAGCGTTACTTCCAAAGCTACATGACTGCTATCCACGCAATTGGTAAAGCAGCAAATGGCCGTGGCCCTATCAAAAGCCCAGGTATCTCTGTGAAAATTTCTGCAATACACCCACGTTATGAGTTCACTCATCGTGAACGTGTGATGGCAGAAATCGTACCTAAGCTAAAAGAACTTGCACTTGCTGCGAAAAGCTACGACATCGGCTTCACTGTTGATGCTGAAGAAGCTGACCGTTTAGATATTTCATTAGATATTATCGAAGCCGTATTCAGCGATGATGAACTAGGTAACTGGAATGGCTTTGGTTTAGCTGTGCAAGCATACCAAAAGCGCGCTATTTTTGTAGTTGAATGGGTTGCTGACCTTGCGCGCCGCGTGGGCCGTAAGCTAATGGTTCGCCTCGTAAAAGGTGCTTATTGGGATACCGAAATCAAAACCACTCAGCAAGATGGTTTAGACCACTTCCCTGTGTTCACACGTAAAGCAACAACAGACGTATCTTACAAAGCATGTGCTATCAAACTACTAGAAGCCCGCGATGTACTTTACCCGCAATTTGCAACACACAATGCTTACACTGCGGCAACGATTTTAGAAGTTGCTAAAGGTGACCACGATGGATTTGAATTCCAACGTCTGCATGGCATGGGTGAGTCTTTGTTTGACCAAATTGTTGAACAAGAAAAAATTCAGTGTCGTGTATACGCACCGGTAGGCCAACACGAAGACTTACTTGCGTACTTAGTGCGTCGTTTATTAGAAAACGGTGCTAACTCATCATTCGTTAACGCAATTGTTGATACCTCTAAGCCGGTTGAGTCATTACTGCCAGATCCAGTTGAAACTTTGCAAGGTTTACGCAACAAGTTCAATACACAAATTAATATGCCAATTGATTTGTACGGTGACGAACGTGCAAACTCAAAAGGGATGGATTTAACTGATATTAATGTTATTACTCCATTCAAAGAGAACTTAGATGCATGGTTTGAAGAACACCGAATTGAATTAAGCGATGTACCTGAAGGTTCATTGCCAGTGAAAAACCCGGCAAACCACAAAGAAGTTATTGGTCATGTGAAACTTCAAACATCAGAAGATATGACATCACTTCTAGAAAATGCAGAAAAAGCATTTGAGTCATGGTCACAAACACCTGTAAAAGAACGTGCAAACCTGCTACGCCGTGTTGCTGACATTTTAGAGCGCCACCACGATGAGCTAGTTGCTATTTGTATTAAAGAAGCGGGTAAAGTTGCACAAGATGGTATTGACGAAGTACGCGAAGCCGTTGACTTCTGTCGTTACTACGCTGCACGTGCAGAAGAATTATCACAAGACGAGCGCTTTGAAGCCCGTGGTGTGATCTTATGTATCAGCCCATGGAACTTCCCACTGGCTATCTTCTTAGGTCAAGTTGCTGCTGCTATCGTGACTGGTAACACGGTTATTGCAAAACCAGCTGAGCAAACAAGTTTAATCGCTCTTCGTACGATTGAACTGATGCTGTCTGTCGGCTTACCTGAGCACGTAGTGCAACCTGTTATTGCCCGTGGTAGCGAAGTAGGTAAAACAATTGTACCTGACGAGCGTATTCAAGCGGTTATGTTTACAGGTTCAACTGAAACAGGCACATTAATCTCACAAACACTGGCTGCACGTAACGATATCCAAGTACCGTTAATTGCAGAAACAGGTGGTCAAAACTGTATGATCGTTGACTCAACAGCGCTTCCTGAGCAAGTGGTTGATGATGTGATCAGTTCAGGTTTCCAAAGTGCTGGCCAACGTTGTTCTGCGCTACGTGTATTGTTTATTCAAGAAGACGTTGCTGATGGCATTATTGAGATGATCAAAGGTGCGTTAAAAGAGCTTCATGTTGGTGACCCTTCGCTACTTTCAACCGATATCGGTCCTGTTATCGATGAAAAAGCGTTAAAGAACTTAAATGAACACGTTGAGTATCTTAAAGGCAATGCAACACTTCATTACGAGTGTGCTATTCCTGATAACAACGAGAATGGCGCTTATTTCTTTGCTCCTCGTTTGTACGAAATCAAAGACTTATCTGTGCTTAAACGTGAAGTATTTGGTCCATGCGTTCACATCATTCGTTTCAAAGGCTCAGAGCTTGATAATGTGATTGATCAAATCAATGGCACAGGCTACGGCCTGACAATGGGTGTTCACTCACGCATTGAAGAGCGTTGTGAGTACTTAGCAAAGATGTCTCGTGCAGGTAACGTATACATCAACCGTAACATGATCGGTGCAATCGTAGGTGTTCAACCTTTCGGTGGTCGTGGCCTTTCAGGTACTGGCCCTAAAGCAGGTGGCCCTAACTACTTGCAACGTCTTGTGAAAGAGAAAGCGTCACCAGACAACGTACAAATGACGAACCTATCACCTGATGAGCTAGACACTCACCACTATTCAGGTGCGGCTGAGCAAGTTGCTAAGTTAATGGAAAACTCATTACGCGATGAAAAAATCTGGCGTGCGACACCACTAAATGACCGTGTTTCTGCTGTTCGTCAATTACTAGCAAAAGTTGCAACGGTTGAGATCATCGACGAGCTTGCTGATGACTTAGCATTAACATTGGCTGATGCACGTGCGCAGCTTAACCGCCTTGAAAAGCACATGCGTAAGCACACTGTATTACCTGGACCTACAGGTGAATCTAATACGCTCCACCTTGAGCCACGTGGTTGTGTGGTTTGTTATGCCGATAAGAGTACATCATTTAACTTCTGGGCAATTTCTATTATCACAGCACTTGCTGCGGGTAATACGGTAATCACTGTAGCCTCTGAGTTGTTCTATGAGGAAGCTGTTGCGTTTAGAGATAAGTTTATCTCAACGGGTATTGCTGAAGGTGTTTTCCAAGTTGCTAAGCCTAATCAGTTGCAAGCTATCTTAGCGCACCCTCACCTTGCAGGTGCGGTTGTTGCAGCTCGTTCATCACGTTTAGGCTACTTCAGCCAGCAGCTAGCACAACGTAAAGGTGCAATACTGCCGGTTATTAGCTCAGAGTACTATGATACGCTGATCAAACGTTTACTTACTGAGAAAACAATCAGTATCGATACAACAGCATCAGGTGGTAACACATCACTTATGACGCTTGTAGAAGATGACGAGTAAACTTTAAGAACACTTTCTTAGTTAAATTTTATAAGCCTCTACAATTTTTGTAGGGGCTTTTTTATTAAACCACATTAAACCGTTGAAAATTTTCTGCTTTCAGTTCAAAAAACATACTTATTACCTAAAAACTCACCTTTATTATTATTTACTCAGATACGAAATATCTGCTAATTTTATAGTAATGTATTCAACTTGAAGTAATGTCCTTGAAAACACTTCCTATCAATCAACTTAAACTCGGCATGTTTGTGCAAAGCGTGACAAAACAAACAGGCAAGATCCGCATCAAAAACCAAGGCTGGGTAAAAACGCAAGGAAGTATAGATAAGCTAATAAAAGCTGGCATTCTAGAAGTTGAAATTGATCCTGACAAAACACTCACTTTAAACGAAGAAAACAAAGTGGTGCAGAAAAAAGCCAGCCCCCTACCTGCGACTGAAAAAGTTGAGCAACATAACCCGTGGCACACGACACACAGTGTTAGTGCGGAAATGACAAAAGCCAACAGTTTATACACTGAAGCCAAGTCATTGCAGAGCAAAGCTTTCGATGATATTCGAGCGGGCAATAAAATTGATGTTGCGCCATTTCAGGAGCTAGCAAGTGGCTTTATAGACTCAGTGTTTCGTAACCAAGATGCCCTAGCCTGCATTACGCGTATGCGTGAAAAAGACGCCTACCTACTAGAGCATTCAATCAATGTGTCTATTTTAATTAGTATTTTTGCTAAACACTTAGGTATTGATAGAGACATCATTCAAGAGATAGCAACAGGTGCCCTGCTGCATGATATTGGCAAAATTAATATTCCAGATAACATTCTTAATAAGCCTGGAAAATTAACAGATGAAGAATACCAAGTGATCCAAAACCATGCCCGTTTTAGTAAAGAGATCCTCGAGGAGTCTGGGCTAAGCGGAATAGCGGTTGAAATTGCAGCTTTTCATCATGAACGCTTAGACGGCAGCGGCTATCCTTTTGGTAAACATGCCGATGAATTGAGCTTATATGTGCGTATGGCTTCAATCGTCGATGTATATGATGCCCTCACCGCCGAACGGGTTTACAAAGCAGGTATGGAGCCGATTAAAGCATTCAAAATACTCAAAGATGGATGCCCTGATAGCTTTGATGGTGATTTAGTGACTAAATTTATCCAATGTATTGGCATTCATCCTGTCGGTACTTTAGTTAAATTGGAAAGCCAAAAATTAGCTGTGGTTACACATAGTAACCCGACAAGTCCATTAAAGCCGCAAGTTAAAGTGTTCTACAATGCAAAACATTCTCGCTATACAGAAGTACATGATATAGACCTTGCGAACAGTCGTTGCCATGAGAACCTTGAGGCAGCCATAAAACCAACTGATTTTAATATTGATTTAATTAAGTTTTTTAAACATTCAATTTTACCTTAGAAGTTATTCCCAAAAATATCCCTTCATTCGTTAATAGATTTAAAGCAGCCATTTGCTGCTTTATAAAAAACAACAATGAAGGGAATAAAATGAAAAAACACACACCTCGCTATAAAAAGCATTTACTAGCATTGGCAATCGGAAGTGCCTGCTTGAGCTTAAACCTACAAGCAGCTCAAAATTCTGAACAAGAAACTAAACCTGCATCAGAAAAGAAAAAACTTCTCGATCTTGAGCGAATTGTCGTGACCGGTAGTGGTGGCCGTGGCCAAACCAAACTCGAATCATCCGTATCAATTACCACACTAGATGCCGAGCAACTCGCTAGAGAGGCCCCGCTAGGTACCGCCGATTTGCTCGAAACTGTACCAGGGTTTTGGGTCGAAGATTCTGGCGGTGAAACCAATAACAATGTGGCTCCAAGGGGCTTACGTGGCGGTGAAGGCTTTCGTTATATTGGTGTTGAAGAAGACGGCTTACCGGTTGTTTATGACGGTGTGTGGGTCGACTTTTATCAACGCCAAGACATCACGATTGAACACATGGAAGCTGTGCGCGGTGGTACATCAGGCCTATTAACAACCAATGGGCCTGCAGCCTTGGTTAACTTTATTACACGAAAACCTGATAGTGTCGAAGAAGCAACCATTCGCCTAACTACGGCGGATTATGGCCTATACCGCAGTGAGTTTTTCTATGGCACACCTATTAGTGAAAACTGGAAAATGTCTGTCGGTGGTTTTTATCGTCGCTCTGATGGCGTAAGGGATACAGAATTTACGGCAGATCACGGCGGACAACTGAGATTAAACCTTGTGCGCGAGTTTGATAAAGGCCAACTTACACTCTCTGCCAAGCATTTAAATGATCACACCACGTTTTTTGTACCTATTCCTCTACAAGATCAAAAAAATCCAGAAGGGATCGCAGGTGTGGATCCACAGCATGGAACCTTAATCGGAAATGGCCAACGCCTTTTAAATTACCTGCAAGAAGATGGTAGCTACAAAACACGCGATCTTAAAGATGGGCAGCATACTAAGTTTACCACTTTGGGCTATAACCTTGATTGGGAACTAAATGATCGTTGGCTGTTAAATACAACAGGCCGTTATTCAAGCTTCGAAAACGACATGTACATTCTACTTAATTTCGATAACTCCACTTTAGTAAATGCCAACGATAGACTTGGTCAACAAGATGTACTCTCCATGCTCGACCAATTTGCAGCTGACGGCGCTGTTGCAGCTAAATATCAATATGTTGATACAGGCGAAATACTCAACGATGTAACAAACTTAAACGGCAATGGTTTAGTGACCACAAGCTATCCACTTTATTCACGATATGATGCCGAGCAATTCGTCAATAAACTCAATTTTACTTACGAAGGTGATCGCCACACACTCACTATGGGCTGGCTATTCGCATACGTTGATGCAAACTCGCTACCCGTTGATAAATGGGAGTCACAGTTCTTAACTGAAGTGAAAGATAATGCACGACTTCTTGATATTGTTGCTCTGGATGACAACCAGCAAGTGGTCGGTCAGTTAACCGACAATGGTTCAACAGGCTATGCACTTGGCTGGGGCCAAGCCACTGCATTTGGTACAAGCACATCACACTCACTGTTTATCAATGAGCAATTTCAAGCCACAGATAGTCTTCGTATTGACGGGGGCATTCGTATTGAGTGGTTAGAATTGGATAGTACCGCATCAGCAACCCAGTTTGCCGTGCCAGTGGATGGTGCTTTCGATGCCAATGGCAATGACGTTGATAACAACCTTGCCAATAACTATGTTGATACCCCCTCGAACAACTACTTATCAAAAACCCGCGATGAAACTGAAACAGCATGGACGATTGGCTTCAACTATAAATTTTCTGACAGTGTCTCAATGTTTGGCCGCTATGCAGATGCGTTTGAGATGCCACGCTTAATGAGCTATGGACAAAATATACATGCCGGAATTGATGCAGACTTTAATGACAGTGTAAACCTTACCTTCAGTGAGTTTGGTGGGCGCTATTCTGGCGACACACTCGGCGCGTCTGTAACTTTATTTAGAACAAAGTTCAATGACCTAGTAGAGCGTAACTTTACCGGTAGTAATGGTGAAGTGGCTAATCAAACTATCGATACCGTCACCGACGGTATTGAATTTGAAGCCGTTTGGCAAGCACACGAAAACATCCAACTGGATTTAACGGGTGTGTTGCAAGATCCTAAAATGGAAGGCTTCACCGGTGCTTTTAAACATTGGGAAGGCAAGCAAGTTAAACGTACACCAAAAATTCAGCTACGTTTAACTCCCACCTATTATTTTGATGATGGTGATGTTTATTTAACCGTACACCACTTAGGTGAACGTTATTCAGATGGCGAGAATAAGTTTGAACTCCCTGCTTACACAACCGTCGATATGGGCGTTAATTATCGCTTTAATGACAGCGCTGCCGTTCATTTAAAAGTAACCAACCTAACTGACGAGTTAGGCTTAACTGAAGGTAATCCGCGTGCCATTAACGATGTTCAAGCTGGTTTCGACTATTACTACGCGCGTCCTATTTTAGGCCGAACCATTAGTGCTTCGTTAACCCTTAATTTTTAACCTACCCCTTGCTAATTTGCACTATGCCCAGTGCTGATTAGTTTATCCAAGCCCGCAAATGCGGGCTTTTCTTAGGAAATAACAATGATTAAAAATGCTTTTTACCAATACTTGCGAAGCAGCTTTGTGTTATTCATTCTGCTATTAGCTCCTTATTATGTCAGCGCTAACATCACACCAAAGCCAACAAGCAGCCAATATGGTGAAGATCACTTTCACTTAATGCACAACACACAGATTAGCTATAACCACCAAGATGCAAAACAAGTGGCTCTACAACTTGCTGAGTTTCTACGCCCACCAACCGGCTATGAATTACCTGTATCACACGCAAAAAATACGATGAAAAACACCATCGCTTTTAACATTACCGACTCAGTAGTGGCTGAGGAAGGTTATCAATTAATAGTAAGAAGTGGTTTTATTGAAATAAAAGCCAGCACAACAAAGGGGTTATTTTGGGCAATGCAATCACTCAGGCAACTGCTCCCCATTGAAATAGAATCGCGTATGCCAATAAACCAACGAAGCTGGCTCATTACCAATGCAGAAATACTCGACGAACCTCGCTTTACTTATCGTGGTATGCATTTAGATGTCAGCCGCCATTTCTTTGATGTGAGCTTTGTAAAACAATACATTGATTGGCTCGCAATGCATAAGTTTAATGTTTTTCAATGGCATCTAACCGATGATCAAGGCTGGCGTATAGCCATAGATGCATACCCTAAGCTTACAGAAATAGGCGCTACACGCCCTCATACTGTTGTTGGTCATACTTATGATTACAAACCTTTGTTTGATAATCAAAGCGTTTCAGGTTTCTATACAAAAGCACAAATCAAAGAAGTCATAGAGTATGCTAAAGCACGTCACATCGAGGTGATCCCTGAGATAGATATTCCAGGGCACAGCACGGCATTACTGGCTGCTTATCCTGAGATGTCTTGCCACCAGCAGGCTGTCGACGTACAAGCACAATTTGGTATTTTTGAAGACGTGTTATGCCCTCGCGAGGATGTGTTTGAGTTTTTATCTGTCGTTTACAAAGAAGTAGCAGCACTTTTCCCTAGTAAATACATCCATATAGGGGGTGATGAAGTAATAAAAAAACAATGGTTAGAAAGCCCCGTTGTGAAAAAATTAATGCAGCAACATGACCTCACTACACCAGAGCAAGTACAAAGCTACTTTATTAAGCGAGTTGCTAAAATAGTGCAAGATCTTGATAAAACAGTCATCGGCTGGGATGAAATTTTAGAAGGTGGAGTTGCAGATGATGCTGTCATCATGTCTTGGCGAGGAACCGAAGGAGGCGTGCAAGCAGCAAAAATGGAACATCAAGTCATTATGAGCCCATACCAGTATATCTATTTTGATGCCTATCAATCTCGTAACCTTGATGAACCCAAAGCAATTCATGGACTATCGAGTTTAAAAAATGTCTACCAATACGACCCTGAACCTAGCCATTTAACTTCACAGCAGCGCGAATACATTATAGGTGCTCAAGGCGCACTCTGGACTGAGTATATAAAAACACCGCGTCATGCTGAATACATGCTATTCCCTAGACTCAGTGCGCTGAGTGAAACCTTGTGGTCAAACAAAGAAAGTAAATCATGGCATGATTATAGTCAAAATCGCTTACCTCGCTTATTAAAGCGCTATCAAAAAATGCATATCAATACCGCTAAAAGTAGCTATAAACCGATTATTAGCAGCACTGTGCAAAACAATAAACTACTTGTCACTATAACCACTGATATCGCAGATACCGCTATTTATTATACGCTTGATGGCAGCGAACCCACTTTAGCCTCTAATAAGTATCAAGCACCTATCACGATTCAATCAAACACCCAAGTCCGTGCTCGTAGCTATGTGAAATCACAAGGGCAACTTATTGGCGATGCACGCCTTACACTTAGCCCTCACCTAGCACTGGGTAAAAGCATCACCCTAACTTACCCTGCAGCTGAGCAATCAGCGCATAAATTGCAAGATGGTCAGTTTGCATTTGATCAGTTCTATAGTGTCGAAGATTACGCTATTTTTTATGACACCGATCTTGAGGCCATTATTGATTTTGAATCACCGACTTTAGTTAAACAAGTGCAATTAGGCTATAACAGTGGTCGTCACCGTCAGTTGCATCCGCCAACAGAAATAGTCATTCTCGGCTCTGATGATAAGCAGCAATGGACAACACTGGCAAAAGTAACCTCACCGCAAGGCCCTATGTCGGTGTTATCTTTTCAGCCGACAACATTACGCTTTTTAAAAGTGATCGCTATCAATAGCAAGAAATCTCAGGATATTCAGATCCCTAAACTTCCTTTATATATTGATGAAATTGCAGTTCATTAACGTGCTCAGCCCTAATACAAAAGCAGTATTTAGGGCTTTTTTTAAATTTTAATTCCCAAATTTTCTTCTTAAGACGTTTATAAAATTAGAGTCAACTTGCGGTACCAGCTCTATCTATACAATAACAATGTCTTAGGAGCCACCATGTTTGCAAAGAAGCACACAATTACAACAACACTATCGAGCTTAGCACTACTCACAGCAAGCCAATTTAGCATTGCACAACCTCACCCCGATAACCTTGCTTTAAGTTGGCAAGTCATTGATCACGGGATTGGTGAAAATATTTTTCTTGGTAGTTTAACAATCACCAACAATGGCTTAGAACCATTAGGTGAATCAGGCTGGTCGTTATTTTTTAGCTCAGTAAGACCACCAGCCAGTGTTCTGCCTGACTCTGACCCAAACGGACAATACGCGCGCCAACATATTGCCGCACAAAAACTAAGCCTAGAAAATGCAGATGCCGCCAAAAGCGGTGATTACTTTGTTTTAAAACCTATTGCAGGTTTTACGCCTATTCAACCTGGGGAGTCACGTGAAATTGAGATCATTGCTCAATACTGGCAAATGCTGAAAAATGACTCTCCTTCTGGCTTTCATATCAGCTATAACGGACAAACACCTCAAGCTGTACTTGTTGATGTGTTTATGGACCCTAGTGATCCTAAACAAACGACACAGGCCACAAATGATGTGATGCCCGTGCAAACCACCGCATTAAGATATGCTGAAAATAATGCATCGATTCTCTCATTGCCATTAAAAAACCAGCTGGTTCCACAACCTCATTCAGTCGTTACAATCGACAATGAGTTTTTAACATTAATGAGTCAACTAACAACGATTTCTGCACCAGCATCACTCAATAAAGAAGCGGCTTTTTTACAAACTGCTTTAAGCGACATATTAAGTGGCACATTTGCACTCAATACAACAACTCAAAATGGCCCAAATCATATCAAGTTACAACTTGATCCACATTTAGATACTAATCAAGATAATCAAGCTGATAAAAGTGCCTACAAACTAGAAGTAGATCCATTTACAGGTATTACAATTACAGGCAGCGATGAGCAAGGTGTATTTTACGCAATACAAACACTACGCCAGATGATCCCCACATCGGTGTATAAAAACGCAAAAAACTCAAGCACCTTATCCGACAACACCATTCTACCTGCCACGACGATTTTAGACGCTCCTCGATTTGAGTACCGCGGCATGATGCTTGATGTTTCTCGTAACTTTCAGTCTAAGGAAACTGTGTTTAAGCTGTTAGATTTAATGGCTTTTTACAAACTAAATAAGTTTGAGATTAATGTCGCCAACGACGAAGGCTGGCGATTAGAAATTCCTGGTATTCCTGAGTTAACTGAATTTGGTGCTAAGCGTGGCTATGACCTCAATGAAACATCTATGCTGCATACATTTATGGGCGCAGCCAATGAATTTGCTCATGGTGATGGCATTGACAATAAACCAAGTGATAAAACAGCTGCGAATTTAGGTACCCCGCCCAGTTTTCAAGGGTTCGAAATCGCGCAGCAAAACTACCTAGGTAAGGGCTGGGGTTTTTACACTGTTGAAGACTTTAAAGAAATTTTGCAATACGCAGCCGACCGTCATATTGATGTTATTATTGAATATGATTTTCCTGCTCATGCCCGCGCAGCAATTAAAGCGATGGAATATCGCTACAATAAGTACAAAAATACAGACCCAATCGAAGCGTCTAAATATAGATTAATCGACCCACTCGACCAGTCTCAATATTACACACCACAGTTTTACACTGACAACTTTATCAATCCATCCCTAGAGAGCACGTTTACTTTCTTAAATCATGTTATTGAGCAAACACGTGCAATTTATGATGCAGTACCTGATGCAACCATCACACGCCTGCACGGCGGGGGCGATGAATTGCCTCACTTAGGTCCAAATGAATGGTGGGCACAATCTCCTGCAATACAACAAAACCCTGCCACAGCAGGAAAAACAGATGCTGAAATTTTTGATTACTTTTTTCTTCGTTGGAAGCAAATAATTAATCAACACGGCTTCGATATGGCAAGTTGGGGAGACGTGTTATCTCACAACGGCACAGGCAATGTTGACTACGGCGATATCTACCCTGTGTTTTGGAATAATGTCTGGGGCTGGGGAAATGAACATCAAGCTTATAAGTTCGCAAACCAAGGTAAAAAAGTAGTACTTGCTCATGCAACTAACTTGTATCTTGATTTAGCTTACAACAAGCACCCTGATGAAATTGGTTATCATTGGGCTGGCTATACAGACACGAAAAAGACATTTGAGTACCGCCCATTTAATATTTATGCCAACGCGGTAAAAGACAAACTTGGCAACCCTGTGCCATGGGATCCTAAGTGGGTTTTACTCAGTGAAACGGGTAAACAAAACGTGCAAGGTATTCAGGCACAGCTATTTGGTGAAAACCAAAAATCACCCGAAATACTAGACTACATGACATTTCCTAAGTTACTCGGCGCAGCAGAGCGAGCTTGGGTGCAAGATATGCCAGCCGAAGGTTTAGCCATTGAACAAGCATGGCATACATTTACAAACACATTAGGGCAACATGCCTTACCACTATTGGACTACTACCAAGTTGTCGATATTAATGCTCAAATGCCTAAACAGTTTGGAGTAAATTATCGCATCCCACTTCCTGGGGCAACGATAGATAATGGCCAGTTAATCGTTAATACACGATTTGTTGGCATGCAGACCCAGTACTCATTAGACAATGGAATGACATGGCATGACTATACAGGACCCGTAACATTAACAACATCAGCTGCTGTTCAACTAAGAACAGTGAGTGATTCAGGCAAAGTGAGCCGAGTGGCCACCTTGAATTAATAGTCAACACTGACGAGCCGACTATGTTCGGCTCGCTACATGCAATACAAATGGAAGAGTAGGATGCGGATTCATGCCACCGTTATTATCTTTTAGACGCAAATCCATTGATTCAGTCGATACCGAATCAGACTGTCAGCGTAGTCGCCGCCAGCAAGTTGAGCAGTTGTTTTTAAAGCAACAGCAAAAACTGATACGTCATATCATGAGTAAAGGATTAGACAAACGTGAAGCAGAAGATGTTGCGCAAGAAGCCTTTGTTAAGCTGCTAGGTTTAGAGCAAGAAAAAATAAGCAATTACATCGCTGCTTACCTGTATAAAATAGCAACAAATTTAGCAATAGATAAATTGAGACGTAAAGCACGCAGCCCATTTGATGAGTTTATCTCTGATACAGATAACAGCACGCAACCTGTCAGCTCTATAAACCCAGAGAAGACACATCATAATAATGAGTTGCTAAAAGAAATGGAAAAATCTCTCATTAGTTTGCCTGATAAATGCAGACTGGCATTCTTGTTATATAAAATACGAGGACAAAGCTACGAAGAAATAGCTTTAACCTTACAGATTTCACCCAGTATGGTAAGAAAATATGTTTTACGTGCAGTTCGTCATTGCTACCAGCAATTGCAACATGAGCTTTAGTCATGAGTTTTAAGGATCTTAGCATGAACCCATCACCGAACGACTTAGCAAATATCGAAGAGCAAGCTGCTGAGTGGTTACTTGTATTAGATGAAAAGTTTACTGAAAGCGAAACAAACCGCTACCCTGACGAGCTTAACGATTGGCTAGCTCAAAGCACAGTCCATCGTGAAGTGTTTGAAAAAATGCAGTCGCTTTGGACGGCATCAACCACATTAAGTGATGAGTTTGTGACACAACAATTGGCTGAGCTTGATGCTGTTACCTCTAACAAAACAAATTCTAAATATCGCTCTATCACAAGCTATTTAGCCATAGCAGCAAGCTGCTTGCTATTTGGTTTTATTTTTTTAGTAAATCAAGAGTCGCCTTTAAAAACAATGAGCACTGTGAGCCCCCAAGCAAGTGCAAATGACAAAGTATCAAATGAATTTTTTCATACCACAATTAATGAACATCGCTCTTTTACTTTAGACGATGGCAGTCAAATAGATTTAGGTGCGAATACTCAACTTGCCGTTCGTTATAGCAGCGCATCTCGCGAACTAATTTTATACCAAGGCGAAGCACTATTTAACGTCAGTAAAGATAAACAAAGACCCTTTGTTGTACGTTATCAAAACAGTGAAGTAACAGCGTTAGGCACCGTATTTAATGTACGAGCAAATCCAGCCTCTATTCGTGTTGATGTACTAGAAGGCAGTGTCTCTGTAGCTCAACAAGACGCTGTCACACTCACTCAAGGACAAGCTGTCGAAATGACAAAGGCGGGTAAAGTCACACACACTAAAGCACAAGGTGACTCGCTGACTATGAGCTGGCAAAAAGGCTATTTAGTCTACCAAAACGCGCGCTTGGGTGATGTGCTTAATGATGTTGCAAGGTACAGTGAAGTTCAGGTTAACTTAAGCGATAAAAAACTAACTGAACTCACCTACAACGGCACGTTCTTAACAACCGAGATTGAAGGTTGGTTAAGTAGTTTAGAAAAAATTTACCCTATTACAGTGACTCAAAAAGGCCGTGTTTTTACATTGACAGCAGATTAGCTAAAAGTGTCATAGCGAAAATAAGCTAAAAGTGGTACAAAGTTTAAACAATAATAAAAATATCTAATTAAACTATGTTGTTAAGACTATTAGCCACAACACTAATATGGTTAATATTATTTACTAGCAAAGCACATGCTACCACTGACTATGCATTCGATTTAGCTGAAGCAACCTTGCAACAGCGCTTGCTTGATATTGCAACGCAAAGTGGCTGGCAGCTCAGTGCTGCCTCAATCACTGAGCATAGCGTGCTTCCACCTTTACAAGGGGACTTCACGTTGAGTGAAGTACTCACTGACGTCCTGCAAGACTCTCGCTATCAGTTCACACTCGCTTTGACTGAGCAGCGCATCTTTGTCACGTTATCAAAGCAAACGCACACTGATGATTTTGAGCGCATCATTGTAACAGGCGTCAGTGGTAAAAGTCGTAATATCTTAAATTCTTCCATTTCTATTACACAACTATCCAGCTCTAAGCTTGAGCAACAAACACCTTATTCAAGCGCTGAGGTGCTTAAAAATGTCACCGGTTTTTGGGTTGAAGACTCAGGCGGCGAAACAAACAATAATGTCTCACCAAGAGGCTTAAGAGGCGGTGAAGGGTTTCGTTTTATTAGTTTGATGGAGGATGGCTTACCCATTACGTACGATGGAATATGGGGGGATTTTTTCTTACGACCCGATCTGACCCACCAAACCATCGAAGCTGTACGTGGTGGTAGCAGCGGTATTTTTACCCTTAATGGCCCTGCGGCTATGGTGAACTATATAACAAGGCAAGGCTCTGCAATACCATTTAACCTAATCAAATTAAGTCATGGCATCAGCTATGATTACACACGCTTTGATGGTGTCTTTACGGGCCCTTTAACTGATGAACTGTTTTATACAATCGGTGGATTTTACCGTACCTCAGATGGTATTCGTGAGCCTGGCTATAAAGCGGATAAAGGAGGCCAATTAAGTGCAAAAATCAGTTGGTTAACTGACAGTTTTGAGTTTGACTTTAGCTACAAACACCTAAATGATAAAACCAGCTTTTATGCTCCGCTAATTTTAGAAAATAAACAAAAAATTCAACAACTCGATAGCCTTGCCTATGACGATGGCACGCTATTAAGTGACGATTTAAAATTATTAGCGTTTCGCACTCCTGAAGGCACGCTTGTTCATGATCTGGGTGATGCTCAGCACACACAAATGAATAGTTACACGTTAGTATTTAAAGCGCCACTGAGTGACAAAGTAAATATCACTAACCGCACTCGTTACGCCAAGCTAAACAATGAACTTTACACGCTTATGAACTTAGGCAACCAAACCATTGTTGATGCCCAAAGCCGTTTACAACAACAAGATATAACCGACTTTAAACACTCTTTTGAAGATACAAATTTAACCGCGCAGTACCGACGGGTTAGCGACCAAAAGTTAATCGATGCCCCTAGCCGCCTCAATGAAAATGGCTTAGTCACCTCCAGTTTCCCACTGCACTCACACTACAAACAACAACAGTTAATTAACCACTTTCGAATCAATTACCTTGATGATCACTGGTCACTCAGCTTAGGGCATATTTATGCGCGCAGCGACTTTAGCTCATTACCCCTTGACCAATGGTTTGGTGAATTACTCACTGATGTAAAGCATCAACCTGATCGTTTAGAAATTGTACTGACAAATAATCAAGGAGAAGTTGTTGGTAACTTCAATGAACAAGGCTTTTTATCGTATGCAGGTCCTGTGTATTTAAAAGGAGTAGGTTTATCTGAGTCCCATTCTTTTTATGCTAATTTTGATTGGCAAATCACAGACAGCCTTAGGTTTGACCTTGCGCTTCGTAATGAAAACCTCAACTTAGACAGCACCCTATTTGAAGGCGCAATATCACCAACCGATTCGCTAAAGCCTTATTACTCGCATTACCTTGCCCCAAGTTCATTACATGACACATTTAACCAAACAGCGTTTAGTGTTGGCGCTAATTATCAGATACAGCAACACCTTGCGGTATTTGCTCGCTACTCAGACGCTTTTGAAATGCCTCGATTAATTAATTTTGGTAATGCGCGTGGTTGGGCTTCCAACAATATTGAGCGAGACCAGCAAAACTTTGGCAAGCCAATACGTTTAACCTTGGGTGAAATTGGTTTACGACTGCAAACATCACAATGGCAATTTAGTGGGGCTTTATTTGATACTAATTTTGACCCGCTCCCTTTTACTGTTTATAGAGGTGCAACAGGGCCACAAAAGGCAATTTTAATTAACACACAAACGCAGGGGTTAGAATTTGAATTCAGCTACCAATACAACGCATCTTGGCAATTCAAAGGCGTTGGGGTATGGCAAGATGCAGGGTTCTACGGGATCCCATCATACCTTCCTCAGAGCGAGTTTAATGGTAACCAAATAACCCGTACACCCGAGCTACAGTTTAGGCTAACACCTGAGTATAAGTCAGACAATTTTCAAGCTGCAATCACATGGGCTTACATCGGCAAGCGATACTCAGATACCGCCAATCAATTCGCATTGCCTGCTTATCAAACATGGGATTTTTTCAGTGAGTTCACCATGAATGAGCAATTAAGCTTACAGCTAGAAATTAAAAACCTCACCAACACACTTGGTTTAACAGAAGGCAATCCCAGAGATGATTTAAACCACCAAGATCCCCTATTTTATGGGCGACCTATATTTGGTCGTAATATAAAAGTCGCCCTAAGCTATCAGTTTTAGTAAACCTATTCAGGCCAATCTTGTAGTGCTTTCAAGGTAAACTCGTGACCATCGTAACTGAGTAAACTTTGCTCTGGCGTAATCTCGATCACTGACAGCACACCTATACTGTCACCTTCATATAATTCACGGCCATTTAGCTTAATCCAACGTTTTGATATTTCTGACGCATAAATATGTGCCTGATACTTAATCGTAGGTAACTGATTTTGTAGCGATACAGGTAATAGCTCTATGGGCTCGGCATACGATGAGTTTTTCGTACTGTGAGTGACTTCTGAAAAATGCTGGCTATCAACATCCTGCACCGCTTTAGCAAATGCATCTTTCAACGTATCGGGCACATCTTTAAGCTCGTCATTGTCGGGGGTTTGCTGAGGGGGTGCTGATGGCTCGCTATTTAGCGGCTTACCCAATACCTTATATTTACTTAAATCAATACCTTGGTCGCTTACCTGTTGCGAGCTATTATTTTGCATCATTTGCACAGGCTGTGAAAACTGTGGCTGTGTTTGATAAACCGGTTGGCCTTGATAAATTGGCTGCTGATAAACAGGCTGCCCCTGATTAACATACACAGGAACTGAATTTACAGGTACCTGAACCCATTGATATTGTTGCCCTTGCACTGGCATTTGTTGCATTGAAGGTTGCGGGGGTTGTGTTGACGTTACAGCCGCATTTATTGCGTGTGGCTGAGCAGTCGTTTGCGCAGCATCAGTGGCAGCTTGTTCCGCCTTTTCCACTACCTCGTTTTTATCAATCGTTTGCTGCGTGCTTGTAGCAACTGCGCTATCCAATGACTTATTGTTTTGTAGCCATTTGCCAATCGAAAACCCTGCCATTAGCGTCAAAATTGCAGCTAATAAAAGCCCAAATGACAAGGCTAGGCGTCTGTAACGAGTTAATTCCTGCTGCTGTTTTAATTGTAATGCAGCTTGGTCATGCTCAGCGGCGGTTTGCTCATGCTGACCAGATTGTTTAATTGCATCTAAAAGTAATGACATAAATGAGCACTCTTTATATTAGGTAGGATAAACCAATACCCACACCTAATACGACTAAAAATGAAACAGGGTAAAGCCAAACATAATTGGATTGTGTATTGGCGGTTGCTGTAATGACGGTGCTACTTGGTGGCAAAGCTTCCTCAGCAGAACGCATCACCAGTTCACTATCTATGCTCAACTTTTGTTGAGAAAAAGCACCCACTAAACAGCGTTCACACAATAAGTTAATCAACCTCGGAACGCCCTGCGTCACTTGGTAGATAGCCTTTAGAGCATCCCTGGAGAACAACGCTTGTTCGGTTCCTGCTTTAGACAAACGATGTTTAACATACGCAAATACTTGCCCTTCAGTTAGCGGTAATAGGTGATAGCGTGCTGTTATACGCTGTGCCAATTGCCTAAGTTCTGTGCGTTTAAGTAATGCTTGTAGCTCTGGTTGTCCCACTAAAACGATTTGTAATAGCTTTTTATGATCCGTTTCTATATTGGTCAATAAACGCAATTGCTCAAGTACATCAGGAGCAAGTAATTGCGCTTCATCAATAATTAAAATAGTGTGGCCACCAGCGCTATTATTTGACTCCAAGTGCTTTTTGATCACATCGGTTAATGTTTTCAACGTCGCATTATTGCTGTCGTAAGTAATATTTAGTTCATCACAAATACTGGCCAGCAATTCAAGTTGCGATAAGGCAGGGTTATGAATTTGTGCAACTTGTGTATTTTCTGGAAGCTGTTCTTGCAGGCTTCTTGTTAATGTTGTTTTCCCTGTACCAACCTCACCTGTCAGCAATACAAACCCTCCCGCTTCTCCTAGGCCGTAAGTTAGATGCGCTAACGCTTCTTTATGGCGCTCACTGAGAAATAAATATTCAGGGTTCGGAGCAATCGAAAAAGGTTTTTCTGACAAGCCGAAATAGCTTAAATACACCGTGATATTCCTTGCGTTTAAAATCACGGCCTATAATGGCAAAAAAAAACGCCACTTAAAACCTTGTTCGCATTTTAATAGATAAATAACGTAAAATACCAAAAAGGCAAAATAGCAGGTGAACTATGCAGGTTTATTTAGTGGGTGGTGCAGTCAGGGATGCCCTACTTGGTCGTCAGATAAAAGAGCGTGATTACGTTGTGGTTGGTGCGACACCAGAAGAACTACTTAAGCAAGGCTATCAACAAGTTGGTAAAGATTTTCCTGTTTTTTTACATCCAAAAACAAAAGAAGAATATGCACTCGCTCGCACAGAGCGAAAACAAGGAGAAGGTTATACTGGCTTTATCTGCGACTTTACCCCTGATGTCACCTTAGAAGAAGATTTAATACGCCGTGATCTGACCGTTAATGCGATTGCTCAAGCGAAAGACGGCACATTGTTCGATCCCTTCAACGGCCAAAACGATATTAAAAACCGTGTTTTACGCCATGTGTCCGATGCCTTTAGTGAAGATCCTTTACGCATTTTACGTGTTGCTCGCTTTGCAGCCCGTTATCATTACTTAGGCTTTACCATTGCACCTGAAACTAACCGTTTGCTTGTGTCCATGGTGGCCAATGGCGAGCTTGAAACGCTCACCGCAGAACGTATTTGGCTAGAATGCGAAAAGTCATTAAGTGATGGAGCCTTTGCTGAATTTTTGAATGTATTATTCGACATTAAAGGCTTACACGTAATAAGCCCTTCACTTGAAAAGCAGTGGGACAGTGCCTTATATCGAACCTTACAAGCTCGTTTTAATTATGCGCAACAACGTGGAATTACCAATACTGCATTACTGTTTAGCCAAGTAACACTTTCGCTCAGTGAAGAGGCAATTAAAACGCTCGCTCTGAAAATTCGTTTACCCAATGAAGTACGAGATTTAGCATTAAACACGCAAGCACACAGGCAAACACTGTGTGCTAGTCAATTAGATAGCGATGCAGTTTTGAGCTGCTTTAATCAGCTTGATTTGTGGCGACGCCCAGAGCGTTTCGAGCAAGTTTTAGAAGCGCTTGAGATCAGTGAACAAAAACCACTTAACTTTGCTAATGAACTTAAACAGACTGCCAAGCAGGCACGCGCTGTAAATCCTCAGCAGTTTATTGCTCAGGGAATAAAAGGGGCTGATATAAAAACCGCGCTTGAAAAAGCGCGGCTAGAAATAATTCAACGTTACTTTTCGTAACGAACTAGGCGTAAATACAGATCCGACGTTTTCGCATGTAAGCTATTTACGCCTTTATCAAATTGATAAACCCAAGCAAGATCAGTTCGTTCTTTACCTGAGGTACTGCTCCAGTAGTTTTGTAATTTGGTGGCATAGAAAACTTGTTCATTAATGCTCGGTTGAACACATTGATGTTCTAAAATACTCGCCAATTCTTTTATGTTTGGTACATGCCAGTCGTTATACTGAGCATAATCACTCATCGTTGCGCCGCGTAATGCCTCACCCCATGATAATTGTTGGCTAGTTCCTTCACAGTTTAATGTTTCTGTATTATAGCTTTGACCAAAGCTACAGCGTTGCCACATTAACCCTGTTTTACTATCACTTACCGTGCCATCGTCATTAATAACAAACCGCGTTGTTGGCGTCGTTTCTGCGACACCGTCATAACACACTTGTGCTTGAGCAACACCGGCTGATGCTGCAAATAATCCTACCGATACTAGCAAAGATAATTGACGCATTTTACTCTCCTGGTGTTCTGACTAAGCGAACAAACGCTGTATTGTTTTTTGGATACGCTAAATCGTTCGCGCTACTCATATCAATAATATAGGCCTGCGATAAACTCGTACCATCAGCAGCAGTTTGTGATGTCCAGTACGGCATAAATGCGGCACTATTACTGCTTAACTGGGTCGCATCAGGTTGATTTGGGAAAAACTCACTACTCAGTAAGCTTGCTTCACCTTGTTTAGAGTAATCGAGCAAGCCTTGCAACTCAGTATAAGTAGGCACTCGCCAGTTTGTGCCCCCGCAAAAATCAGTGGCATTAACTTCTTCTACATAAGTTTGTAAACCACAGGCGGTATTACTTGGACATGTTGAGTTTGGCGCACCTTGCACACTTCCTGTTTGTGCTCCATTTCCCTCATCTAAATACCAAGTGTAGTGATTTGTTGAGGCACGGACAGTCGTTGCCGGCGGCAGTGCTGAACTTGCCGCTTTTACTTCCCAAATCAGCCCCGTAACATTATCTCGAACGCAGCTAAAGTTTGTGGCGTCATCGGGCAACTCATCTGCAAATTGGTTTAATTTTGTGAAATCAAATGCCAAGTCACCTTGCCCTACCTTATCAAGCTGATTAGCAACACTGTCTCTGCCTAAATCAGCATCTTGATTTGGGAAATCGTCACTGTTGCAATTAATTTTTTGCGAATTGTTATAACAATCATTCATGCCCGTATCGTTAATGTAACCAAGTGGTTTAGGCCTGATATCAATAACAACTGTATCATTATCACTGCGTGACTTACTATCCGTTACAGTGACTTCAAAACTGAGTGCTGTATCCGTATCAACATCTGGAGCTGTGAATGAAGTAATACATTGATTTTGATTTGCAAGTGTCACAACGTCGCCCGTTAACTGCTGCCAAAAACATTGTTTGGTAGTGGTGACAACCTCACTATTAGTCGCATCAAGTGTTACGGTATCAAACTCAATAACTTGCTGATCTTGTCCTGCATTTGCAACGATGATCTCGTTCGTTTTATTTAACGTGAACGTTTGTTCGATACTTGCAGAGCCCCCTTCGTCATCAGTGACAGTCAACTGCCATGTCATTTGTGTATTCGCTTCAAGCAGAGGGTGATTAAAGCTGATTGTTTTATCTGTATAGCTATTGATAACGAGATCTGGGCCTGACAGTTGTGACCAAAGATAACCGTTTATTGAACCATTTTCGTCAAGATCGAACGATTCTTCACCACTTAAAATAATTTCATCATTATACTGAGAAGGGAGTTCTTCAGGGGCGATTTGTGTGATTACAGGTTGTGGAAGCTGATTATTAGAGCTGATTAAAATGCTCACTTCATCGCTCACTAACTGCCCATCGGTTGTTTGGTAATCTACACGAAGTACAAGTTCTGAATCGAGCTTAATATCAGGAGCTGTTAAAGACTGCTCAGCACCGTCAGCAGGAAACCCTTCTATAGCGGGGCCACTCACACGCTGCCAAGTAAAGGTACCATCTGCTGGCGAGCCTTTTGCAACGACAGTAAATTCACTTTTTTCTATTATTTGTTGATCTGCGCCTGCGTTAACTGTCGCAGCAGTAGAGGTATTGTCGCTATCACTACCACCACCGCCGCCACATGCTGTTAGTGTTGTAATAACAATAGCAAGAAGGGGCACTCGTCTCATGTTTATCACCTTAGAAAACAAAGCCAGACTCATTTCCAGCCGTCAAATTAGTGAATACCAAGCAAGTAAAGTGCCAAATTAAAGAAGGGCTTAGAGATAGCTATCCTGATGAATACGCACAAATAGCTTAGTGCCTACTTTACTGTAATCCACCTTATACTCTCGTCCATCTAAAGATTGAATAAAGAGCAAACGCTTTTCTTCTGCGAAAACATCTGCACTAGTAATATAAACCATTTCAAGGTAGCGCTCTTTCGCTTCACGACGATTTTTTGGCAGTTCTTCTTTAAAGGGTTCAAGCCCGTTTTGGGTCACCTTAATTCGTGGGTGGTTTTCGCCATTCACGATAACTAGATCGAGCTTTCTATCTTTATGAATTATCGTGTTTCGACCACTTTTAATAAAAGAACGTTCTTGACTCATAGCCTTATCCTGCTTACTACCACCTAACGATTCACATTTTTGTGTAATTGAGTATTTATAAACTCATTAGGGTTTAATTTCCAACGATTTAAATATGCACTAAATTGCCAAATATCAGTATCGAGTACATTGGCAGGTAACAGTAGATCATACCCTGTCAATTGACCAAGATGCCGCGTTCGATTGGCAAACATAGCTATCAATCCTTTGTAACGCTGCCCGCTTGGAGCCGTGTATTGCGTATCCTCAATTAACCATTCTGATGGGCAATCCCCATTTTTGCAATGTTTTTGAACTACTTGCATAAATAGGTGACGCTGTTCAATCAATAATCGCCCTGCGATTCTTGGCTGGATCTGCATCAAAAACTCATCTATGTTATTGAGTTTAATACCAACTGCATTTAACTCAAGGTATTCTAAGCCTTGTTCCACTTTTGGTATACCACTATGATGAAAATTCTCTCTATTTAACTGCCAATATCCGACTTTATGACGATAAATGAGCGCATCTTCGCAGAAAGTGAAACTAAAGTAGGGTTCCTGCGTTTTTAAATAACCAATGAATATTGCTGCAATGCAGCTACTTGCAAGAAAAATCTCGATAATGCTAATTTCGCCAGGCCTTAGCAAATTAAATAACATAATAAATGTTAGCCCAATCCCACCCACAAGCAAAAATTCGATACCATGACGGGATGCATGAGCACGAATATTCAAAATATCAGACATATTAACCGTACACAGAAAAATAAAATACGAACATAACGATCCCCACTAACACGACTTTTCGTAACATCAGGCAGTAGTTACATTTTGACTCTTTACTCATAGCAAATACTCACTTTTAGTTACATTTCAGGAACAAACTCAGCCATTTTTTTACTTTTACGCCAAATGCACAAATTTACGGGATACCTGACATACTCGACACGTACTAATTTTGTACACTACACTCAACTAATTCTCTGGTAACACAATGATGTATTCTACACAATCTGGCAAAGCGCTTTTTCCTTTTATTATTACCCTGTTATTAGGGTTATGTGTTTATTTGTACTTACCTTCAAGCCAAGGTGAACAAACTGGCTTTGGTGATACTGCAACTCAGGTCAGCGCGCACACCGTTACCTCAGAAGAAAATGCGGTACTTATCGAAGCAATAGGTAGTGCTCGCGCTAACCAAGCCATTTATATTCGTAGTGCCCAAAGTGATTATGTGACTGATATCTACTTTAATGATGGCGACTTGGTCAGTAAAGGTCAAAAACTCGTACAACTACAGTCACAAGAAGAACAACTGACCGTTAAAGAACTCAGTATTAACCTCAGAGAAGAGAAACGCCAACTAGAGCGCTTAACTGAGCTTTCACGCTCACAAGCAACAGCTAAATCATTACTTGAAGAGCAATTATCACGTGTAGATGCAACCGAAGCTCAGCTTGAAAGTGCAAAAACAAAATTAGCCGAAATGACAATTACAGCGCCATTCTCGGGATTGTTAGGTAAACGTGAGATATCTATTGGTACCTATGTAAGTAGCGCCACAAATATTACCACCCTTGATGACATCAGCATTATTAAAGTTGATTTTAAAGTGCCTGAAAAATACCTAGCACAATTACAGCTAGGTATGAAAGTTATGACTCAAAACGATGCCTACCCAGAAAAAACCTTTAATGGCAAAGTGACCCACATTAGTTCACGCATTGATTCTGTAACACGCAGCGTTGAAGTAACAGCCAGCTTTGTAAATAGTAGCCGTTTACTACGCCCTGGTATGTTATTAAATACCGCCTTACAGCTTAGTTCAAACCAAGCGCTTATGGTGCCAGAAAAAGCAGTTATTCCTCAGCAAGATAAACACTATGTTTTCCAAATTGAAGACGGTGTAGTGAACAAGGTTGAAGTGCACGTTGCTGGCCGTCACAATGGTTGGGTTGCTATTGATAAAGGCCTTGAGAATGGCCAACAAGTTGTCACCGAAGGGATCATTAAAATCCGTACCGGCAGTAAAGTTAGTATCAAGGGCTAAAGCATGAAAATTACAGATACTAGCGTTAAACGTCCGGTCTTTGCGATCGTAATAAACTTATTGCTGCTTACCTTTGGTCTCGTTGCATTTTCAATGCTACCACTGCGCGAATACCCTGATATTGAAACGCCAATTGTGAGTGTAAGCACTGAGTACACAGGTGCCAGCGCAGAGATAATCGAAACCAAAATAACCCAAGTACTCGAAAACCGCATATCGGGTATTGAAGGTATCAAAAGTATTAACTCATCAAGCCGCAATGGCCGTTCTAACATCACCATTGAATTTAATATCAGTCGTGATATTGATGCCGCATCAAATGATGTTCGTGAACGTGTAGCGAGAGCACTTGATAGCCTACCAGAGCAAGTTCGCCCACCCGAAGTATCAAAATCAAATAGTGATGAAAGTCCGATTGCTTGGTTCGTACTAAACAGTACAACGATGGACTCATTACAGCTCTCTGACTACGCACAGCGTTTTATTGTCGACCGTTTAGCCGTTGTTGACGGTGTTTCAAACGTTCGTGTAGGTGGTGAGCGTAAATACGCAATGAAAATTTGGCTAAACCGCAAAGCCATGGCTGCTCGAGGTATCACCAGCAGTGACATCGAAAATACCCTTCGTACAGAAAACGTAGAACTTCCTGCAGGTGAAATTGAATCGATTGACCGTGACTTTACCGTTCGTACTGCCCGCAGCTATAAAGACCAACGTGATTTTAGAAACCTTGTTATTAAGCGTGGTGATGACGGCTACTTAGTTCGCCTTGGCGAAGTTGCAGATGTTCACTTAGAAGCGGCCGACGACGAAAGCCTATTTCGTGGTAATGGTCGAAATATGATTGGTTTGGGTATCGTAAAGCAAGCCAAAGCGAATACCTTAACTGTGGTTGATAACGCTCGCGCTGAGCTTGAAAAAATCAAACGCAACTTACCTGAAGGTACCACCATTGAAGACAGTTATGACTCGTCTGTTTTCATCAAAGAGTCGATTGATGAGGTGTATCGTACCCTTGCAATTTCAATGGCACTCGTTGTATTAGTTATTTACTTATTCCTTGGCAATATTCGCGCAACCTTAGTGCCAGCTGTAACAGTACCTGTGGCACTTGTTGGTAGCTTTATGTTCTTACTTGCAATGGGCTACTCAATCAACTTACTTACCCTGCTCGCTTTAGTGTTAGCTATCGGCCTAGTGGTAGATGACGCCATTGTTATGCTTGAAAATATCCACCGCCGAATTGAGCTTGGCGAGCCGCCTTTACTTGCAGCATTTCGTGGTGCCCGTGAAGTAGGATTTGCTATTATTGCCACCACACTTGTGCTTATTTCTGTATTCGTGCCGTTGGTATTTATGGATGGCCGAATTGGCGCGTTATTTACCGAGTTTGCTATGGCGGTGAGTGCTGCAGTGTTCTTTTCAAGTATCACAGCACTAACACTGTCTCCCGCTTTATGCTCAAAAGTACTTAAAGCCTCAGAGAAAGAAAGTAAATTTAGCCAATGGATGGATCGCTCGTTTAGCAAAATAGAGAATGCCTATCGCAACTCATTGCAATCGAACATGAGCCGTAAATGGGGTCTATTATTTACCATGATCTTAATGGGTGTTGTCAGCTTTATGCTATTTAAGCAGGTACCATCAGAGCTCACTCCAAAAGAAGACCGCGGCACTTTCTTTATCATGATGAGCGGCCCTGAAGGTGCAAGTTATGAGAATAACGCAGCAAACATGGCCAAAATTGAAGAACGTTTAATGCCTTACTCTGAATCAGGAGAACTAAGCCGCGTACTTATTCGTGTGCCTGGCTGGGGCGGCCAAGGTGGTGTAGCAATCGTTGGTATGGCCGATTGGGATAAACGTAAGCGTTCAACATGGGAAGTGATGGACGAAATTAGCGGTAAAATGACCGAAGTGA
Organism: Pseudoalteromonas sp. N1230-9; assembly: GCF_032716425.1. Taxonomy (NCBI): domain Bacteria; kingdom Pseudomonadati; phylum Pseudomonadota; class Gammaproteobacteria; order Alteromonadales; family Pseudoalteromonadaceae; genus Pseudoalteromonas; species Pseudoalteromonas sp. N1230-9. The sequence continues at coordinate 2,963,510 of NZ_CP090419.1, forward strand.
CAGATATTAGAGCATTTGCAATTATGCGCCGCGGTATTGGTGGCGGTGGCTCATCGCGTCCAATTGAGTTTGTATTACAAGGTAACGATTATGATCAACTCGCCAAGTGGCGTGATCGCATCATAGAGCGTGCAGAGAAAAACCCTGGCCTTGTGCGTATTGACCATGATTATAAAGAAACGTTTCCACAGTTTTTAATCAACATAAACAAGAATAAAGCCGCAGATTTAGGCGTATCCGTTTCCGATGTAGGCCGCACTTTAGAGACCATGTTAGGGCAACGACGTGTCACAACCTTTATCGATCGTGGTGAAGAGTATGACGTAATTCTCAAGGGGACCAAAGAAGACTTTGCTAACCCAACAGATATCTCAAATATCTACTTGAAATCGCGCAGTGGTGAACTCGTTCCACTGGACAGCCTTATTACCTTAAAAGAGGAAGCAACCGCATCGCGATTAAACCGTTACAACCGTATGCGTGCAATCACGTTAAGTGCAAACTTAGCTGATGGCTACACACTAGAAGAAGCACTTAATTTCTTAAACCAAGTAGCCGCTGAAGAGAATGACATTGATGGAGCCATTGATTACAAAGGTGAATCGCAGTTGTTTTACGAAGGTGCATCAGCGATGACCTATGTGTTCATTCTTGCGCTCACAGTGACCTTCTTAGTACTTGCAGCCCAGTTTGAAAGCTTTGTACATCCATTTGTGATCATGCTAACCGTACCACTTGGCCTAGTTGGCGCGCTCTTTGGTTTATGGTTTACAGATCTGACGTTAAATATTTACAGCCAAATAGGTATCGTGATGTTGATTGGTTTGAGCGCCAAGAACGGTATCTTAATTGTTGAATTTGCTAACCAACTACGTGACAAAGGCGTTGAATTTAACGAAGCCATTACCCAAGCGGCAACACAACGCTTACGCCCTATCATCATGACGTCACTCACCACTGTGATGAGCTCTGTTCCGCTTGTACTTGCAAGTGGCCCAGGTGCAGAGAGCCGAATGGTTATTGGTGTTGTGGTATTTACCGGTGTTATTGTAGCTACGTTACTAACATTATATGTAGTTCCCGCAGCGTACACAGCGCTTGCCCGTAATACTCAGTCACCCGAATACTTACAAGGTAAACTTGAACAGCAAGCGAAAGACAAACCGCTGGAAGACATTTAACGAGTCTTTAGCGATAATAAAACGCCGTCTTTACGGCGTTTTGTTTTTTCAGCTATAGTCAGCAAAAAGGTGAGGAAATTAAAATGGAAAACAACATACAAATAGCCACTTTTGGCGGTGGTTGCTTCTGGTGTATTGATGCCGCATTTAGACGTGTTAAAGGTGTGCTAAACGTCAGCTCTGGTTATGCTGGTGGTGACATTGAAAACCCGAGCTATCAGCAAATTTGTACTGGCTTAACCGGTCACGCCGAAGTCGTTCAGCTTGATTTTGACAGCAGTATTATAAGTTACCACAGCTTACTTGAAATGTTTTTTACTTTGCACGATGCCACGCAACTAAACCGTCAAGGTAATGATGTTGGCACCCAGTATCGCAGTGTTATTTATTACCACGATGAACAACAAAAAGTGGCGGCTGAGACAATGATTGCTAACTTACAAAAGCAAATTCGCGAGCCAATAGTCACTGAAATAAGCCCACTCACTAACTTTTACCCTGCGGAGCAATACCATCAAGACTACTACACCGAAAACCCTAACCAAGGCTATTGCAGTATTCTTATTGCACCTAAACTTGAAAAATTCGCTCAGTATTACGCAGATAAACTAAAATAAAAAAAGCCCGCTAAGTAGGTAGCGAGCTTTTAGACGCAGAACTAATAATTTTCTTTATTAGAACTGATAACGGGCACCTACAAACAAGCGACGCTCAGCCGTGTTGTAGTAATAAAGCTCGTCGTTGATGAAGTCACCATCTAAGTCAGTGCCATAGGCATCAACGGCGTTGTACTGTTTATCGAACAGGTTTTCTACGCGAAGTGATAAGGTTAAATTATCAGTTGCTTGGTAGTGACCTACAAAATTCCACAGAGTATATGAAGGCAAGTGCGTGAGTTTACCATCGCGGTCTCCTCGGTACTGCATATCAATACCCGCATCAAAGTCACCCCATGCTTTATGTAGTGACCAGTTCACGCTTTGTTTTGATACATAAGTCAGCGCTTCACCTGTTTCAGTATCTTCTGCTGATAGGTAAGTAAAGTTAACGCTATGATCAAAACCAAATACTTGGTTTTCGAAACTAAACTCTATCCCTTCGTGGCGAGCTTCATTGATATTTGTTGGCTGCCAATTACCTGATGCATTTGGTGCCCACGCAATTTTGTTATCTATTTCATTACGGAAAATCGCAATATCCAGGCTAATGTCATTTACATTTAATGATAAGCCTAACTCTTGGTTATCAGATGTTTCAGGCAATAAATTGGGGTTGCCAGGGCTTGGTTCAGGGAAATATAAATCATTAAATGTGGGCGATTTAAAGCCAGTGCTTTGGCTTACACGGAATGTTGCGATGTCGTTTAAGTGATAACCCACAGCAGCAGTATAAGTTGTTTCGTCGCCGAACTGTTGGTCATCATCTTGGCGTAGCGTTAAATTAGCAAGTACTTGTTCATCATCATAATAAGCACCAATAAATGCTGCAAACACTTCGCGGCTATCTTTTAAGTAAGTACCAGAGTTAGTATTAACTTCATCTTTATACCAATTTAAACCGCCGCTTAGTGTCAGCGCTTGATTGAAAAAGTATTGACCGTTGTAATCGATTTGCTTACGTTCAGTTTCAAACTTATCAACCACAGCAGCACCTGTATAGTCGATACGTGAATCGTCTGAGCTGTCGCTTGAGATTGCAATATCAATCGCATGGCTGTGTTTTTCAAAGGCCTTTTTCCAACCTAATGAAGCCTGGTAGTTTTCGAATTCGCCTTTTTCTACCGTGCTATCCGCAGGACTAAAAGAACTATCGTACTGCGCTTCACCTTCTGAGTACTGACCTTGTAATAAAAGTTCCCCTAGTTGCTCATTTTGATAGCCTAGGTTAAAGCCAAGGTTTTTATTTTCATAGCCATCTTCATCGGGTGCTACGCCTTGCAATACATCAAAGCCATCTGTTTTTTCATAACCAGCATTAACAGCAATATCAACACCAGCAAACTGACCACCAGTAGCCACTTGGTACTCTTGGTAAGAATCAGAACCAAATGTAACATCTAAGGTCGTGTTTTGTGCTTTGCGAGTAATAATATTAATCACACCCGCTAATGCATCAGAGCCATACACAGCAGCGCGAGAACCTTTAATAACCTCAACACGTTCAATACTGTTTAAAGGAATATTGCTAATGCCTTTATAGCCAAGCGTTGCAGACCCTGTGCGCACACCATCAATTAAGATAAGTGTATGACGTGTGCCTGAACCTCGCAGCGAAACACCTGCGTTTTGACCAAAGCCACCATTGGCATTGATTTGAAAGCCTGCACGGGTAGCAAGTAAACTTGGTAGGTCTCGCGCATAGCTAGCTTCAATATCTGTGCGGTTAATGACAGTTACGCTGGCCAATACATCATTAATTGATTGTTCGAATTTATTCGCCGTGACTGTAATATGTTCGATTGACTGCTCATCCGCAGACACAGAAAAAGACAACGCAGCAGCAACCGCTACGCCTAAGGTAGATTTATTTAGCATGATATCCCCTAGCCTGTGCCCACCGCACACGCAAATAGTAAGTTACTCCAAGGCCGGTCTCCGGACTTTGCGTATGCAGGGCACACACATTACCGTTGCGGGGGCAGTGTTGGCATTGTTTTCTCCATGAAAACGCACCAGCTTCCCGATTATCTTGCTGCTACTTCAACCTTTGAAGTATAGGTACCTTAGAAGGTACAGCAAGCACCTTGAAAATAGGCCGCTATTGTGATGATTTTAGGGATAAAAGTCAATGGACGGCTATACCGCTAAAGGCTTTTTTATCAACAAAAAAGCCAAACGAATAGACCGCTTGGCTCTTTAGTGAAATTTAATTCATTTTTCATGCACTAGATTACGTATATAGTGCAAACAGCGAATTAATCGCGGAAGTTCTTAAATTGAAATGGCTGACCTAAATCAGCAGTACGCACAACTTGCATCGCTTCTTGTAAATCATCACGCTTTTTACCCGTAACACGTAATTCTTCACCTTGAATTGCTGCTTGCACTTTGATCTTTGAATCTTTGATTAACTTAACGATTTTCTTCGCTACGTCTTTTTCAATACCTTGCTTAAGTGCAACATCACGCATAACGTACTTACCACTGCGCGACTCATCTTTAAGCTCAAGGCTAGATACATCTAAACCACGCTTTGAAATTTTCGCAGCGAGAATATCAAAAAGCTGCATAACTTGTTGTGGTGCTTCAGCTTTTAGCTTGATTACTTTATCACTTAATTCGATTGATGCATCAACACCACGAAAATCAAAACGCGTCTCAAGCTCACGCTTGGCGTTGTCTACTGCATTTTGCGCTTCGTTCATTTCTACTTCAGAAACAATATCAAATGAAGGCATGAGGTTCTCCTAACAAATTTTCAAAATTAATATGGCAAGGATTATAACGTCAATTTTATAAATCTTTACATATTTCTGCACGCCGTTCAGGTGCGATAATAATTATGTTTGATATACTGCGGGTTCATTTTTAAACGACTTTTAGGATTTTTTCGTGACAAGGCGCGTTTACCAAGTTCTTTTTTTAATAAGTATTATCGGCTTCACTTTCTTATTCGCCAAAGAAATTAAAGGCGTCGGTAGCCTTTTTCCACATATAGATAAAGTCGCACATTTTGGCATTTTCTTCGTGCTCGCTATGGTAATGGATAAAGCATTTAAACTCCCTCTTGTAGTTCAAATTCTGCTACTTGCAGGCTATGGTGCTGCTATTGAATTTATGCAAGATATGCTACCTTACCGACAAGCTTCTGTTGGTGATTTTGTTGCTGACTTTATTGGTGCTGTAAGCTACTTTGTTATAAAGCTTGGTTTTCACTTAGGTAATAAGCAACGCAATGGCTAAGACTCTCATTGTTGGTGATGGCGCAATTGGCTTATTATTTTGCTATTTTTTATCCACGCAGCATGACATCACATTACTTACCCGAAAACCAACCCTGACCACCCGCTTCTACCAAACGAGTAATGGTAAATCACACCCTATTAAAGCTCGTCTTATTAATCATCAAGAGCTTGCAGGGTCTGCCCCCTTTGACTTGGTGGTGATCACTGTTAAAGCATTTCAGGTGCAAGCGGCTTTTAAGCAAATAACACCTTACCTCAGTAAAGAGTGCCAGATCGTTATCTCTCATAATGGTATGGGTAATGTCGATGAACTCAATGCCCAGCTGTTAGCTACTCAGGGGTTAGCGTTTTTAACAACACGTTTAGCTGGGTTTAAAGTAACACCTTATAGTGTAAACCATACTGGAAATGGTGAAAGCGTGCTGGGTGCATGTAATATAGCTGCAAGTGAAAAGCTCAATGAACTTAAACACCTATTTAGCAGCCTACCGCACTTTTCTGTAAGCGATGATATTCACGCATTGCGCTGGCAAAAACTGTTAGTGAATATTGCTATTAATCCATTAACAGCCATTCATAACGTTAAAAATGGTCAGTTACGTGCACCGCAATTTAATACCCGTATCATTAATTTGCTCAGCGAAGCTTGCCTTGTGGCTAATAAACAAGGTATCAAAGTAAAGCTCAACGAGGCACTGGATCAGGCCTATTGTGTGATGACTGCAACCGCTGAAAACTTTTCATCTATGCAGCAAGACATCAGCCATAATAGAGAGTCTGAAATTGATGCTATTTGTGGTTATGTATGTGAGCAAGGTGCAAAGCTGGGTGTAAAAACCCCTCATAATCAAGCAATGCTCAGTTTGATAAAAACCAAATCAGCTGAGTTTTCATAAAAAGTAAGCACGCTTCAAGGGAAAAAGTAAACGGCGCGTAGGCATGAGCGCCAAATAAGTAATTCCACCAGCCATTAAAAAAGCGCGAACGTGTCGCGCTTTTATCAGTATCCTTTATGGGCGATACACTTTTACATTACTGTAGCCTTCTTCGTGCAGGATCAGCGCTTGCAGCTGGCTCATTACCCCTTTCGCACAATATAGGTAATATTCTTTATCTTTTGGTAAGTCGCCAAATTTAGTGGCTAAACGGAAGAAAGGTAAATGCACAACGTCAATACCTTCCAGCTCCAGTGGATTGGCATCTTCTTCCTCAGGTGAACGAATATCTACAACAACCGCCCCCTCTGGTAAGTCAGATACAGATTCGGCCTCTTTCACTTCTTCTTTTGCTTCGGTGTCGATATCACGGATATCCATCACACGCGCATTTTCAACGACCGTATTTAGCACGTCGAAATCAAACTTAGCTTCTTCGGCAAGAATCGTTTTGATTTTAGCTTTAACTGTTGGCTTTTTAGAGATCACACCACAGTATTCAGGCATGCTTTCTGCCATTTCAGCCGTACCAATTTGACGCGCAATATTAATAATATCTTGCTTGTCGTGTTGGATTAACGGACGAATGATTAAAGTTTCAGTCACACGGTCAATCACACTCAAATTCGCAAGTGTTTGACTTGAAACTTGACCAATACTTTCACCCGTTACAAGGGCTTGTACACCTAGTTTTTCTGCAACTTGGCTACCGGCACGCATCATCATACGTTTAAGAACCACACCCATTTGGCTGTTTTCTACGTTTTCAAGGATTTCAGCAACAACAGGTTCAAAATCAACAGTCACAAACTTAACTTTATGAGTAGAGCTGAACTGTTTCCAGATATAATAGCTTGCTTGCTTAACACCGATTTCGTGTGCAGCACCGCCTAAGTTAAAGAACAAGAAGTGAGTACGCGCACCCTTACGAATCATTTGATAACTGGCAACACCAGAGTCAAAACCACCTGACATAAGCGACAGTACATCTTCTTGTGTTGGTAGCGGGAAGCCCGCTATACCTAAGTGAGTTTGGGTAACGATATAGGCTTTATCGTCACGCACTTCTAAACGTACTGTAACTTCAGGGTGAGATAATTTAACGCGCGCCCCTTCAACATGCTGGTTTAAACCACCACCTACGTAGCGCTCTACATCGCTCGATGTGAAGTCATGCTTACCTGAACGCTTACAACGCACGCAGAATGTTTTGCCTGCTATAGTGTGGCCAATTAGTTCAAGTGCTTTTTGGTAGATATCGTCGATTGAGTCGAATTCTGTTTCTGTTACTTCAATAAACTGTACGATACCAGGAATGCGTTTTAAGCCATCAATAATATCTAAGCGAACTTGCTCAGAGTCTAGGAGGCTTACTACTGAGATATTGTCCCAGTTATTTCTAACCTGCACTTTTTCGTCAACGCGACGTAAAACGATCTTAATGTTATTTTCTAATAACTTGGTGAAACGCTTACGAACAGACTTACTCTTAATAGCGATTTCAGGATGTAATTTGACGATAAATTTAAGCATAGTTCACTCTTAGACAGTGGGATTCACACGGCCCGAGGCATACCAACCTCAAGGGCGCGCGATTATAACAAAAATTATAGCGTCTAGGAAATAAACTGCTTTGTAGGATTATTGTTCGCTTTGCTCAGTGTCAGCAAGTGCTAAGTACTTTGCTCTTAATTTGTTTACTTGTGCCAAATGTTGCTCTGTACAATGAGCTTTTAATAGCAATAGTACTTTTAAAATACCGTTATAAATATCTTCTCTGGCAAGCTCACCACTCAAGCGGCGGGCTTTAATGTAAGGTGTCCAAAAGCTCACTGTCATTTTAAGCATATGGGCAAGTTCTGTTACATCGGCGTCATCAATAGTAATAATGCCACCTGAACGTAATGCAAATAACACCTCTTTTACCTGCTCTAACAGCGCAGCTTGAAACTCAATATAGTCTTTTTTCAATACTTCATCACGGGATAAAATATCACCCAAATTATCGTAAAAAAATTGAAATCGCCACATCAGTTCAAACAAAGAGTCTAAGTACCCTGCTAAGTTTTCAAGCGCATTGTCTTCAGGTTTTAGTGGTTTAAAGTGCGTATGGAGGTGTTCACTGTATAAAGCAAAAATGTGACGAATGATGTCTTCTTTATTTTTAAAGTGATAATACAGATTGCCAGGGCTAATACCCATGTGCGCAGCAATGTGATTGGTCGTAATAGCACGCTCTCCATGGAGATTAAATAGCTCAATGCTGGTATGTATGATTTTATCCTTTGTGCTCATATGCTGCTTACTCTATTTTTATATTTATTACGATCTGAAGTTCATTTTCAGCCAAGCAGTATAAACAAATGCGTGGCAATAAAATACTACCTTGAAAAATTCTAACTTCAATCGGCTTAGTACCTTATATAAAACCAAAAAATCTAATAGGATGCTCTTACTTCAAAGCTGCATACGAGTGAAAACACTGTTACTATAGCAAGCAAATTTTTAACTAGCTGATAGATATGAACGTTACTGCAATCTACCCAGGTACCTTTGACCCGCTAACGAATGGGCACACAGACCTCATCCATCGAGCAGCTAAAATGTTCGACAAAGTCATTGTGGCTATTGCTCATAACCCAAGTAAACAACCCTGTTTTACACTAGAAGAACGCGTAGAGTTAGCAAATACAATTTTAGCCCACCTTAAAAATGTAAGCGTGATCGGCTTTTCTGGTTTATTAGCTGACCTTGCCCGTGAGCATAAGGCTGAAGTACTCATTCGTGGTATTCGTGCTGTATCTGACTTCGACTATGAGTTTCAGCTAGCAAATATGAACCGACGCCTAAACCCTGATTTAGAAAGTGTGTTTTTAACACCCGCTGAAAAAAACTCGTTTATCTCCTCGACGCTCGTTAAAGAAGTTGCCCGTCATCATGGTGATGTGAGCGAATTTGTTAACCCTATTGTCGCCACCGCATTACAGGAAAAAATACACGGATGAAACTAAAAAAGTTCATTAGCTTAAGTGCTTTACTAATGATCTCTGCACCAAGCTTTGCTGAGCCATGGATAGAAAGTGATGACCCTTTGTTAAGGGCTTCTATAGAGATGCTATTTAACCAAGGAATTATAAAACAACCTATCAATAGTTACCCGCTTATGTGGCAAGGTATTGCAGGTGATTTAGCAGCTATCGACCCTAACAATTTACAGGAACGTAGTTTTTTCGCGTATCAGCACGTTAAACACGCTCTTAATAATGCCAAACGAAAAAACAGTTCTGGGGTGCGCTTTAATTACAATAGTGAACCCGAGACACAACAAGGCTTTACGACACGCGATCAGCAAAAAAGTGGTATTAACAGCTATGGTTCAATAACCGGTAAGCGAGTAAGTGCCAAAGTAAGCGTGAACTATGCTGACGAGTCACTCGATGGAAAATACACAAATTATCATGGCAGTTATCTAGCCGTGTTAATGGGTAACTGGTCAATCAGTGCAGAGCAAGTAAGTCATTGGTGGGGCCCGAGTAACGACAACGCCTTGTTACTATCGAATAACGCTGCTCCGATGAAAGGCCTGCGCTTTTCACGTGCAAACAGTCAATATATTGGCCCTAGTTGGTTATCATTTATTGGTAATTGGCAATTAACAGGTATTTACGCTAAACAAAAACCATTTTTAAATAGCAGTGAAGAAGGCGATTATTGGGCTTTAAGGTTTGCAAGTACACCATTAAAAGGGCTTGAAATTGCAGTAAATACGGCAAGTTCTGATTATCTTACCGATGAATATATCGATTCAGTTACACTCGAAAGCCAAACATCAACCCATCGCCTAACAAGTATTGATGTTAAATACTCAACATCCATAGCACAGCAACCTGTTGCATTTTATGCTGATGTAATGGGGCGTAATGAAAGTGGCCTTGCACCAAGTGATCCTTTTTATACTGTGGGTATTGAAAGCTACTTTGGTTCAAATGACAGTTTACTGAAAACCTATTTTGAATACTCAAATACAGAGCAACAATGTAGCCTTACAGCTGATTGTGTATACGGCTCGGGTAGCTACACACAAAAACAAAGACTTATTGGCAGCTCTGTGCCTAAGCAAAGTAAATCGGCTGTGTTAGGTGCTTATTACCATACTCTAGATGGTTATGGAGGTCATGCAAAGCTACGTTGGATTGACAGTGAAGCGGAAGTTGAAGAAACACGTGCAGATATGACGCAGTTACAATTAGAACTTGGTTATCAACAATCTTTATTTAGTGGTCTTTGGAAAGTAACCGGACTTGTATCAAGGGATGAAATAGGCAATGACTCTGACACAAATACTGGCTTAAGAACAAGCTGGGAATTTCGTTTTTAAATCACTATCACGGGTCAAGTTAGCTTTGCTTGACCCCGACCCCATCTATACAACTTAACAAACCCCAGAAAGTCTTTGTTACATAAAAGCGCAATTATCATCATTATATCCATCGTATTAACTGTCACGGTGTACACATCCCAAAACCACCAATGACCAGTAAAGTGGGCGTAGTTGGTGTCGTAGTACATTGCCAGAAACAATAAAATATTCACCGAGAGTCCTATAAAAATATATAATTTTGCAGGAACCTCATTTAAGCTTTTTTTACAGGTAACAAACCAAATGAAAGACAACATAATTAAGTCTGACGCAGCCCAAATTAAATATGCAAGTGTCGTATTGAGGATGTTGTAGCCTAAAGTAGCGTTAAGGAGTGGATCACTAACCATATAAGATAAAAACATTGCCAATGCTATCCACATCACCGTTTTATCTCCACCCCCTACCGATGAAGACTTTTTTACCATGTTGTACAAAAAGGCCATCAAAAAGCCCCACATGATAAAAGTGGCGAGATACACACCTAAGTATTCTTGGAGATATTCAAGCATACAATAAACCTCTAGCAGGCTTTGGCTTTAATATGACTAACAAGTGCTCCAAGCTTTAAGAAATCTTTGTTCAATAATAAAGCTAAGATCATCATTATATCGATACTATTTACGCCAAGAGAGTATATTGTCCACAATAGCCATGGGGTTGTATTATCGTATACAAAAATATCAATGTAGATTGAGAGCATGAGAAATGAGTTCAGAAGTAAACCTATTAAAATATAAATTGCCGCATAAAAAATAGGATGCTGTTTCAGCTTCAACCAGGCAACAATAATAATAATCGTTACCAAATCATAGTATAACCAGTTCAAATAATGAAAAGAAGATAACTCTAAAACACCACTCAAAAAGTATGAGAGCATCATAATAAAAGCTAAAATTAAAGGACGACGATCATTCTTATTGATACTCATAGCAAGGTTGAAGAGAAAAGCCATTAAAAAGCCCCACTCTATAAACGTACCAATTAAACCACCTAGGTAGGCATTTATATACATCTGCTATTTTCAAGCTAATTTTTTATTTTTAAAAGAATGGCGAATTAACTTTTTCAACTTATTCAGTCCAAGGATGTCTCGGTCGACAATTAATGCCACTATCATGGTGAAGTCTACGACATTAACACCTAGCGAATAGATATCCCACAAGATCCAGTGTGTTGTATTTTTATACACTTGAACATCTAAATAAACAGACAAAAACAGAATAGTATTAATGATTAAACCAAAAACTAAATAGCTAAAGGAAGGAGTTGTACGTTTTACTACAAGGAATGCAAGAATTAAGAAGACTAAAGTGGCTATATCGTACAATGCCCACTCAAGAAAGGTTACTGCAGTATAGGAGAGCCAGCTAAAAAAATAATCTCCAGCGATATAGGAGACCATCATTATAAATGAACTTAAGAGCAAAGTGGTTTTTCGTTTATTTTCATTTACTGCGTAGACAAAAATATTAAAAAAAAATGCCATTAAAAATCCCCAAGCACTCATAGCTGAAAGGGAGAAAAAACCAAGTTGCTCAGTAAAAAACATTCAGTACCTATTGCTCTTTCTTACTTGGTGGGAACATAGCACCACCACCGCGCTGAAGCTCTGCATCACCCGATAGTGACAGTGCTTGACTAGATAAAGTTACTGTATCAGATTGTAAGGTTTTATTACTAGTAGTTTGTTCTAGTGCAGGCTTTGTTTGTTGCATTTGGCTGTAAGCTTGCATCTGTAATTGGCTATTATTTGAAATTTGCATGATTTAAATCCTTTAAGTTTAAATTGTAGTTAACGTGTGACGAATCACAAACGTACTCAGCGCTCTCGTTTTATTGACGCTTTCTGTACATTTTTGCAGCATTTTTGCTACATATCAAACTAAGCAACTAACGATCCAACTTTTCGCTTAAACAGATCTTTTTGATCAACTCAGCAAATTTCAGGCATAAAAAAACGCACAGGGGTAACCGTACGTTTTTACTATCCAGGGAAATTAAGCTACGTTTTTACACGGGATCACCGCATTCTCACGAGGCCTTAAAATAAATTCCATTGCGACTTCATCGCAATTGTCTTTGCGAAGGCAAAGCTCACAATCTTTCATGACTTTTTCCGGTAAGCTATCTTTACTGCAACAGCTGAAGCCTTGTTTTTTAAAAAAATCTGGCACGCGCGTTAATACAATGACACGGCTAAGCGCCAACTTTTTGGCTTTAACTAATAAGTGCTCAACTAATTGCCTGCCTTGGCCTTTGATACTCATCTTTGGATCAATCCCTAAAGATCGGATCTCTGCAAGTCCTGTATCGTAAATATACAATGAGGCGCAGCCTGCAACCTTGTCTGCAACCTCCGTGACTGCAAATTCATTGATTGAATGAATCATGTCACTTTTAGCGCGAGGTAAGTTCTCACCATTCATTGCCCAGTATTGAATTAGCTGAGCAATGCTCTCAACGTCATTTAAATTTGCATCACGTACTTTTATTTGCCGTTTTTTTTTGCATATTTAATTGCACTAGAGACTTGCTCAACAGAGGTGCCACCTAATGCCTGACGTGCTTTTATACATGCGTCTATTTCTAATACAGGATAGACATCTGACTCGAAAATGCTATGCACAGATTTAAATTGTTCTAAACTTAAATCTTCTAAGTTATTCCCTTTAGAAATAGCCATTTGCACTAAGGTACCAACAATATGGTGCCCTTCTCTAAAGGGGATACCTTTAGCCACTAAATAGTCAGCAAGCTCAGTCGCATTTGAGTGACCGCCTTTTGCAGCAGCAAGGGTTTTATCTGCATTAACTTTAATACCTTTGATGCACGCTTGCGCCATATGAATACACGCAAGCCACGTTGGCATCGCATCAAATAAGCCTTCTTTGTCCTCTTGCATATCTTTATTGTAAGCAAGCGGCAGTGCTTTAAGTGTCATCATCATGGCGCTAAATGCACCAAATACACGCCCCGTTTTACCACGGATTAACTCAAGTGCATCTGGATTTTTCTTTTGCGGCATTAATGATGAGCCTGATGTTACCCCATCAGACAGCTCTATAAAGCCTGCTTCGCCTGAGTTATAAAAAATCAGATCTTCGGCCATACGCGACAAATGAATCATTGAAATTGACGCGCAGCTTAATAGCTCAACCACAAAGTCACGGTCAGATACAGCATCTAAACTGTTACGTGTTGCTGCGGTAAAACCTAACCCTTCGGCAAGAGTTTGCCTATCTATTGGGTACGCCGTTCCAGCTAAAGCACCGCTACCGAGTGGGCAATAATTCATACGATTTTTGGCATCGGTTAAACGGCTTTCATCACGCTCAAGCATTTCAACATAGGCCATACACCAATGACTAAATAACACGGGTTGTGCACGCTGTAAGTGTGTGTAACCCGGTAAAATAGTACCAAGTTCACGCTCAGCTAGGGCAATAAACTCACCTTTGAGCTCTGCAATTGCTTCAAGAATATGCTCGGCAGTATCACGACACCATAAACGGAAATCTGTCGCTACTTGGTCATTACGACTACGACCCGTATGAAGCTTTTTAGCAAGGTCGCCCACTTTATCAATCAGTGCTGACTCAACATAAGAATGAATGTCTTCATGCCCTGCTCCAGCCACTGCTTGTGGATTTGCTTTTACTTCATCTAACAGCTTATTCAGTGCTGCAACGAGGTCATCATACTCTTGCTGATTTAACACATTAACCTGCTTAAGCGCTCCCGCCCAAGCAACCGAACCAATAATGTCTTGCTCTGCAAGTTGATAATCAAAAGGAAGAGAATCGTTAAATTGCTTAAACGCTTCATCTGGCCCCGTAGAAAAACGTCCGCCCCATAATGCCATTGAACTGCCTCCAAACTCGGCGATTGCCCCGCTTTGCAGGGCAATAATTAAATTACTTTTTCGTTAGTGCTGAGATTCTGCTAGATAGCGAGAATAAACGAATGAAGCCTTCTGCATGTGATTGGTCATATACATCATCTTCGCCGAAGGTTGCGAAATCTTCACTGTATAAGCTATTCGGTGATTTTTTCTGTACCGCAGTGACTTGACCTTTATAAAGCTTAAGCACCACTTCACCAGTTGCGAGTTTAGACAGAGATTCAGCCCCTGCTAGAATCGAATCTTTCAATGGTGTAAACCAACGGCCGTCATAGACAAGGTGTGAAAACTCACCACCCAGTACTTCTTTCCATTTACGGCTTGATTTATCGAGCACGAGTTCATCAACCGCTTGTAATGCGGCCATGATCACTGTGCCCCCTGGTGTTTCGTAACAACCACGCGATTTCATGCCAACTAAACGATTTTCGACGATATCAACACGACCCACACCGTGTGGCGCAGCAATGTCATTTAATTTAACTAAACAGTCATAAGGTTTAAGCGTCTCACCATTTACCGCAACCACTTCACCTTCAACAACATTTAATGTCACGTATTCAGGTTCGTTTGGTGCTTGCTCTGGCGAGTTAGTCCAGGTCCACACTTGCTCACTTGGTTGGCACCATGGATCTTCAAGCTCACCACCTTCGTGTGAAATGTGCCACGCATTAGCATCACGGCTATAAATTTTTGTAGCAGACGCTGAACACGGAATATTACGCTCAGCCAAGTAATCAAGTAGTGATTCACGGCTTGATAAATCCCACTCACGCCACGGTGCGATTACTTTTAGATCTGGTGCAAGGGCTGCGAAACATGACTCAAAACGCACCTGATCGTTACCTTTACCAGTACAACCATGCGAAAGTGCATCAGCACCTACTTTACGGGCAATCTCTACTTGGGCTTTTGCAATGATTGGGCGCGCCATAGACGTACCGAGTAAATAAGTGCCTTCGTAAATAGAACCCGTTTTTAAGGTTGGATAAATATAGTCACTGACCATTTCGTCTTTTAAGTCAACCACATAACATTCAGATGCGCCTGAAGCGATTGCTTTTTCTTCTACGCCTTCAAGCTCTTCAGCGCCTTGACCTACATCAGCAACGAATGCGATAACTTCACAGCCGTAGTTTTCTTTTAACCATGGCACGATTGCCGATGTATCTAGACCACCAGAATAGGCTAATACGACTTTTTTGATTGAACTCATTGGTGTTCCTTAAACAAAATTTGGATTTAATAATGTGACAAGCAGTGCGTTTTGCGCGTGCATACGGTTCTCTGCTTGTTGAATAATTTTTGATGCTGGGCCATCCATTACCTCAGAGGTAATTTCAAACTCACGATGAGCCGGCTGGCAATGCAACACAGTTTGTGCACCAGTTTGCTCAAGTAGTGCTTGATTTAACTGATACGGCATATATTTAGCTTTCACCTGCTCAAGCGGTGTTTTATCGCCCATCGATACCCACGTATCAGCATAGACTGCATTTGCACCCACTGCCGCTTCAATTCTGTCGCTAACCATGACAGACGCTCCATTCATCGCTGCAATTTGCTCTGCTTGCTTAAGAATTTGCGAATCTGGCGAACTGCCTTTCGGGCACACAGCGACAAAATCAGTCCCTAAAGTAGCAGCTAATAACATTAGAGAGTGTGTGACATTGTTACCTTCACCTAAGTATGCAAGCTTTAGTTTGCTGACATCACCATGCACTTCTTGCAGCGTTAAAAAGTCAGCGAGTGCTTGGCATGGGTGGTATAAATCGCACAGACTATTCACCACAGGGACTGACGAAAACTCAGCAAGGGTGGTTAATGTTTTATGTGCAAATACGCGAGCAACAATGCCATCAGCCCAAGTTGAAATATTTAAAGCAAAATCTTTTACTGACTCACGCGCACCCATTGCGCCATTTTGTGAATCTAAATAAACAGCATGACCACCCAATTTATTAATACCAATATCAAATGATAAACGGGTACGTAAGCTTGGTTTTTCGAATAAGGTAACCACTGATTTACCCGCTAAAGCTTGGCTAAAATCGACTGGGTTTGCTTTAATTTTTTGCGCTAAATCGAGTAATTTAAGCGCGCCTTTTTGGTCTAACTCAAGACCAGATAAAAAGTTAGTTAACATGTAATACCTATGGTGTAATTTTCGTTCCTACGTGCTCGCCTTGTAATAAAGCGACTAAGTTTTCTGGTTTTAGCCAGCTTGAGATATACACACCACGTCGTAAATGTTGGGCAGCAAGAAGGCTGGTCTTAACTTTGACCTCCATCCCGCCCTGAATAACTCCTTCAAGAATTAATGCATCTATTTGCTGCGTATTAAGTTGATGTAGGGGTTGTTTGTTTGCATCAAGCACCGCTTCTACATCAGTCATAAAAATAAGTTCAGCATCAAGTTCTTTTGCAATCGCTGCTGCTGCTTCATCGGCATTAACGTTGTACCAAAGTCCATCTTCACCAAAGCCAATAGAGCTCACTAAGGGTAAGCGGCCTTGCGCAATTAAACTTGGTAAAATACTGTCGGTGCTATCAGCGCATTGTCCAACTTGCCCAAGTGCTTTTAATTTTTGCTTAACCACAACGCCCGCTTCATAGAGACTCATCCCCACAGGCTTGTGCCCTGAAACAATTGCTTGGCTCATTAGCTGTTTATTCGCACAGCCTGCCAGTGCCCCAACAATATAAGGCATTTGTTCTTTTGGACTGATACGTAAACCTTGGTGCTTCGCACTAGCAAACCCAGCGTCTTTAAGCCATGCATCAACTAATGCACCACCACCATGAACAATCACAAAGTTGGCCTGTTGCTGTGATACAAGAACGTCAAATAAAGCTTTTGCGGCATCGGCTGTATTTAATACTGCACCGCCTATTTTAATTACCCATGTTTTCATCATAACGCTCCTACTAATCCGGTATGATGAGGAAGTCCCATCGCTAAATTAATACATTGCAATGCTTGCCCTGCGGCCCCTTTTAATAAGTTATCAATGGCCGACATAACAATCAGTTGCTCACCTTTTTGTTGCCATGCAATATCAACAAATGGTTGTTTAGCCACGCCTTTGATGCTTGGAATTTTATTTCCGAGTAAACGAATTAAGGGCTCATTCGCTAGCACTTGATATGCCGCACTCACTTGCTCTGCTGTCACACCAGGCTTTAATTGCACATAAATAGTTTCTAAAATTCCGCGAGGGAAATTACCTAAATGCGGGGTAAATAACACAGGGTGACCAAGGTGCTGCTCAATTTCAGGCGTGTGTCTGTGGTTAAATAAGCCATAAGGGGCAAGTGACACTTCACAAAAATGCGTATTCACACTGGCCTTTCTACCCGCACCGGTTACGCCAGAGACAGCATTAACAATGATGGTTTGCTCAGCTAATAAACCCGCTTCTTTAAGTGGCTTTAAAGAATTAAGTGCAGCTGTTGGGTAACAACCTGCTACGGCAACAAGGTTTGCTTTACTAATCGCATCGCTATTCCATTCAGCTAAACCATAAGCCGCTTGCTCTAAAAGCTCAGGATGTTCATGCGCGAAACCATAATAAGTTAGGTAATCCTCATTCCCAGCTAAACGGAAGCCGCCCGATAAATCGAAAACTTTTTTGCCCATGGCTAAAAATTGTGGCGCAAGATCAACACTCACTTTGTGATCAGTACATAGACACACATAATCAGCAGTGTTATTTATTTCCTGAAAAGCCTCAGCTGTTAGCGGTTGCAGCGGGTACGCTAACAAGCCTAAGTGCTCGGGGTATAAATCGCTTAATAATTTATTTTTATCTAAGCTTCCTTCAGACACATAACACGCTTGTAGAGTCAGTTTTGGATGCTTTGCAACTAAACTTGCTAGCTCTGCGCCGCTATAACCACTTGCGCCAATAATCACTACTTTCATTGCTTACTTTTACCTATTAAATCTATTTATCGATACGCCTAAAATTACTCGCCTAATTGCGAATAAAAACACTGTCTAAAGTAATGAAATCAGGTTATCGTCGTTTTGTGTTCATAGTGCCGCTTTAAAATATATTTATGCTTAAAAAGTGAATTGATATTCATCATAAATACTTTTATATTGTTATGCAATTAGATTGAATAATTATTTTTGGATTTTTTTATGTCATTTCCCTCTTTTTTATCTATGTATCAGCAGCTAATTGCTGCCCCCTCAATCAGTTCGATTGAAGACTCTCTGTGCATGAGCAATAAAGAGGTGATCACCTTGCTCGCTACTTGGTGCGAAAGCCTTGGTTTTACATGTGAAATAACAGAGCTCGAAAACGGTAAAGGCCGCTATAACTTATTAGCGAAGCGTGGTGAGGGAGATGGCGGTTTAATGCTTGCGGGTCATACCGACACGGTGCCTTTTGATGATAGCCGCTGGAACTATAACCCCTTTCAACTCAGTGAGCATGACAACAAACTTTATGGCTTAGGCAGTATTGATATGAAAGGCTTTTTTGCCTTTGTATTGCAGGCAATTAGCGAGCTTGATGCAACGAAGCAAACAGAGCCACTATTGATCCTAGCCACTGCTGATGAAGAAACCACGATGGCAGGTGCGCAACAAATTTGTCGCCATCCTAATTTAAAACCGGCACGCTGTATTATAGGTGAGCCAACAGATATGACCCCTGTGTTCACTCACAAAGGCCACATGAGCACTGCGATTCGTGTGATTGGTCGCTCAGGTCATAGCTCAGATCCAGAACGTGGTTTAAACGCCATTGAAGTAATGCATAAAATGATTGCAAAATTGTTAATCATTAAAGAAGAATTAAAGAATAAATATTCAATTGAACATTTTCAAATCCCGTACCCGACTTTAAACCTTGGCCATATTCATGGTGGCGATAATGCAAACCGTATTTGCGGCTGCTGTGAAATGCACATAGATATGCGACCTTTACCTGGTTTAAGTGTGCAAGAACTGCAAGCGATTTTGCTAACTGCTGCTGAAGAAATTAATGCCCACTACCCTAATGCGGTGAGTGTTATTGACTTACACGAGCCTATTCCAGCATTTAGTGGCAGTACAGATACTGCGCTTGTTAAACTTGCCGAACAAGTATCAGGTCAACCTGCCGTTGCAGTAAATTACTGCACTGAAGCACCGTTTATTCAACAGCTTGGCTGTGAAACAATTGTCATGGGGCCAGGCTCAATAAATCAAGCCCACCAGCCCGATGAGTTTTTAGCGATGGAAAAAATCAAACCTTCACAAGAAATCATCAGCAAAATGATTAAAGCAAGTTGCTTTCGTAATGAGTAAAAAGGGAGCTTGATGCTCCCTTTTCTAATTCACTCACTAATCCATATATTTACTTAAGTACTTTTTAAAAACAGGATCGGTTTTCGCTAGGGCTTTTTGCTCCGCTAAAATATCTTTGAGAATTGTTTTAGAGGTTAATGGATTAGCTAATACAACCCTAAACACAACCGTTGGTTGATGGTCATATTTTGCAGGTGTTAAACGTGTACGCGATACAAAAGAGCGTCCTGCTTCACGCTGACGTTTTTGCATACTTGCGGTAAAACGATTCAACGAAGCGTAAATATCTAATTTAGTTTCTTCGTCAGCATCTTTAAGCTTAGCTTGGATTTCTTTTGGTACGTAGCGATAGGTTAATAGGCAAAGCTCAGGCTCTGAGATTAATTCAAAGTCTTCATCCTGCTTAATCATGTCGGCGAAAGTACGAGCTTTGACAATACTACGGTCAATCAACATTTCGTAGCCTTTACGGCCAATAACACGTAAGCAAGCATGCACTAACATTGCCATACCTGGGCGACTGCCCTCTAAAGTATGACTGCCTAAATCTTTAGAGCCTTTACGAAGAATATATTCCGCATGGTGCTCTATTGCATCTGTGGCAGCAGGGTCTTTAAATAACACAAGGCCTGCGCCCATTGGCACATACATTTGCTTATGGGCATCAATGGTGATTGAATCAGCGCGTTCGATGCCACTTAATAAATGACGGTAATTTTTAGATAATAAAGTTGCCCCGCCCCATGCCGCATCAACGTGAAAATGACAGCCAAGCTCTTCGCTTAAATCGGCCATTTCGTTAAGTGGGTCTATACTGCCGGTTTCAGTCGTTCCAGCAACCCCAACTAGCGCCATAACTTTAATGCCAGATGCTTCAAGTTCATGGGCTTTTTCACGCATGGCTTGAACATCAACCTTGTTGTTTTCACCTGTTTTAATAGCAACAATGTTATCGCGCCCAATGCCAAGTAAATCAACCGTTTTACCAAGCGAATAGTGGCCTCGCTCTGAAACGAGTACAGCAAGCCCTTTATAGCCATAGTGCAGCATGCCAGCAATTAAACCTTGTGCTGCAATGCCTTTATAGTCGCCATCGGCTTTTAATAAACGGTTACGGGCAATCCATAAGGCGGTAATATTGGCAACGGTTCCCCCAGAACAAAACGCCCCTAGAGATGTTTTTGCGCTATGCATCCACTTATTATAAAACGCATCCTCTTCACCATACGCTAAATGGTGCATCATCCCTAAAACTTGTCGTTCTAGTGGCGTAAATGCTTTTGACGTTTCTATCTTTACTAGGTTTTGGTTTAGACCCACCATCAATTTTGATAGCGGTAACACAAAATGTGGCAAAGCGGATGTCATGTGACCAATAAAGCTTGGTGCAGCTGTGTGAACTGAGTGTGCAACTAACTGCTCCATAATGTCTTGCGCGTAGTCAGAGACAAAAGTGGGCTCTTCTGGGATATTTGCCGACTGAAAATCTTTTTCTATCTCATGCAATGGCTTTTCAATTGCCGCAATATTCTCATTTAAGAATCCTGCAAGATTGCTTGAAATCTCTGATTCTATTCTACTCAACGTTGAGTCCGGTGCTTCAGGCACCGTAAAAATACGAATCAAACTTTCTTTAGAGGCGACGGCACAACGCTTTTGATCCATCTTAATACCCATTATAAGCAGCTAAAATGAACCCAATGCAGGAACATTAAGGTCTGAGTTTTAGCGGCACTGTTGCTACGAAATTGGCTAACTTTACTGGAATATCACAAAAATGTCTCGTTTAAAGCTAAAAAGCCACAGATTCGATGACAAAAAAATGATGTATCAATGAAATTTGCGCTAATTTTCTACTATCAGCCAGTTGTTTTTTAAGTATAATCATTACACCACTGATAAAGGAATAATTATGTCCAAAGGAATGCAAAAGACCGGTTGGCTGCTTTATGGATTTGCCACTTTTTTTATCAGCTTATTTGGTTACATCTACTACACCTATGAAACCGCTCGTAGTGAAATAATGGCTGGTATTGATTCAAAGCTCCTCAATGCGGCTGTAAGTGTTAACCATATTTTAGGCAAGGATTATCACAATCAAGTCAACGCCGGCATACCGATTTCTTCGGCTGTTTATAAGCAAAAAATGAGAGCGCTCTCAGAATACGCCAAGCAAATGGACTTAGCGTATGTTTATTCTATGGTACTACGTGACGATACCGTTTTTTTTAGCGCATCGAGTTATACCCAAAAAGATCAAAACGGCGGCCGCATCACGCAGTTTATGGATCCCTACACCGAAGCAACCAAGATAAATAAAGACGCTTTTTTTTCTACAGAGCCTGTATTCGAAGTTTCAAAAGATCAATGGGGGCACTTTAAAAGTATTTTTGTTACTTTCATCGATGAAAATGGCCATACTTATCTTACTGGCGCCGACATTACAATTACTGATCTAAACCAACAGTTACAACAAAGCGTAACACGCGCGACTATCACTGGGTGCTTCTTCTTTTTTATTGCAGCCTTAATTGCAGGGCTTTATTTTTTACAACTTAAGCGTTCTCTTTCTACGGATGCCCGTACAGGCTTTGCTAATCACGTAGCGCTGGAATATTACATTAAAAAAAGCACCAAACACCGTATGGAGCTTGCAGTTGTTACGATTAATGAAGTCGAGGATATTAGTAGCTTTTATGGTACAGAAGTAAGCGACAAGGTAATGGCCAGTTTATTGAGCTATTTTCAATCTCGCCTACCCAACGAAGCGCTGGTATTTCGTCTTGCTACCAATAAAATAGCGCTGTTACATACACGCGGTGCAGAGCAAGATTTTGATGACACTATTAACGCCTTTAATCAATCAATCCCTGTACTTAACGAGCCGTTTATTTATGTTAGTTTGCATGCAGGCATTGCCTCAGGTAATAAGCTAATGCTGATTGAAAACGCACATATTGCTCTTCAACAAGCAAAATTAAACAATCAACGTATTATTCGTTACGAGAATGTCTTTAAACAAGTAGAAGAACAGTTTAGGTACAATGTAAAGCTGGCTAAAAAAGTAAAAGAAGCGTTTGATAACAATCGTATCGTCCCCTATTTCCAACCCATTTATGATACGCAAACACAACAGGTGACTCATTACGAAAGCTTAGCAAGAATGGCATCAGCACAAGGGCGCATCTATACACCAGATTACTTTCTAACTGTTTTGAAACGCTCTCGAATGGACGGATTACTAACACGTACCATGTTTACTCGCTGTATTGAGCAATTTCGAAAAACTTCAATTAGCTGGAGCATTAATATTACAGCGCAAGATATTCTGGATCCCAGCTTAAGTGAGTTTTTAGAACAGCAGTTAAGACGCTACCCACAACCCAACAATATTATTTTTGAGTTTCATGAAACAGAAGCAATTGCCTACTTTAGTGAAGTAAAGGCATTTATTAGCTTACTTAAAAATAAAGGTGCGCAGGTTATGATTAACGAATTTGGTGCAGGATATTCAAACCTCTCAAATATCTTAAAGCTTGAAGTTGATGGCCTAAAGCTAGACCGTGGCTTAGTTAGCCAAGCACACACCAATGATGACAGCTATATGTTTATTGAACATTTAGTGAAGTACGCCAAACAACTTAACCTTGATGTCGTTGCCGAACAAGTCGAGAGCGAGCAAGTGGCTGAAGCACTTTCTAAAGCAGGTATTACACTAATGCAAGGAAACCACTTCGCGCCACCCACGCCTTATGTGCCTCAGTCATAATACCAAGGCCACAGTGCGTGTTATAGGTTTATAACTAAGCGATGACTCTGTTGGCCACTAGCCCAATATTTACGCTCAAATGGTGTAATAGCGGTATCGCTTTCATACAACTCAACATCGCACTTATGCCCTGCAAGCTCAAGCGAGCGAGCAAATTCCTTTACGTAAATATCCCAGTTGCTTCTAAGCTCTAAACGCCCACCTAATTTAATAATAAATGGGAATATAGCAGCACCGTGCCAGCGCCTTTGTAGGTGTTTGGCTTTTGGCCAAGGGTTTGGATACAGCAAGTAATGGTGCGTGGGCTGCCAGTTAGCAGCCACCGCTAAACGCCAAAAGTCGTTTAAATCAGCTTGCACTAAAATGTACTGGCCTGCATCGGTTTGCTTGTACTCTATATCATGCTTATCTAAACGATGAGATGATTTATCAATGCCAATCACTAACGCATCTGGGTGATGCTTTGCTAAGTTAGCGGTACTTTCACCCACACCACAGCATGAATCAAGAATGAGTGGCCCAGCAAACGCCTGCACCTTTTCATTTACCTGATCAAAAGCCGCTTGCGTATGCTCTGCAATCGGCTTTTTAAATTCAGCACTTAGGTGTTTTAAAACAATTTCATCTAGCTTTTCATGTAAGCTAGGTTGATTCGATACAATACTTCTCGAATTTGCATCCGTCATTAGTGTCTAAGCCCCACACCACGTTTAATAAGGGTTAATGCTAACGTAAATAAACCCACAATAAATAAACCAAGTACACCAAATGCCACCGATAAGTCGACATCTGACACACCTAAGAACCCATATCTAAATGCATTTACCATATAAATAATTGGGTTTACTTGCGATACGCCTTGCCAAAATTCTGGCAATAAAGTGATAGAGTAAAACACCCCACCAAGATAAGTCAGCGGTGTTAAAATAAAGGTCGGGATAATACTAATATCATCAAAGCTATTAGCATAAATTGCGTTGATAAGTCCGCCTAACGCAAACACTGCCGACGTTAAAATAACCGTTGCCATGATCACAAAAATATTGTGAATTTGAATATCTACAAACAACAAAGAGACACAGGTAACAATCAAACCAACTAACATACCGCGCGTCATACCACCGCCCATGTAGCCAAGTACAATGATGTAATTGGGCACTGGCGCTACTAAGAGCTCTTCAATACTTTTTTGAAATTTAGTCGAATAAAAGCTTGAGGCCACATTCGAGTAAGAGTTGGTGATCACCGACATCATAATCAGGCCCGGTACAATAAACTCCATATAAGTAAAGCCGCCCATATCACCGATACGAGAACCGATCAGATTACCAAAAATCACAAAATACAGGCTCATCGTGATTGCTGGCGGTACTAATGTTTGCACCCAAATACGTAAAAAGCGAATACACTCTTTGATCCAAATACTTTTTAGCGCTACACCATATTTAAACATTATTCGCCTCGCCCCTGTTCTAATAATCCAACAAACAGCTCTTCTAAACGGTTTGCTTTATTTCGCATACTAAGCACTGTGTTACCTTGCTCGGTTAGCGCACTAAATACCTGATTTAAGCCCTGAGACTTTGCCACTTCAACTTCTAAAGTATGATCATCAGTCTGTGTGTAGTTGTAGCCTTCAATGCTAATTGGCTGCACAGGCTGCTTTAAATCAAGTACAAAGGTTTCTTTATCAAGCTTGGCAAGTAACGCTTTAATAGTGGTGTTTTCAACAATCACGCCGCTGTCGATAATTGCGATGTTTTTACATAACAGCTCAGCTTCTTCGAGGTAGTGAGTAGTCAAGATGATGGTGACACCTTGTTTATTTATCTCACGAAGAAAGTCCCACATTGAGCGGCGTAGCTCAATATCCACACCCGCAGTTGGCTCATCTAAAATAAGTAATTTAGGTTCATGCATCAGTGCACGAGCAATCATTAAACGGCGTTTCATACCACCTGAAAGAGTGCGCGCTTGCTTATCTTTTTTCTCAAATAAACCGAGCTGCTTTAAATACTTTTCTGCGCGTTCATGCGCCAGCTTTCTTGGTACACCATAATAACCCGCTTGGTTAACCAAAATTTGGTTAAGCGTTTCAAACTGACTGAAATTAAATTCTTGCGGCACTAAACCGAGTTCAGATTTAGCGGCTTCAAGGTGAGTATCAATGTCGTGACCAAATACCTCTACGCGACCAGCGCTTTTGTTCACTAACGATGAGATAACACCAATGGTGGTTGATTTACCAGCCCCATTTGGGCCAAGCAAAGCAAAGAAATCGCCTTGCTGAACTTGTAAATCAATGCCTTTTACAGCTTCAACACCATTTTTATAAACCTTTTTTAGGCCTTCAATATTTAATGCGATCGTTTTTTCGCTCACTGTTTGCCCTCTCCATAACCCCAACGTTTCGTCAAAGTATGTTCAATGTTTAAATGATCTAAAATTCGCGCCACCATAAAATCAACCAGATCTGAAATCTGCTCAGGCTGGTGATAAAACCCGGGTGCCGCAGGCATAATGGTTACGCCAAGCTTTGCTAGTTTCAGCATGTTTTCAAGATGAATTTCGCTAAAAGGGGTCTCACGCGGGACTAAAATCAGCTGCCCACGTTCTTTTATAACCACGTCAGCAGCGCGCTCAAGTAAGTTATCTGATGCCCCAACAGCAATGGCAGACACTGAGCCCGCACTACATGGGCAAACCACCATTTTCTTCGGCGCGGCTGAGCCAGATGCAACAGGACTAAACCAGTTATCTTTACCAAATACTTTTAGTTGCTCTGGCGCGGCATTAAAGAGCGTACTGAGCTGTTCAGTTGCTTTATCTTCGTTGCCCGACAGTTTTATATTCGATTCGGTATCAAGCACCACTCTTGCCGCACTTGAGATCAGTACATACACCTGAAACTGCTGCTCAAGTAATACCTCTAGTAACCGTAAGCCATAAGGGGCACCTGAGGCACCGCTAAAAGCTAAGGTTATTTTATCTTTAAATTGCATACAGTTATGCTCCGTATACTGGTTAGTTTTGTTCAAGTGTGCTGATTAAACGCTGATGAATACCTTCAAAGCCACCATTACTCATTATTAAAATATGTTGTGACGGCGCACTTCCTTCAGCAACTGCTGCAATGATTTCCTCAGTGCTTGGCATACAATGCATACCTGCTTTATCTGCGTATTCTTTTAATGACCAGCTTAAGTTTTCAGGTTCAAATAAATACACATCATCGGCAGCTTTTAGGGAATCAATCAAGGTTTGTTGATGCACACCCATTTTCATGGTGTTTGAGCGCGGCTCTAAAATGGCAATAATCTTCTCATCGCCCACTTTTGCACGTAAACCTGCAAGAGTTGTTTTAATTGCCGTTGGGTGATGTGCAAAATCGTCATACACTTTAATGCCATTCACATCGGCTTTTAGCTCCATGCGGCGCTTAGGAGAAATAAACTCTGCTAAACCAGCAATGCTCACTGACACAGCAATCCCGACATGACGAGCGGCTGCAATAGCCATAATGGCATTTTTGACATTGTGCTCGCCCATCGCTTGCCACGATACAACGCCCTGCACTTCCCCTGCTAATAATACTTCAAATTCACTGCCATCAGCTTTAAGCAAGCGGTAATCCCAGTCTCCCGACAGTGTTTCGCTCTCGCTCCAAAGGCCTCGTTCAATCACATCTTGTAGTGCTTCATCTTGGCTTGGCCAAATGACTTTGCCACTACCAGGTAGTGTACGCATCAGGTGGTGAAATTGTTTCTTTATGGCGTTTAAATCTTCAAAAATATCCGCATGATCAAATTCAAGATTATTTAGGATTAAAGTGCGTGGTAAGTAATGTACAAACTTACTGCGTTTATCAAAAAAGGCGGTATCGTATTCGTCGGCTTCAATTACAAAAAACGGGGTTTCGCCAACACGTGCAGACACACCAAAATTTTGCACAATGCCACCAATTAAGAACCCTGGTTTCATACCGGCATACTCTAATAACCATGCCAGCATACTCGCTGTGGTTGTTTTGCCATGCGTACCCGCAACAGCTAAAACCCACGAGTTTTGTAGTAAATTATGTTTTAACCATTCTGGGCCCGAGGTATAAGGTAGGCCCTTATCAAGCACATATTCAACACAGGGATTGCCACGACTCATCGCATTACCAATCACCACCATATCAGGGGCTGGCTCAAGTTGTGCAACGTCATAACCTTGAGTTAGTGTGATACCCAGCTCTTCTAATTGTGTGCTCATCGGCGGGTACACATTTTGATCAGAGCCTGTCACTGTATGACCTAACGATTTAGCGATTGCGGCGATACCACCCATAAAGGTGCCACAAATTCCAAGAATATGAATATGCATCTACTGTCCTGAGCAAAATGAATGATAGATAAAATAAGCCGTTATAATGCCAAATATAAGCTTTACTTACCATTACTACACGGCAATAGACTTTTGCCAAATAACCAACATAAAAAAACACCTCAATTTGAGGTGCTTTTCTAATCAAGCTAAATCTCTACTTACAGCATTAAAAATGCAAACAAACCGACACCAAGTAGTAAGCGATAGATAACAAATGGCATCATCCCCATACGCTCAATCACTTTTAAGAAAAAGAAAATACAGGCATATGCAGATATAAAAGATAAGCCAGCGCCAAGCATCAAGGTATTCCACTCTACGATATGATCGCCAAGAGCCAACTCTATTGTGTAATATAGTCCCATCATTAAAATAACAGGAATAGCCAATAAAAATGAAAAGCGTGCGGCACTTTGCTTATTCATACCCAGCATTAAACCTGCGGTCATAGTAATACCTGACCGTGATGTGCCTGGGATCATAGCCATCGCCTGTGCCATGCCAATCATAAGTGCGGATTTCCAGTTCAGTTGGTAAATCGTTTTGGTTTGCTTACCTTTTGCATCGGCATACCAAAGTAATAAGCCAAACAAAATAGTCGTTACCGCGATCACCCATGCACTACGTAGGTAAAGCTCTATTAAATCTTTAAAAATAAGCCCAAGAATAGCCGCAGGTATCGTGCCTACTATGATCCACCAACCTAGCTTACTATCATCGGTTGCACCTTGTGAGCCAAACGATTTAAACCAAGCGCCAAGAATATCGACCACTTCTTTTCTAAAGTACAGAACAACTGCACCTAAGGTTCCAACGTGAACAGCCACATCAAATGCTAAACCTTGGTCTTGCCACCCGAGAATCTGCGACGGAAGAATTAAATGCGCTGAGCTAGAAATAGGTAAAAACTCAGTCAGTCCTTGAATTAAAGCTAAAACAATTATCTCAATAATACTCATGGGTTAGTAAACTCCACCTTCCATAGTTTTTGTTGCGGGTTATCATAATTATCCCATAGCTGAGCAAGGGTTAGCTTCGCTACGGGGTGAAAAAAATCGGGAGCTATTTCTGCTAAAGGCTGAAGCACAAAAGCATTTTTTGTAATTTCATCTCGCGGTAATTGTGCGGGATAATCACATATAACATCATCATAAAAAAGTAAGTCTAAATCGAGTGTACGCGGGCTAAACTTTTTATCTGCACGAGTACGACCATTATCAAGCTCAATTTGTTTCAATAATTTGCACAACTTCTCAAGAGGTATATCCGTCTTGGCCGCAACCACTGAGTTATAAAAATTATTTCCAGCAAAACCAACCGCTTCACTCTCATAAACTGATGAGTGTACAAAATCGGGGAAGTAAGATTTCAAGGCTATAAGCGCTTGGTGAAGATAATGCTCTTTATTGACATTAGAACCTAGACTAATAAAAATTTGCGCCATTATTAGCTTACCTTACGGCGGGTTATCTCAACGCCCACCGTTTGCGCTTGTGGCACAGCGGCTGGTTTACTGACACGAATAGTTACTTGGTTGGTAGCAAATTCAGTAAGAATAAGTGCAGCCAATTGCTCAACTAAGGTTTCAAGCAACTCAACAGGCTTCGCCGTTGTATGTTCAATAACACGCTCACTCACTTTCGCATAATCAAGTGCAAGGTTTATATCATCGGTTGCTGCAGCGGCTGAGATATCACAAAGCATTTCAATATCAAAATATAAGCTTTGTTTACTTTCTTTTTCAAAATCATATACACCAATGATGGTGTCTACGTGCAGTTGTGATATATATACCTTGTCCATTAAGACTCCAAATGACATAAATATGTAAGGTAAAACAACCTTATGCGCTTATTGATCTTAATAATACGCTTTATAAGCTGTCATAATGTTTTAATATATTAAAATTACCCCTACAATAACGGATAGATTGTTAGTATTTTTTTGTAACAATCTAATCGAAAAAATAGCGGCAGACGGTTTTGCCGCCAATGATAGCCCAAAAGTGCCGATTAAAAAATAAGGAAGCGCGTGTTAGCAGTTTTAATGTTAGTTTTAGCCTATTTACTAGGATCGGTTTCGTCCGCTATCCTTGTTTCTCGGCTATTTAGACTACCAGACCCACGCAGTCATGGATCGAATAACCCTGGAGCCACCAACGTTTACCGCCTCGGTGGAAAGTTACCCGCTGTATTAGTGCTTGTGTTTGACATATTAAAAGGAACGATCCCTGTTTGGGGCGCTTACTTTTTAAACATAGAGCCTCTGATGCTCGGTCTTATCGGTGTTGCAGCATGTCTAGGCCATATGTACCCATTATTTTTTGGCTTTAAAGGCGGAAAAGCCGTTGCCACTGCTTTTGGTACCTTGCTACCTATTGGTTTATCTCTAGGTGGGATGCTAATCACAACTTGGCTGCTAATTATTGCAATTACACGTTATTCATCACTCGCGGCATTAGTGACAGTATCTCTTGCACCGCTTTACACATGGTGGATAAAGCCACTTTATACTTTGCCGGTAACATTTTTAACGGTATTAATTATTTTTCGCCATAGAGCGAATATGACACGTTTGATGTGTGGCGATGAACCAAAGGTTGGGGCTAAGAAAAAAGCCCCAGAAAATGAATAGCGCTTATAACGGCTCAAGAGAATCGATTGGCCAGCGCGGCTTAGTTTTCATATCAAGACTTGCAAATTGCCCTGCTTTTAAACGCTGCATACCGGCATAAGCGATCATTGCACCATTATCTGTACAAAACTCAGTACGCGGGTAATACACGCGCCCTTTCATGCCTTGCATTACACGTTCTAGTTGCGAACGTAATTGAACATTGGCACTTACACCACCTGCAATCACTAAACGTTTAATGGCTGTTTGTTTTAATGCACGTTTACATTTAATGATAAGCGTATCAATAACGGCTGTTTGGAATGCATGTGCGATGTCTGCTTTAGTTTGCTCGTCATCATCGTTATCACGAATCGCAATTGATGCTGCGGTTTTCAAACCACTAAAGCTAAAGTCTAAACCTGGTTTATCTGTCATCGGGCGTGGGAATACAAATCGCTCTGGCGTGCCTTGCTCCGCAAGTTTTGCTAGGCGAGGGCCACCGGGGTAATCAAGACCTAGTAATTTAGCAGTTTTATCAAACGCTTCACCCGCCGCATCATCCACCGACTCACCCAAGACTTCGTACTCACCAATACCTGACACTTTAACCATCATGGTATGGCCGCCCGAGACAAGCAGCGCAATAAACGGAAATTCTGGCTGTTCTTCTTCAAGCATAGGGGCAAGTAAATGACCCTCCATATGGTGAACAGCCACAGCGGGGATGTTCCAACCATAGGCTAGTGAACGGCCAATCGAGGTGCCCACAAGTAAAGCTCCCACGAGGCCTGGGCCTGCCGTATAAGCAATGCCATCTAAGTCTTCAGGGCCACAACCCGCTTGTGCAAACGCCGCATCAATTAACGGTAAGGTTTTGCGTACATGGTCCCGTGATGCAAGTTCTGGCACTACACCGCCGTAGTCTGCATGTACTTTAACTTGGCTGTATAGTTGATGTGCTAATAAGCCTTGTTCATCATCATAAATGGCAATACCTGTTTCATCACATGATGATTCAATACCTAAAATTCGCATCAATTACTCCGCCAATAAAAAACAAACGCGCATTTTACAGCGAAAATACGCATTACTGAACATTAAATTGCAATACCAATGTTGGTTTGACCGTCAGATACCGCAAGCTGTTTAAGCTCTTTTACGTTCTGGGAAGTAATTCGGCCCATTTGCTCTACAAAATCAATAAGTTCAGCAAGCACATCAATTTCATATTGCATTAAAGGGTGCTCACGTACGGCCTTGTTATCAGCCAACTCACCATCAACAGTCAGTTGATACTCAATATAACGTGCGACTGAGGCCTGGGAAATTTTACTGATGTTTAGAAATTCTTGTTCATCTTTTGCCATTAAACCATGCAACATGCCAAGCAATGCCGTTGCTGTATCAATCGCTGGGTATACACCAAACATATCAAAATCATTTAATTCAGGTACATTAGGCTCAATTTTTTCAATTTGCTTCTCAAGGCTAATTTTACTTTTGGGTAGTAAAATTTTCTCCCAACACACACTTAACGCACTACGAAACACGGATCCGTCACCAAACCCTGTGGCTTCGCTAAATAGGGCATAGTTAGGCAACATACGCTCAAGCAATGCACCACCCAAAACCGCTTTTTGTAAATAGTTTAATTCTCTAATACGTTGAAAATTATTCGCTTTCGTCATTCTTTACAGTCCACAAGACCAACATATTTCAAACGTTGACCCATTAAGCTCGCTACATGTTGGGCAAACCCAGTCAGGAGCGGATTGTTTCACTTGCTGGTAGTTTATCAATATTTCGCGCGCCTGGCGCTCTTTTATCGCATAAACTCGTACTTCGACTCCCGTTTGCTCAAATGGGATCTCGCCGAGAGCGCCTTGCAACATTTCACCTTGCAGCTCACATTGAATTCCAGCGCTTTCTAACAACCCTTTAATTATGTTAGCTTGCAAGGCATTCTCAGCCCTAAAAATCCCCACCCAAGTAAATGAATCACCAGTATTATCTTGATTTAAATTATTTTTTTGCAAATTGATTCTCTTTTACTTTGCACGACTTTAAACCTAAGCTACTCTAGCTATTGACCTTTGTGCAACCCATATTTAAAGGCGGCTTAATGACACTTACAACCCCAGGACTACTCTTCCCTGCAATTTCTCTTTTGTTGCTAGCGTATACGAATCGCTTTTTAGTACTTGCTCAGTTAATTCGTGAGCTTAACGCACGTGAAGGTGACTGCATTCGTCCTTTAGTTGTTGCACAAATCGAAAACCTTAGAAAACGAATTAAATTAATAAGAGTGATGCAAGTATATGGTGTCGCTTCATTTTTTATGTGCACTCTTTCTATGTTTGCTTTATTTATTGAATTTAATACCACAGGCATTGTGCTATTTGGGATAAGCCTTGCTAGCCTCGCTTTATCCTTATTAACCTCGTTGTATGAAATCCACATTTCGTGCGATGCAATCGAAATCGAACTTCAGAATATCGAAAAAAAACCACTTTCAGATAAGGCAGAGTAAATTTCTGCCTCTATACTTATTGTTACGAGAAATAACAATAAGTGGTGCGTGCGTGGATGACTTTTTGTTTTCTGATGAACGATTAGAAGAGAGTGATATACAAACTGAAGAGCCTGAATATTGGCACATTCTTGTTGTTGACGACGAAGAAGATATCCATCAGGTTACTAAGCTTGTGCTTGCAGGTTTCACCTTTGAAGGAAAAGGATTGCGCTTTTACGATGCCTATTCGGCAGCCGAAGCCAAAGAGTTTTTAAAAAAGGACATCCCCTTCTCAGTGGCCTTGGTTGATGTTGTTATGGAAACCAACCACGCAGGTCTTGATTTAATTCAATATATACGTGATGACATCGATAATCACGATATTCGCCTAATATTAAGAACAGGGCAACCAGGTGAAGCACCTGAAGAATCTATTATTCGTGATTACGACATAAACGACTATAAAAATAAAACAGAGCTCACTGCAATTAAAATCAAAACACTGCTTTATTCTGCACTGAGAGCGCATCGTGATATTCAGATTATTGACCGTCATAAACACGGTCTTGAGCAAATAATTAATGCATCGGCAAATTTTTTAAAATGCGACAGTGTCCATGAGTTTGCATCAACAATTTTAAGCCATGTCACCAACGTGATGGGTATAAATGATGCCCAAATATATTGCGCCGCCGCCGTCAACTTACAATCATCCCCCGCCACTGATTTTCAGTTGCTCGCCGCATCTGGCGTAGGTCCAACACCAAAGCAAAGCACTATTCCAAATGAAGTAAAAAGCTTATTTATAGATGCTCATGAGCGTAAGTCTTCGCTAAAAACAAGTACTGACTATATAGGTTACTTTCCAACTAAAGCTGGCCTTGAAACCATGTTATACGTGCACAAAGGCACAAAACTTCAATCAACAGATCATCAACTACTGGAGTTTTATGCAAACAATATAGCACTGGCTTATGACAACCTAAAGCTACGAGAGATGGTTAAAGATTCACAAAAAGAGTTATCGTATATTTTGGGGGAAGCTGTTGAAAAACGCTCAAAAGAAACAGGCTCACACGTAAAGCGTGTCGCACTTTATAGTGAACTCCTAGCAAAACTCTCCCAGTTAGATCCATTCCAGTGCGAAATTATTAAACTTGCCTCCCCATTGCACGACATAGGAAAAATAAGTATTCCTGACAATATCTTAAATAAACCAGGCAAATTAGATGAGCACGAGTGGAAAATAATGAAAAACCACGCTCAAATCGGCTATGAAATTCTAAAAAATTCAAGTAACGAGATTTTAAGTTGTGGTGCAACAATCTCTCACCAACATCATGAAAAGTGGGACGGTACAGGTTACCCTCAAGGTTTATCAGGAAGTAATATTCATATTGTCGGCCGTATTACCGCTATTGCCGATGTATTTGATGCACTGTGTAGCGACCGCTGTTATAAAAAAGCATGGCCATTAGAAGACGCATTAACATTAATAAAAGAGCAACGAGGGAAACATTTTGATCCAACTTTAGTCGATATATTACTTGAAAATTTAACACTTTTCCTAGAGATTAAAGACCGATACCCTGATTAGTGTAACTTTTCGGTAAACAACACTTTCCAAAATAGGTACTATAATTTACTATGCCATCGTAAAGTATAATTATTTTGCCTGGATGTAAGGGCTTACTTATAACAAGGGACTATTTAAAGTGAGATTTGAACAACTTGAACAATTCGTTGCACTAGGCGTGCTCAGGCATTTTCGCCAAGCTGCAGAAAAAACTCAAATTAGTACTTCAGCATTAACTCGCAGTATTCAAACGCTCGAGGATGAAATTGGTTATGAGCTTGTCACCCGCTCTACCCGCTCGGTAAAACTAACCAAAGAGGGTGAACTTTTCTTAGAATACGCAAAACAAACCCTTAATAATTTAGAAGAAACGAAAAAACGTTTATTTGAATCATTAAATGGCTGCGTTAACGAAAAGCTTGTCATTGGTTACACAACTAAAGCAAGTACTGTTGTGCCTGTTTCTTGTGGGCAATTTTTAGCTCAGTACCCACACGTAAAAATTGAAATGCAACTACAAGAGCAAGGCGAACTTATTCGTAAATTGCAACTGGGTGAAATAGACATAAGCGTGTGCTCGCAGGCAATGAATAGTATTGGCAGCGACATCCACTTACCAGACCAACTTATCCTATTTGTTTCAAAAGATCACCCGCTTGCTAATAAGAGCGATATTAGTAAACGTGATTTGGCTGACTACCCAATGTACAGTTGTTTTGCACAGTCGAAGCAAGTTCAAACTATGCTTAACGAAGCAGTTGACTCATTCAATAAATCATCAAGCATTAAAGTTGGTAGTATTGAACAGGTGATGGATGGCCTTAAAAAGTCAGATCATATTGCAATTGCAAGCATTGAGCATGCTAACAGTGTTTCTTCTGACTCTGAGCTACTTTTATTAAAAACGAATAAAGGGATCGCTCATGAACAATTGGTTATTCAAACTAATGAGCAGGTTAATGAAAACTCGCATATTAGTCATTTATTAGATTTAATTGAAAAGACAGCGTTATCTAGTCACAACTAACGCATACATTTAAGCTAGCCTTGCAAGCAAAGGCTAGCTCCCTTCTTCACTTAATCATCAACATATTGCATAAAAAGCGTGCATGATTCTTTTTTTCAGCTACACTTACGCACCTTTTTTTGATTGTGCACATGAATGACCGCGCAACTTATTTCCAACACCTATTTAGACGCAATAGAACAAACCGGCTATGCCATTGTTGAAAACGCAATTGATGAAAACTTACTAACTGATTTAATTGCAGATTGTTATCGTATTAATCCGCATTTTCATACTGCGGGAATTGGTCGTTTGAACGACCAACAAATTGATAAAACCATCCGTAAAGATAAGACCTTTTGGTTTGATAGTTCAAGCCAAGCACAAATTACTTATCTTGCGACCATGGAAGCGATAAAGACACAGTTAAACCGCAGTTTTTTCTTAGGGCTGTTTGACTATGAATGCCATTATGCAAAGTATCAACAAGGCGACTTTTATAAAAAACACTATGATGCCTTCAAGGGTCGTTCAAACCGTATTTTTACAACCGTCTGTTATTTAAATACACCTGATTCAGGTGGTGAACTCGTCATCTATAAGCCAAAAAGCAAAGATATTGAGGTCATTGTAAAACCTCAAGCGGGTACACTTGTGATGTTTGAAAGCGAACGCTTCATGCACGAAGTATTACCAGCAGAAGATGTTCGCTACTCGATTGCAGGCTGGTTCAGAAAAAATGCCTCAATCAGCGGAATTATAGACCCGCCAAGATAATGAGCTAAAATGGCAATGGCAAGGAAGCTGCTAAACCTATAAATATCACTAAACCCACATAGTGATTATTTAAAAAAGCTTTAAAACAAGGATCCCGCTCGCGGCCATGAATGAGTTTTTGTTGATAAAGTAAAAAGCCAACTCCAGCAGCCAATCCAAGCCAATAATAAAGACCGAGTTGGTTACTAAGGCCTATATAAGCAAGAATCGCTACAAACAAGGCATTGAGTAAAAAGATAATGTGCCTATCATAACTCGCAAACAAAATAGCTGTTGATTTAACACCTATTTTCAAATCATCATCTCTATCAACCATGGCATACATGGTGTCATAAGCCACAGTCCAAACAAGGTTAGCAATAAATAAAAGCCATGCTTCTACAGGTACTGAACCAATCGAGGCCATATAAGCCATTGGGATAGCCCAACTAAATGCCGCACCAAGCACAACTTGCGGTAATTGGGTATAACGCTTCATAAATGGATAACAAAATGCCAGCGCGAGTGCGCCAAACGACAGCAATATCGTTGACCATCCGAGCATTAACACTAAGCCAAATGCCACTGCAATAAGCAGCACAAATAAACTCAAAGCCTCACCACTTGAAACTAACCCCGCAGCCAATGGGCGCTGTGCTGTGCGTTTTACTGAGCCATCAATTTTACGATCTGCGTAATCATTAATCACACAACCGGCACTACGCATTACAAAGACCCCTAGGCTAAATACGACAAAATTTAGCACGCTAGGCGCGCCTTGATTCGCAAGCCAAAGTGCCCAATATGTTGGCCAAAGCAATAACAAAGTCCCTATTGGTTTATCGGTACGCATCAATTGCTTATAGTAAGGGATATGTGCGATGTGTAATGCAGCTAATTTCATAAGTAAATATAGGCTCCAGGTAAGAAGACTTCAGCAACTAAAAAATGCGCACGAGATAGCGAAAACACACTGCGTCTACCCCATAACATCTGCGGTTCTAAACCTAACTCATTTATAAGAGAATCTAGTTGGTGTTGCTCTGAAAATTCAGCCACTTCAATTTCGGTGCGTAAAAGACTGGGATCTTGGAAAATAACATCGCCTAAAGGCCTTGTACCCATACTTAACAACTGTTGCTTTTTTAGGGTATCATCTGCTGGCAACCAGCTTTGCGCATATACCATAGGCTTGTTATCACAAAGCAATAATACTTCGCGGTTTAATGCGTGACTTAAAGATGTATTTAATAGTGCTTGCTGCTCTGAGGTTAAGTCAAAAGGTGTTTCATTGAGCACATGAACAGAAAACTGTTGGCAATGACTTTTGAGCTTAGCGGTCAATGAGCCCGCTTCTAGCAACCAGCTTTGTTGCTGCTGCGTTAAATGTGGGTAGGCTGATGCCGATTGCCAATCGGCAACTAATGATATTGGGAATTTAGTCACAACAACTCAGTATTTTAAGAAACCGCGCAAATGATATCACTGCAAAACGTTTGGCAAAAGCCATCATTTAATCTCAACAACAGTTAAAATTCTTACAACAACCTGTATCTCTAGTGAGTTTGGGTATAGACTAAAAACCATTGAAAGGGTGGACTATTTTTAACTATGAAAAAATCGTTATTATCAATTTATTTGATATGCCTATTAGCAGTTAATGCAACACTTAGTTTTTCGGCACATGCCGAGTCAAAAGTCGGTTATTTTGGTTTTGAACCAGACATAATTACCAACTATATTGGCCAAGGTAACAAAAAGCTTGGTTATGTGCGTATTACGGTCGATCTTATGCTCAATGACATGTCGGATATCCGTGTCGTAGAACATCATACCCCTTTGCTGCGTGATGCGATTGTTGAAATTCTTTCTAAAGAGCCTGAAGAGAACATCAAGTCGCTTACCGGTCGAGAAGAAATAAGAAAGCGCTGTACTGAAAAGTTAAAAACACTTTTAAAACAAGAAACTGGGCAAGAAATAGTGCGTGAAGTATTGTTCACTAAATACTTATATCACTAGCCATAATAAGTGACGGCAAACGCCGTCACAGATTACTTTAACGGCGCGAAAGTAACTTATCTGATACAGCATAAGCCATACCTGATAAAAGCCCCGCAAGATGCGCCCAGTTAGCCATATTGACAGGTAACATTTCAACAAAGCCTAAAACCAGCCAAACAAGCATAAAACCAACAATACTTTTGCTGACTAAAGGCGGCTCTGTTGGTCTCATTGCACTGTATATCCAACAAAAGCCTAGCAAGCCGTAGACCACGCCACTCAAGCCACCAAAATTAGGCCCAACCAATAAAAACTGTGCCCAGTTACTGAAAAATGAGGTCACTAAAAATAAGCCGACTAAGGTTAACTTTCCACTGCGCTTTTCAATGTCATTACCTAGTGTCATCCACCAAATTAAATTAAAAATTAAATGGATAGCACTAAAATGCACGATTGCTGGTGTAAACCAACTAAGCGGTTGCGCAGGATTAAACTGTAGCATCCGATAAATGGTATCAAAACCACCGAGTAAAAAAGCCACAAAAATCGCTATTGATACTAGCGTGACTGTGCGATTGAGCCAGCTTAATGCTTTAAAACGCGTTTTTAGGTTGAGCGACTGACCTTGGTAAGAAAGTGATGATTGTGTGCTACCCACTTGCCAAGAGGCTTGCAGATACTTTTCATCATGTGGATTTGCAGCAAACTCTTGCCATAATGGTTGAGCTTGATGGAAATGCTCTGGAGCAACACAAATAATGACAGTTTCACCGTCTTCAGAGCGAAGCTCACCTTGTAAGCCTTTGCTTTTAATATAGTCAATAAACCCCTGCGCTGCGCGAGGGTTATTTATGCTGCCCAGTTCAATCATCGTTCAATATGCTCCGGAAGTTGTGTTTGCCAAGCTGTAAAGCCTCCATCCATACTGTAAACATCTTCAAAGCCCTGCTCAACTAAGTAGCTCGCAGCACCTTGAGAACTCACACCATGATAGCAAACAATAATGATTGGCTGATCGAACTCTTTATTCATCATAAACTCGCTAATATTAGCATTTGATAAATGCTCAGAGCCTGGAATGTGACCCGTTTGAAACGAGTTAGGGTCACGAATATCGGCAATCACAACGTCTTCTTTATCTAAAAGCGCAAACGTGTCGCTTACTGAAATATGCTTGTATGACATAATACTCTCTAAACTAAAAAGGCGGCAATCTGCCGCCTTATCACTATAAACGGCACTAATCCCAGTTAAGGATTACTTTACCAGATTGGCCTGAAATCATGGTATCAAAGCCCTCTTGGAAATCATCCACAGAGAACTGGTGAGTAATAATTGGTTTCAGATCAAGGCCTGATTGAATTAAGCTGGCCATTTTATACCAAGTTTCAAACATTTCACGGCCATAAATACCTTTGATAATTAAGCCTTTGAAAATAACTTGGTTCCAATCAACCGCCATATCTGAAGGTGGAATACCTAGCATAGCGATTTTGCCACCGTGATTCATGTTATTAAGCATGCTGTTAAATGCAACTGGCACACCCGACATTTCAAGGCCAATATCAAAGCCTTCTGTCATGCCAAGCTCTTTCATTACATCTTCAAGCTTTTCAGTTGCTACGTTTACTGCACGAGTAGCGCCCATTTTACGCGCTAAATCTAGGCGGTATTCGTTTACGTCAGTGATAACCACATGACGTGCACCAACGTGTTTAGCAACCGCTGCTGCCATGATACCAATTGGGCCAGCCCCCGTGATTAACACGTCTTCACCGACTAAATCAAACGACAACGCTGTGTGTACAGCATTACCGAATGGGTCAAAGATTGATGCTAACTCATCAGGAATGTTATCTGGAATTTTAAATGCATTGAAAGCAGGGATCACAAGGTATTCAGCAAATGCACCTTCGCGATTAACACCAACACCTGTGGTGTTACGACATAAATGTACACGGCCAGCACGACAGTTACGACAGTGACCACAGGTAATATGCCCTTCGCCCGATACACGGTCACCCACTTGGAAACCACGTACTTCTTGGCCCATATCAACCACTTCACCTACATATTCGTGGCCAACGACCATTGGCGTAGGAATTGTATTTTGTGCCCACTCATCCCATTTATAAATATGGACATCTGTTCCACAAATTGCTGTTTTGCGGATTTTAATAAGCAGATCGTTATGACCAACTTCAGGCTTTGGCGCATCAGTCATCCAAATTCCTGGTTCTGCTTTTAATTTAGATAATGCTTTCATGATTCACACTCAATTAAACAAAACCGAAGCAAAGGCTTCGGTTTAGGAAATAAAATTAGATAACACCCATTTCTTTACCAATACGGGTAAAGGCAGCTATTGCAGTGTCTAATTGCTCTTTTGTATGCGCCGCTGAAATTTGCGTACGAATACGTGCTTGACCTTTAGGTACCA
Source organism: Pseudoalteromonas sp. N1230-9 (assembly GCF_032716425.1). Lineage (NCBI taxonomy): Bacteria > Pseudomonadati > Pseudomonadota > Gammaproteobacteria > Alteromonadales > Pseudoalteromonadaceae > Pseudoalteromonas > Pseudoalteromonas sp. N1230-9. Next base: position 3,004,203 of record NZ_CP090419.1, read on the forward strand.
CAGGGAATGAGAAACCCGTTACGTAAATACCCTCAGCAAGTAATTTGTCTGCCATGGCTGAGGCAACTTTAGCATCGCCTAACATCACAGGAATGATCGCGTGATCTTTACCTGCACAGGTAAAGCCAGCCGCTTCCATTTGTTCACGGAAATATTTTGCGTTGTCCCAAAGCTTAGCGCGTAACTCGCCGCCGTTGCTCAGCATTTCAAGTACTTTAATTGATGCTGTAACAATTGATGGCGCAAGTGAATTTGAGAAAAGATACGGGCGCGAGCGTTGACGTAACCATTCAACGATTTCTTTCTTACCTGATGTGTAACCACCTGATGCGCCGCCCAGTGCTTTACCCAAGGTACCTGTGATGATATCGACACGGTCAAGTACACCACAGTACTCAGGTGTGCCTTTACCATTTTCACCTACAAAACCAACCGCGTGAGAGTCATCCACCATCACTAACGCATCATATTTATCAGCTAGGTCACACACCGCTTCAAGATTACAAATTACGCCGTCCATTGAGAAAACGCCGTCTGTTGCGATGAGTTTTGTTTTAGCACCCGCTTCATCAGCTGCAATAAGTTGCTTTTCAAGGTCGCTCATGTCGTTATTGGCATAACGGAAACGCTTAGCTTTACAAAGACGTACACCATCAATGATCGAAGCATGGTTTAAAGCGTCAGAGATAATCGCATCATCTGGGCCTAGGATAGTTTCGAATAAACCTGCGTTTGCATCAAAACATGATGAGTAAAGAATGGTATCTTCTGTTTCTAAAAACGCAGAAATCTTTTCTTCTAATGTTTTATGAATATCTTGCGTACCACAAATAAAACGGACTGATGCAACACCAAAACCGTGATCATCAAGACCTTGTTGCGCAGCTTTAATTAGCTCTGGGCTATTTGCTAGACCTAAGTAGTTATTTGCACAAAAGTTGATAACTTTATCACCCGATGCAACTTCAATTTGAGCCTGTTGTTGTGAGGTAATAACACGTTCGCTTTTGTATAGACCTTCAGCTTTTACTTCGTCTATTTGTTGCTGAAGCTGATTAAAAAACGCAGATGCTCTCATCTGAAATCTCCAAATAATCTTTTAAATAATCAGAGCCGATTAGCTGTGACTGTGAAATTTGCGCCTATTGTAAAAGCTTAGGCGAACAATTGCACTGTTTGTAGTTCGTCGCACGCCTTGAATGGGTGCGGATTTGCGAAATAAAACTGGTCTTACCTGCTATGAGTGTAAAACCAGAGCAGGTAAGTCGGCTAATGACTCACAAACGATATCAGCATGTTGTTCTGTTGACTCTGCGTAACTTTGCCCTGAACGCACCAATACACGCGTGGCAATACTTGCCCTTTCAGCTGCAATTAAATCTCCCAGCTTATCACCAACCATGATACTTTTTTTAGGGTCAATATCATGCTCAGTAATAGCCTGTAAAAGCATTCCTGGCGCAGGTTTACGACAGTCACACTCTTGCAAATAACTCGCTTGTGCTTTTGTTGGATGATGTGGACAAAAGTAAACCGCGAGAATAGGCACGCCATGACGTTTAAACTCGTCTTTCATCCAAGCTGTTAGATTATGAAAATCCTGCTCTGAATAGTAGCCCCGACCAATTCCCGATTGATTAGTAACCACCACAATTTCGTAGCCATCATCAGTAAACTTTTTGCAGGCATCAAACACACCGGCAACAAATTCAAACTCTTGTGGTTTATACACATAACCGTGATCAATGTTCACCACACCATCACGGTCTAAAAATAATACTTTCTTCATTTCAGTTGCTCTTTCAACACGACAAGGTCAAACATTAAAGTGACATCTTCTACACTAATCTGTGTCATTAGATCTGCCCCTTTAACACGCGTCCCCCATGGTAATTGTTCAGCTATTTTACCCGTTTGCTTAACAAGGTTTTGATGATAAACCTCAACCACGTAATCTTGGTACAAATAAGGACCTGTTCGTTTTGGGTTTGAATGAGCGTATAACCCTATCACAGGCGTGCCAACCGTAACCGCCATATGGGCAGGGCCAGTATCAGGAGCAAGCACTAAAGACGCGCGCTTTAACACACATAACAGCTCTTTGAGCTGAGTTTTACCGACAAGATTCAAAATAGGCGTCTTACTGTGACTAATGATTTGCTCTGCAAGCGTTTCTTCGAGCGGCGTTGGGCCACCCGTAATCACTACCGAGAAACCTTGATTGTGAGCATAGTCAGCAAGTGCTGCATAACGCTCAGGCAACCAATTTCGCTCTTTTTTGCTTGCCGCAGGTGAAATCACAAAAATACGCCCTGCTAAACGCTCTTCACCTAGTAACGTATCAGCAGCTTGCTGGTGCTGCTCAGTAATTGGCATCTGCCAGCTTGGTTGATAGTCAGGCACACCAATGGCGCTCGCAAACCCTTTAAAACCTTCCAACACATGAGCCTCGGCTTGTGGTGCAATGCGCTTATTAATAAACAAGCTATGTAACTCTTTTGCTCGCGCCCAATCAAAGCCAACTTTTATTTTGGCAGGAATACAACGTGCTGCAAGGTTTGCTCTCAGTGCTACTTGCATATGTAGTAACACATCAAATTGTCGACCTTTAAAAACCTGTTTAAGCTGTTTGTAAGCTTGCTTACCTTGTTTTTTATCGAACACCACAAATTCAACACCTGGTAAATCAGCCAGTAACATCGCTTCGATTTTACCAATCACCCAGGTAATTTTTGCCTTAGGATGCGCTTTTTGAATAGCTTGCACAGCCGATACTGCATGGCAAACATCACCAATAGCCGAAAGCCTTAATATACATATTTCTGAATACGAGGTTGAATGAGTCACACGTGCCCTTAGCAACAGCAAATAAAATGCGATCTTAAATTAACTTTGTGCTATTGCAAGTACTTATACGAAATGCCAAAAATACGGTACTATAATAAGCATTGATCGTTAATACGTTAAGTTGTTATGTTTGAGACTCTGCATCAAAAAAATACCACGCTACTTTGTCACCCCGCTTATACACAGTTACTCACTTGCGAGTGGTTTGATGCTGACTTTTGGCAACAACAAAATAAAATTGTTGGCGCTAAAAAAGGCCGTGCAACAGCCTGGTTTTTTAAACATGATCAATTAACCGCTGTGTTAAGGCACTACTGGCGTGGTGGCCTTGTTGGTAAACTTTTAACTGATCAGTATCTTTACTTAGGTTTAGAAAAGACGCGTGTGTATAAAGAATTTTCGCTAATGATGCGCTTATCTGAATTGGGTTTGAATGTACCCACTCCAATAGCAGCGAAAGTCACAACTCATGGCTTGATTTATCGTGGCGATATAATTACCCAAGCAGTGAAAGGCGCACAAAGCTTACTCGATATACTTATTACACGAGCCCTGAATCAGGATGAATTAAAAAAAGTAGCAACAACACTCAGTGAATTTCACAACCACGGGGTATATCACGCAGATTTAAACATCAATAACATCTTATTTGACGATAGCGGTAACGTCTTCATTATTGACTTCGACCGTGGTGAAATAAAGCAACCAGAAGCAAGTTGGCGACAAGAAAATATGAAACGCTTGGCACGTTCATTTGCAAAAGAACAAGGCCGTAACGAAGTTATGCATTGGCAGCAAAGCGATTGGCAGTTACTCATTTGTGAGTACCAAGCACAACTAAAACATTAACTAAAATATGTGACTTTTTATGGGAAGCTAACAATATTTTCATTGTTTAAGGTTTCTAAGAAAGCGGCAATATTTTCAACCTCTTCTTCAGTGAGCTTTTTACCTAATTGGTGCCAACCAGTTAAACGAATAGCTTCTTGTAACGTTGCTGCAGCTCCGTCATGAAAATACGGTGCTGTGTTTGCCACATTTCGCAAACTTGGTACCTTAAATAAATAATCATGATCTTTTCTATTGGTCACCTCCCCCATTCCCCTATCATCTCGATTAGGGTATGGGTTTACGATCCCCATTTTCATTGTGAACTGCCCACCTAAAAGACGACCACTATGACAACTTGCACAACTATTCTCTTGAAACTGTAAAAGACCTCGCTTCTCCTGCGCTGTCAGTGCCTCATTATCACCATTCAGGTAGCGATCAAATCGGTCTTTTGTGATCAATGTTCTTTGAAAGGATGCTAACGCTTTGGTTATATTTTCAAAAGTGAGCGCAGGGCTTGAACGAGCAAAGGCATGCTCAAACTCTTTGCTGTATAAAACATTAAGTTTATCAACAGCCTCTTGCTTACTAGCTAACGCCATTTCATGTTCACTTAATAATGGTTCGCTGGCTTGCTGCTCTAGATTTTCAGCCCTTGCATCCCAGTTTTGGGCAAATTGAAAACCAGCATTCCATGTAGATGGGGCATTCCTGCGCCCTTTTATGCCTAAGGCACCTACTGAAACAACCTTAGCATCATGACCTTGCCCTGCATTTAGTAAGTTGTGACATGAATTGCAAGATTGGCTATTGTTGCTAGATAAACGTGTTTCAAAATAAAGCTTTTTACCTAACTGAATTAATGCGGGCGTGTCTGCATCACTGCGTGGCATTTTTTCAGGAATAACACCAAACACAGATAATGCATTCTGACGAAGTGCTTTGTCCTCTATATCGGTTTGCTTTGCATGTGTATTTAAAGTTAAAGAAGCTGATAACACAATAAAAAGTGTTAGCTTCTTAAATAAGACTACAATCAACTGGTTAATATTCATATCGCTGCAAGTTAAATAAAAAAGCGGCTTTAAATAAAACCGCTTTGTTGCATTACTTAATTATTTGAGATCGAAACGATCAGCCTGCATAACTTTGACCCATGCTTTGATAAAATCATTAACAAAACGTTCTTTTGATGTATCGAAAGCATAAACCTCTGCAACGGCTCTAAGCTCAGCTGATGAGCCAAAGATTAAATCAACCGGTGTGGCTGTGTATTTAAGCTTATCAGTTTTTCTATCTACCCCTTCATAGATATCACCATTTCGTTTCCACTTGGTAGACATATCTAATAAGTTAACGAAAAAGTCATTGCTTAGTACACCAGGTTTATCAGTAAAGACACCATGCTTGCTGGAATTATTCGCACCAAGTACACGCATTCCACCCACTAACACTGTCATCTCAGGTACCGTTAACGCTAGTTGGTCAGCTTTATCAACAAGTGCCTCAGTAGGAGATTTGTAATAGCCTTTTTGATAATAATTTTGAAATCCATCTGCTTTAGGCTCCAACAAAGAAAACGAGTTGATATCTGTTTGCGCTTGGGTTGCATCACCTCGACCTGGTGAAAATGGCACTGTTACCTTAAATCCAGCCTCTTTAGCTGCTTTTTCAATGCCTGTAGCTCCTGCAAGTACAATTGTATCTGCGAGAGAAATCTTACGGCCTCCTCGCGACTTTTTGTTAAAGTCATCTTTCACTTTTTTCAGCTTAGCAATCACTTTTGCAGTGTCTTTTGGTGCATTCACAGCCCAGTCTTTTTGCGGCTGTAAGGCAATGCGTGCTCCATTAGCGCCTCCTCGCATATCTGAATTTCGATAAGAAGCAGCCGATGTCCACGCAACTCTGACTAACTCGGAAACGGTTAAACCTGAATTTAAAATATTACTTTTCAGAGTTTTAATGTCGTTTGCATTAACCAGTTTGTAACTTGGCTTGTCTATTGGGTCTTGCCAAATTAGCTTCTCTTTTGGAAACGCATCACCTAAATAGTTATCTCGAGGTCCCATATCACGGTGAGTCAGTTTGTACCACGCTTTTGCGAATGCTAAGCGGTATTCTTCTGGATCGGCTAGGAATCTTTCCGCAATTTTTCGATATGCAGGGTCAAACTTCAATGCCAAATCAGCTGTTGTCATAACTGGCGGATTGAACTTTCCTTTAACATGCGCATCTGGAACCACTTTATGTAAAGACTCATTCGTCGGTACCCAAATAATCGCCCCACCAGGGCTTTTTGTTTTTTTCCACTCAAAGTTTAAAAGGTTAGATAAGTAAAGCGATGTCCAGCGAGTTGGTGATTGCGTCCACGCTCCCTCAAGACCACTTGTAACAGTGTCTTCAGAGTGGCCTTTACCACACTTATTTTTCCAGCCTAACCCTTGCTCTTCAAGTCCAGCAGCACCTGGCTCAGGGCCGATACATTTTGCCGCTTTATGCGCACCGTGCATTTTTCCAAATGTGTGACCACCGGCAATAAGTGCTAACGTTTCTTCGTCATTCATCGCCATACGGGCAAAAGATTCTCTGATGTTAGCCGCTGAATCAACAGGATCAGGAACACCATTTGGCCCTTCAGGGTTCACATAAATCAACCCCATATGAACAGCTGCAAGAGGTCTTTTTAATTTACCATCAGCCTCTCGTCGGTCACTTGCTAACATTTCAACTTCAGGGCCCCAATAAACCATATCAGGCTCCCAATCGTCTTGGCGGCCTGCGGCAAAACCATATGTTTTAAAGCCCATATTCTCAAGAGACACATTGCCTGCAAGTACTATAAGGTCACCCCAAGAAATAAGTTCACCGTATTTTTGTTTAACTGGCCAAAGTAGTCGACGCGCCTTGTCTAAACTTGCGTTATCTGGCCAGCTATTTAGGGGATCAAATCTTTGTTGGCCTCCACCGGCTCCGCCTCTGCCATCAAGCGTTCGATAAGTTCCTGCGGCATGCCATGTCATACGTATAAAGAAAGGACCATAATTTCCCCAGTCTGCGGGCCACCAGTCCTGAGAGTCTGTGAGTGTTTTATTAATATCGCTTTTCAATGCATTCATATCGAGCTTAGAAAATGCTTTCTTATAATCAAAGTTTTCTCCTAGCGGGTTAGAGCGAGAGTCATGATCACGCAGCGGAGCTAGGTCAACCTGATTTGGCCACCAAAATAGGTTTGATTTTGCCTGATTTTGAGCAACATGGCCGCTACCAACAGCGCCTTTAGGCTTGCTCATTTGAGCTTCAGCCGCAATCCCCTCAAAATTAATAATAATAGCCAGCGCACTGGCTATTATGGTGTACTTGCTAACAATACGGTTATTCATAACATAATCCTCAAACTAATATAATTTTTAAACTACCTATTTAAAATCAAGCCAAACACCTAAATAATCTAAAACTAAAACATTAGAAATTTAGAGAAATTAAGCTCAACAGAATTTAAACTCACAAAAATAAACTAATATGAAAACCAACCTCCTTCATATCGAAAAAACGATATAAAACGACCTACCACCCCTTCTAACCTGCTAATGTGTAACTTGTGGTAGGTACGTTTTAAGCTGTGCAAAGCCCTGAAAGTGGTTAGTTACTGCAACTCAAAATTTGCTTACACGATGCAATACCGTGCATGAGTTTTTATGTCGCACAAATGAAAGAACCTCATTATTAACAACGTACTAAAACCTAACCAACGACAGACCTTTTTTAGATACATTAGATGCAAAATACGTTTAAATAAAATCGATTTTATAGATTATATTAATTTATTTTCTTGATTAAATAATGATAAACAACTAGAAAACAAAGCAGATTATAAAATTTCAAAAACAGGTAAGTAGTGAAAAATAATGATAAAAATTTTGATTTTTAAATTTTCAAAATTAAAAAAGCTCATAAAGGAAAAATAAATAGAACACAATATCAGCAAGTTAAAAGCGACTTTTAAATATAAAGATAAACAGGCAGCAAAAAACAGAACTTTAGTTCTATAGTTAGCTGTAATTTACTAGGAAGTAAGAACTTACTTTAAAGGTAAGATTAAAATATGACTATAAAGACTAATCATAGCAGTCATATTTTTCGGCTTGAATTGACCCCTTGCTTGATCTAAATCAGGCTTTTACTTATTAATTAATAAGTAAAAGCCTTTATAAAAATCAGCTACAGACTGGCTGCTTCGTAAAGGGCGGAGAAAAGCCCACCACTTTAGGGTTAGGGTTGTTTAATTTTACTAATCACATTAGAGGTTGAGCACCCGTCAAGAAACTCAAGCACTTCAACTTTGCCACCATGACGCAAAACATGCTCTGCACCTGCAATTTGCTCAACAGTGTAATCGCCTCCTTTGACGAGTACATCAGGGCTGATCGTTTCAATGAGTTTGGCTGGTGTATCATTTTCTTCTACGCTACCAAATGGGATCACCCAATCGACAGAAGCAAGTGCACTTAATACCATTGCACGCTCTTGTAATGGGTTAATTGGTCGTTCAGGGCCTTTTAATCGCGAAATAGACTCATCGTTATTCAAGCCCACAACTAAGCGATCGCCTCTTGCTTTTGCTTGCGCTAAATAACGCACATGCCCCGCATGAAGGATATCAAAGCAACCGTTTGTGAAGACTATTCTCTCACCATTTTGCTTTGCAAACTCAATATGTTGTAAAACATCGTCAAACGGCGTTTGATAGTGCTCACCTGTTTGCTGTAAGTATTGACCAAGTTTACGGCTAAGCTCTTCAGGAGACACGGTTGCGGCACCAAGTTTACTAACAGCAATCCCCGCCGCAAGGTTGGCAATTTCAACAGCATCCTTAGGCGTCATTCCAGCGCCTAACATGACCGCTAAGGTCGCGATAACCGTATCTCCCGCTCCGGTAACATCACTCACTTCAAGCTCTTGAGCTGCAAAGTCAAACTTTTCAGCTTCGCTTATCAAGGACATGCCTTGTTCTGAACGTGTTAATAACATAGCCGCAATACCTGCTTCACTAATAAGCATGCGTGCGCTGTCTGTTAAGCTTTGCTCTGAACCTGTTTGTCCACCAGCAAGTTTAAACTCGTTTAAATTAGGCGTTATGTAGTCTGCACCACGATATAAATTAAGATCCGATGATTTTGGATCGATAAGTACTGTTTTTCCGGCTTTTTTAGCAACCTGAATCATTGCCTGAATCAAGCTAAGTGAACCTTTGTTGTAATCTGAAAACAATACGAAATCGTAATCATCAAGCACTAACTCTAAGCGGTTAAGTAATAATTGGCTGTGCTGCTCAGTAAAGGTTTCTTCTAAATCAAGGCGAACAACTTGTTGATGTCGGCTTATGACACGCATTTTAGAAATTGTAGGTAGCTCACAAACACTGACTAGCTGAGAATCTATTTTTTCCGAGCTTAAAATTGTTTCAAGGATCTGCCCACTTTCATCTTCGCCAACTAGACCTAGCAGCCCTACTTTGCCATCTAAACGGGCTATATTCTTTGCAACATTTGCCGCGCCACCCGCCTTATCTTCAAACTTACTGACTTTAACGATAGGTACCGGCGCTTCTGGGGAAATACGCCCTGAATCGCCATGCCAGTATCTATCTAGCATGACATCACCAACAACCAAAATACGTGCTTTAGAAAGGTTTTTTAGTAACGCTAAATCCATTACTTTTGCTCCGCTACAACCATATCGATGGCTTCACACAACCAATGACCAATAAACATGTGCGCTTCTTGAATACGTGCTGTTTCGTCATTTTTAATAATAATCGGTAACTTCGCGATATCTTTCACTTTACCGCCATCGCGGCCTGTTAAAGCCACAGTATACGCACCAATTTCATTTGCAGCAGCCAGCGCAAGATTAATATTAGGGCTCGTGCCTGAAGTCGTTAAGCCAATCACTAAGTCATCAGCCTTACATAGCGCTTGAACTTGGCGTTCAAATACCGTGTCAAAGTGGTAGTCATTACTGTGTGCTGTCAGAATAGAGGTGTCTGTTGTAAGCGCAATAGAAGCAAGTGGGCCTCGCTCTAATTTATAGCGAACGACAAACTCTGCAGCAAGATGTTGTGCATCGGCTGCACTACCACCATTACCAAACCAAATCACTTTTCCGCCAGCTTGTAATGTACTATGGCATGCTTCAAGAAGCTGCATCACTTCTGGGTGATAGGTTTCCATCGTTTCAAACAACATTTGATGACGGTTTAAACTCTCTAGGTAGCTTGCCGCTACAGAATCAAGATTAGACATAGATATTCCTCAAAAATAAATAACGGCTTCGCTTACCAAAATAATGCAACGGATAACCAAGTATAGTTCTCTCCAAACACATCTTCACCATAGGTCAGTGTTGTCTCGAGTGTGTGTTCATTCCATTGACGTGTATTACTCAATTGAAGTTCAACTGCTTTTTCATAGTCTGCGCTTGTTTGCCCAAATTCATTTAAATAATTACTTTCGTTTTCAATTAAGGTTAACTTACCACGCCATAAAGAACTAAGGCTCTCATTGTAAGTAAGTTCCATACTATGTACTTGAGTAGGTGGCGCATCTGCATAAACCTTCGCAACGCCATCTGCATGAAAATCACTATAACGCTGATCAGCTGCATAGTGGCCAGTCACAAATCCACCCACCGTATTGCCGTTAACTGGATAAATTTCGTTTACATACCATAGGCTGTGCATATTGGTATATTCATACCTTAATGACATGGCATCTGTCATTTTCGGTAAGAAAAAGCCCACATTGCTTACTGTGTTGCCAAATTGATAGTTTTTATGGTTTTTAGTGTCCTCACCGCCATACTCAAAATAAAGTTCAATGGGCATGCCCCAATTAAAGTTTACGGTACTGGTAATTGTCGCGTATTGATCGCCAAGTTCGTTATCTTTACTCCCTGTAAGGCCAGAGTTGTCGTTTCCAGCAGGGTCAAAAAATGCATCAAACACATCACCTGCATCAACCTTACGAGGACCACCACCAAATTGCATCATACGGTTGATGCCAATTTTCCAACCATTGATTGGCTCAATACTAAAATGCGTACCTGCAAGCTTAGGTGTACCACTATGAAGCTCATTTTGATAAAGGATGCCGTTATCAACATGCTCTAATTCTGAATAGTACAGCTCAAAGTCGAAATTCCACCAATTATGTGCTGGCTGAACCATGCCTATCGATACCGATGGCGCTGTTTTTGCGTTGGTAGAAATCACTTGCGCAGAGTGTTTAAATGGTGAGAACCAATGCTCTTTATAACCAATATTTAATTGAAGATCTTCACCAGCAAAACTAACGAATGTGTTGTAATTTACAAACTTATTAGCTTTAGCACGATAATCAAGACCAACTTGCACTAATGTGTAATCGTTCGCACGCCATATGCCTTCAAAAAAGCCTTGCCCCCACTCATCAGAACTCAAACCTCGCTGATTCGCTATTTGTTTGCTGGTATCAGAGTCAACCTGAAGTTTCACGCCGACGCGAGTTATAGCATCATCACTTTGATAAGGTTTAATCTTAGCGCGAATAGCTGCGACCAATGCAGGCTCAGAGCTTTCTAGTTTAGTGAGTGCTGTCTCGACTTCAGCCAACCGATAAGGTTTAGCCATCGGTGTCCCAGAGGTAAGTGCAAATAGTGTATCTAATTGATGATCAAGCTGTGCGTCCATGCCTATAGGTAAGTAGGCTGTGGGCGTTGCAAATAGTGGGGAGGAACAACTAAGTAACACACCTACAATTGAGGCTTTTATCATTTTTAATTTCATAACTACATAGTCCCTATACAAAGTATTTGAAATATTACCAAATTCGACGCGTCGACACACTTAAAACTCTTAAAGATAACTGTTTTTAACATTTTATATTCAGCTGAGCTATGTTCCACGTTATCATAGCGTTTTATCTATGTTGTAGGCACAGTGATGGCGCGTATTTTATACTCCTTGATTTTATATATACTTAGCCCGCTTATTATCTTCTATCTATACGTGCTAAGGGGTAAAAAAAATGGCGGTTATCGTCATCATTTTGCGGAGCGCTTTGGTTTTTTAGCAACTAAAAAGCAAGATATTGTTATTCATTGCGCATCGGTTGGTGAGGTGCTTGCAGCAACGCCGCTCATAAAAGCTATCAAACAACACAATCCCAATTTAAGTATTTTAGTAACATGCAATACCCCGACGGGCCGTGAGCAAATAAAAAACAACTTCCAAGACTCTGTTAATTACTGTTATTTACCTATTGATTTTCCTGACGCCACTCACCGCTTTTTAAAACGAGCTAAACCTCAAGTACTGTGTATTTTGGAAACAGAGCTGTGGCCCAATTTAATGGCGCAAAGCAATAAACGTGGGATTAAAGTGCTTATTTTAAACGCGCGCCTTTCTGTTAAATCACAGCAGGGTTATCAAAAGGTGATGCCACTAACAAAAGTGATTATGAATTCAATCAGTGCTCTTGCAAGTCATAACCAAGATGATGCGAACCGTTTCATTGAGCTTGGTTTAAAGCCTGAAAAGGTGCGAGTATTTGGCTCTATTAAGTTTGATATCACGCCAACAAATGAACAATTAATTAAAGTCGCTGCACTTAAAAGTCAATATAACAACGAGCGATTTATTTGGGTTGCAGGCTCTACTCACCCCGTTGAGCATGAGCTTATTTTAACTGCTCATGAGAAGCTGTTAAAAACGTTACCCAACGCTCTTTTGATTATTGCTCCGCGACACCCAGAGCAATTTGATAAAGTTGCGGAGATATTAAAAAGTTCAAATTTGAGCTTTAGTCGTCGCAGTGAAGATAACTATAACAACCAACAAGTTGTGCTAGCAGACACGTTAGGTGAGTTACAATGCTTATATGGTGTGGCAAACATCAGCTATGTTGGCGGTAGTTTAATAGAACGAGGCGGCCATAACCCATTAGAGTCAGCTGCGTTTTCTGTTGGCGTATTAGCAGGCCCTCATACTTATAACTTTGACCATATTTATCCTGAGCTGATTAGTGCTTTAGGAGCTAAAACCGTTACCGATGAAAATCACCTTGCTGATACGCTTATCGCTTTGAGTACTGATGTACAAGAGACGATTAAGCTTGGTCAACAAGCTGCGAAGTGCGTCGCTAATAACCAAGGTGCTATTAGCAAAACTGTCAATTTAATTGAGCTTTACTTAGAAAGTTAGAATAGATAAATAGAGAAATAACGTGAGTTCAAAGCACACTATGAATCGCCCAGAAAAACAAATGCGCGAATGGGTATCCAGCGTAATTGTAAAATACAATTTTTGCCCCTTTGCCCGTAAAGAAGTTGAAAGTAATTGCATTCATTATCAAATCAGTCAGTCAGTAACGATTGATGATGCGGTAATGGATATGCTTCACGAGTGTAACGAGCTAGACCAACAAGCACAGCGTGAAACAACACTTTTGATGTTTGAGCAAGGCTTTAAGGATTTTGAAGAGTTCTTAGATTTAGTCGATTTAGCCAATGCACTTTTAGCTGCGCAAGGGTATGAAGGTAAATATCAAATAGCCAACTTTCATCCTGACTATGTATTTGCTGACAGTGATGACAGTGATGCTGCTAATTACACCAATCGTGCACCTTACCCAACGCTGCATTTAATTCGTGAAGCCAGCATGAGCGAAGCGCTAGAAAACTACGATGAACCTGAGTCTATCCCAGAGCGTAATATTAAACTTGCAAGACGCAAAGGCATCGACTTTTGGCAACAGTTACTACAAAACAGCATTAATAAAAAATAAAGCCAGCATTGCTGGCTTTTTAGTTAGTACGAAGACTATTTTTTAACCCACTCACCATTTACTTCAATATAATGGCCAGACTTTGTTTTCTCGATGGTTTTTGCTGCTGCAAGGGCTTCCACTTGCGACAAAGACAAGTTATTCTTTTTCGCAAGCTTTAAATACTGCTCTTTACGCTTGGCATTTATATCGTTAATAAGTGCTTTCGCTTCACTATTATTTACCACTAAGCCTAAATAACCCGAGCTATCTTCACCTACTAATCCTTGGTTTTTTGCATCATCTAGGCTAATTGCCCAAGCAGAAAATGATAAACAAACAGCACTAATTAAAGTGATCACATTCAATTTTTTAAGTTGTAATTTACGCATGTTTGCTCCTTAGAATAATTCACTATCATCACTGAACAGGGTATCAAGTTCTTTATCCACTTTAACGCGGATCTCATGGTCAACTTTTACGTTTAAGTTGATTGTAATTGGCTCTTTCGCTGCCACCTCAACACGGTGAGTACAGGCACTTAAAAGCCCTAAAGCTGTTAGCATTACTAACCATTTAGCCATTATCGCTTCCTTTTTTTGCATACTCTTTTTCAACTCTTTGAGTAATTTCGTCACTTAAGCGCAACGCCCTTAATAAGGTGAACACGTTCTCTTCATGGTTATAATTAAAATTAACCGCTTGTTGCTGTTGTTCATTATAGCCTTGTAAGTTTACACCTAAGTGCAACCAACCATCTGGCTTTAAATCTACGCTACTTTTTAGCTGTTTAATAGCTAAGTTTTCTAACAAACTCAGTGTCGTACTCAACTCTTGTTGCTGCGCTTTTACCGCTTCGAAGCCAGCGTTATTAGTGATCAGCAGTTTACCTTCTCCTTGGTTCACTAACTGCCCTTGCTTTACTGCAATACCTTGCTTATTTATCGTAATAGGCAGTGTCCCTGCCAGTCGTCCTGATAAACTAATACCTGACTCTGCATCTAGGGTGACGAGCTTACTAGCATCTATATTCTCAAACTTAGCCGTGACAGTTTGACTATCAAGCAATGGACAAAATTGATTGACAACAAACGCTCCGCCTAACACATGCCCTGTCACCTTTGATACACAAGGCTTATTATTATCAAGATTTAATCGGCCTTGTACTTTTTTTACAACGGCACCCGCTCGCAGTTCATTGAGTGTAAATTTAGTTGGCACAATATTAAGCTGCCCTGAATTAAACGCACCTTCAATATCGACATTAAAGTCATTAGCAAGGTAATCATTATATAGCGCTGCTAATTTTGCGATCCGAATATCACCCTTTGCCTGCTGTAAATTTACATCGCCTTTTATAATCCCTGAAACAACACCATCAGTAATTGTCACGAGCGGTTCGAATTGGGAAATGATAGGGTTGAACTTTGCTATAGCTTGTTCTGGTATCACTAACTCAAATGGATGCGCAACCTTGGACATATGATGGCTGACAAGCGCCTCCAAGCCATCTGCAAACACATGATGCGTTGCTTGTAAGGCTCTGCTTTGCAAAGCATTAGTTACTATTGAGAGCTTATTTAAGGTAACTTTTGGAGTTATTAATTTAGCGGCTGTGGTTTTTGCATCAATATCGGCAAATAATTCACCCACACTTAAGTCGCTATTTACACTGAGCTCATTCTTGATTTTCAAAACTTGAATCTCATTGTAATTTATAGACTTAGCTTGACTACTTACTTTAGCACTTAAGTGTTGCTCATCACTTAGTTGAGTATCAATATGGCTAGTAAACTCAGTTATTTTTAGGTCTGCTAAAAGCGCATTTTTAGCACTTACATCTGCGGTGAGTTTTCCAACTGTAGGCTTAGAGAGCAATTCATTAACACTCAACTTGCCACTAACCTGAATACCATCAGCCTTAAAATCTAAAAATGCAGGGTGTGAACCCAATGACAGCTGAAAATCTGCAGTAACGTTTTTTTCATTCAAATGCGCATTGAGCTTAAATTCATCAATATCTCTACTAATAAAATCAATGCCAACTTGGCTATTAAGTGATGCGAGCGGATCCAGCAAAGAAAGTGTTGTATTACTCACTGTAATCTCACTTTGCCCTTCAGTTGTTAGCAGTTTTACAATTGGGACTGATAGCCGCTCACCTTCAACAGTTACAGGCTGTTCAATTTGTAACTGCCAATTAAGCGGGAACTGCGCTTCAATAAATGATTGGTGTTGTTGATTTGCTGTGGTGTTTAAGCAGTCTCGGTTTGCACTAAGTTGATTTTGTAAAGCGGATAAATCCGCGTATAGATGCTGTTGATTTAATTGGTACTTAGCACTTGCTTGTCCTTGAGTAGTAAAACTTAACTCACATTGCTCGAAAGCGTGCTGATAATTTGCATTAATTACGCTTTCAATCGCAACCGTAATGCCATCAAACCTAAGCTGTGACTCGCTGGTAAAATGGCTATCTTTTGGTAACTCAATGAATCGCTCAGCTATTTTATCATCAAGGGCAATACTGGCTTTGACTTCATAATTAGCGATTACAACGTCTGCATTAAGGTCACGTGAAACCGTAAAATGGTTTAGGCGTTTTTCATGTATTGCCAACCTAATGGGGTTATCGGTAAACGGTGAGACGACATCAAGCTGCTGAATGCTTATTAGCGGTCTTTGTTCAGGCAGTGTTAGAGCA
Organism: Pseudoalteromonas sp. N1230-9; assembly: GCF_032716425.1. NCBI lineage: Bacteria > Pseudomonadati > Pseudomonadota > Gammaproteobacteria > Alteromonadales > Pseudoalteromonadaceae > Pseudoalteromonas > Pseudoalteromonas sp. N1230-9. The sequence continues at coordinate 3,020,382 of NZ_CP090419.1, forward strand.
AGCTTTTTAAATTCGGTTTGCGTTGAATTTGATGCTTGTTTGTCTGCCAAGTTACTGACAGTCAAATTAGCTCGGGAAATTGTCACCTGCTGCTTATTAGCAATAATACCTGCTAACTCAATTTGCTGCCCTTGATAGGTTAAGCATAATTTATCGATACTTAAATCAAGCTTGCGAGTTAATGACCAGTCAATACAGTGAAGCTCAACGCCATTTTTACCAAGCATAGGTGTTAAGTACCACGATGTCAGTGGTAACCTGAACAGATACGCCAACAGCACCACGCTTAGCATGACTCCTAGCAGACCAACGCACGCTCGCTTAAAACTCAAAAAACTCTCCTTGCCTTTGAACTTACACTTACTAGCACTATTATAAACAAAAAGGCTGCACTTAATAGTGCAGCCTTTTAGTTTAAACGGTTTGTATGAACCTAGCTTGTATAGCTAAGTTCTAGCCAACGTTTTTACGTGCGTTGCGGAACATACGCATCCATGGGCTATCCTCTGTCCACTCATCTGGGTGCCATGAGTTAGCTACAGTACGGAATACACGCTCTGGGTGCGGCATCATAACCGTTGCACGACCATCAGTAGAAGTAATACCTGTGATACCTTCTGGCGAGCCATTCGGGTTAGCAGGGTATTGCGTTGTTGGGTTACCGTAGTTATCAACAAACTTCACTGCCACAGTACCTGACTCAAGCGCTGCTTTAACTGCATCAGCGTTTGCGAACTCAGCATGACCTTCACCATGTGAAACAGCGATAGGCATACGTGAACCAGCCATACCATTAAAGAATACCGATGGGTTTTCTTGCACTTCTACAAGGCTAAAGCGAGCTTCAAAACGCTCTGACTTATTCGTTACGAAACGTGGCCAGTGCTCAGTGCCTGGGATCAATTCTTTCAATGTTGAAAGCATTTGACAGCCATTACACACACCTAAGCTGAATGTATCTTCGCGGTGGAAGAAGCTTTGGAACTGCTCACGCGCCATCTCATTAAATAAGATTGACTTAGCCCAGCCTTCACCTGCACCCAATACGTCACCGTAAGAGAAACCACCACATGCCACTAAGCCTTTAAATTGCTCAAGTGTTAAACGACCTTCAAGAATGTCGCTCATGTGCACGTCAACCGCTGCAAAGCCTGCACGGTTAAATGCCGCAGCCATTTCTAAGTGAGAGTTAACGCCTTGCTCACGTAGAATCGCCATTTTCGGCTTCGCACCAGTTGCAATATAAGGCGCTGCAACATCTTCGTTTAAATCAAAGCTTAGTTTTACGTTAAGACCTGGGTCTTTTGCGTCAAATTTAGCGTCAAACTCTTGCTTAGCACACTCAGGGTTATCACGACGTGCTTGCATTTGGTAAGTTGTTTCTGCCCAAATAGTACGAAGCTCAGTACGCGTATGGTTAAGAACCACATCATCACCACGAGTGAATAGCACGCGGTCATCAGCGTTTAGTGCACCAATTTCATGGCTGATAGCTGCTAAGCCGTGATCTGCAAGAACCGCTTTTACTGCATCTAAGTCAGCATTTGCCACTTGGATAACTGCACCTAGCTCTTCATTATAAAGCGCTTCGATGTCTGAACCTGTTAAGCCAGCAAGGTCAACAGTTACACCCGTGTGACCAGCAAATGCCATTTCAGCGATAGTCGTGAATAAACCACCATCAGAACGGTCATGGTAAGCAAGTAACTTGTTATCAGCAACAAGCGCTTGCATTGCTTCATAGAAGCCTTTTAATAGTGCTGGGTTATCAACATCAGGTGTTACATCACCTAGTTGCTTATAAACCTGTGCAAGGCTTGATGCGCCCAGTCGGTTTTGACCCGCACCTAAATCAACTAATAATAGTGATGAATCACCTTTATCAGTACGTAGCTGTGGCGTTACTGTTTTACGCACATCTTCAACACGACCAAAGGCAGTAATGATCAGTGATAATGGTGCAGTAACTGATTTTTGCTCACCGTTTTCATCCCATTGAGTTTTCATCGACATTGAGTCTTTACCCACAGGGATAGTTAAACCAAGTGCCGGACAAAGCTCTTCACCCACCGCTTTAACAGCCTCAAAAAGACCTGCATCTTCGCCTGGGTGACCTGCTGCAGCCATCCAGTTTGCAGATAGCTTAATATTTTCAAGGCCACCGATGTTAGCACACGCGATGTTCGTTAGTGACTCAGCCACAGCTAAACGAGCAGAAGCACCGTAGTTTAAAAGTGCAGCTGGTGTACGTTCACCCAGTGACATTGCTTCACCGTGGTAAGTATCAAACGCAGCGGCTGTTACCGCACAGTTTGCTACTGGCACCTGCCAAGGACCGACCATTTGGTCACGCGCAACTAAACCCGTTACCGTACGGTCACCAATGGTGATTAAGAATGTTTTCTCTGCAATCGTTGGTAGGCGTAATAAACGCTGTGCAGCATCTGCCGCATCAATGTTAGCAACGTCTAATGGCTGTGATTGCGCTTTTTTAGATTCCACTTCACGATGCATTTTTGGTGCTTTACCAAGTAAAACATCAAGCGGAAGATCAACAGGGTTGTTACCGAAGTGGCTATCTTCAACCGTTAAGTGGCGCTCTTCTGTCGCTTCACCAATAACCGCATATTGTGCACGTTCACGTTTACAGATTGCTTCAAAGCGCGCGAAGTCTTCAGCAGCAACCGCTAATACGTAACGCTCTTGAGATTCGTTACACCAAATTTCGTGTGGTGCCATACCCGGCTCATCGTTTGGAATATCACGAAGTTGGAATTTACCACCACGACCACCGTCGTCTACAAGCTCAGGGAATGCGTTTGAAAGACCACCTGCACCCACATCGTGGATGAAAGCGATTGGGTTTGCATCACCTAACTGCCAACATTTATCGATAACTTCCTGACAACGACGTTCCATTTCTGGGTTTTCACGCTGTACCGATGCAAAGTCTAAATCTTCGTTTGATTGGCCTGATGTCATACTAGATGCAGCACCACCACCAAGACCGATGTTCATCGCCGGACCACCTAGTGCGATAAGTTTTGCACCTACAGGGATTTCACCTTTTTGAACATGCTCAGAACGAATGTTACCTAAACCACCTGCAAGCATGATTGGCTTGTGGTAACCACGTACCTCGATACCGTTATGGCTTGATACTTTTTCTTCGTATGTACGGAAGTAACCAAGTAAGTTAGGACGACCAAATTCGTTATTGAATGCCGCGCCACCTAATGGACCTTCAGTCATAATATCCAGTGCATTAACGATACGACCAGGTTTACCGAAGTCTGTTTCCCATGGCTGCTCGTAACCTGGAATACGTAGGTTAGATACAGTGAAGCCAACTAAACCCGCTTTAGGCTTAGAGCCTCGGCCTGTAGCACCTTCATCACGAATCTCACCACCCGAACCTGTTGATGCACCTGAGAATGGCGCAATCGCTGTTGGGTGGTTGTGCGTTTCAACTTTCATCAAGATTTCGATGTTTTCTTGATGGTATGCGTACTCGCCTTCATTGTTCGGGAAGAAACGACCCGCTACTGACCCCTTCATTACCGCTGCGTTATCTTTATAGGCAGATAACACGTTTTCAGGGTTTTGCTCGTAGGTGTTTTTGATCATTTTGAACAATGATTTTGGCTGTTCGATGCCATCGATTGTCCAATCAGCGTTAAAGATTTTATGACGACAATGCTCAGAGTTTGCTTGTGCAAACATGAATAATTCGATGTCGTTCGGGTTACGCCCTAACTTTTGGAAGTTTTCTACCAAGTAATCAATTTCGTCTTCTGCAAGCGCAAAACCTTGCTCAACGTTTGCTTTTGCAAGCGCTTCACGGCCACCACCTAAAATGTCAACTGATGACATTGGACGTGGTTCGTCGTGACGGAATAATTTAGCTGCATCAGCCATATCCGCGTGCGTTGCTTCAGTCATACGGTCATGTAATAACGCTGCAACTTCAGCTGTTTGCTCAGCTGATAGATTACCTTCAACGTAGTATGCAATACCACGCTCAACACGGTGAACTTGGCTTAAGCCACAATTATGTGCAATGTCAGTTGCTTTTGATGCCCAAGGCGAGATAGTACCTGGGCGCGGCGTTACAAGTATTAACGTGCCAGCAGGGGTATGCTCGGCGATCGTTGGACCATAAGTAAGCAGCTTTTCTAGCTTTGTTTGCTCATCGGCTGAAAGTTCAGCAGTAAGATCAGCAAAATGCATAAACTCGGCATAAACGTCAGTGACTGGAAGTTGTGCCTGTTGGCAACGCGCTAAAATTTTCTGAACTCTAAAATCGGAAAGTGCTGGTGCACCACGAAGGATCAACATAGGTATTTTCATCCGGGGTTAGGGATTGAACGATATTTTAGGCGCGTATTATAGTGCAAATAACGCCTAGATTTAACTCAAAATTGCGCTTTTATTTAAATAATCTTCATAACCGCTTTTATGTTTGCAACAATCAAGTACCTTAATACGCGTTATTTTTTCGCAGGTTCTTGTTCTGTATGACTTATCTATTTGCAACCTTGATGCCTTTATTAATTTAAAATAGATATATAAAACTATTCGCCAAGTGACGCAGCTTTGAAGTTTTGCTATAACGGTAAGGTAATGGTTTAAGGGGCATTTATAATCTATGCAAAAGTTACTCGCTATTTTTAGTTTAGTGCTCATGTTATGTGCATGCGATATGCAACAACCGCCTTCGCAACTAGCTCATATCAAGGCGCAGAATAAAATCAGAGTTGGCACTTTAGCTGGCGCGAGTAACTACTATCAAGCACCACAAGGTGTGCAAGGCTTCGAGTATGAGCTTGCTCAAGAATTTGCTGACTATGTTGGTGTTGAGCTTGAAATGGTGCCCTTTTTTAACTTATCAGATATGTTCTCCCGCCTAGAAAATGGCGACTTAGACGTAATAGCTTCAGGACTTACGTACAATACGATTCGCGCTAAGCATTATCGCTTCGGTCCAACTTATCGCACCATTAGTCAGAAACTAGTTTACAAACAAGGCCGTGTTCGCCCCCGCGAATTCGACGATTTAACTGGCAACTTAACCGTGCTTGCAAAAAGCAGTCACTCACTTGCTTTACAGCAATTAAAACAACTTCACCCGACTTTGAGCTGGAATGAAACAGAGGACATGGATGAAGAAGAGTTATTGCAAGCTGTGATTGATGGTGAGATTGACTACACCCTCGCTGACTCGCATACATTGTCATTGTTTCGCCGTTACCACCCTAATTTAAGCATTGGCTTTTCGGTCACCCGAAACGATCCAATTGCATGGGTTTTAAGAAAAGATGGTGATGACTCTTTATATGCTTTAATGGTGCCTTTTTTCGGCGATATAAAACAAACGAACCAGCTTTACGTGCTTGAAGAAAAGTACTTTGGCCATGTGCGCCAATTTAACTATGTAAATACCCTTGCCTATATCGAAGCGATTAAAGAAACATTACCTAAATATCAGCCTTGGTTTGAACAATACGCTGGAAATATTGACTGGCGCTTACTTGCTGCACTGAGCTATCAAGAATCAATGTGGAATCCCAAGGCTAAATCGCCTACTGGGGTTCGTGGTATCATGATGTTAACTCAAGCTACAGCCAAACAAGTTGGCGTAACCAACCGTTTAGCACCTGAGCAAAATATCAAAGGTGGCGCTGAATATTTAGCCCAACTAATCTCTTGGATCCCTGAGCGAATTCCACAACCTGACCGTACATGGTTTGCACTCGCTTCATATAATGTGGGTTGGGGGCATGTAAATGATGCGCGTATTATTACCGAGCAAGAAGGTGCCAGCCCTGATAAATGGGCTGATGTGAAAAAACGTTTACCGCTTTTAATTAAAAAACGCTATTACCGTAAAACTAAATATGGCTATGCACGTGGTGATGTTGCAGTGAAATATGTTGATAATATTCGTCGTTACTATGACGCTTTGGTTTGGCTTGATGAAAACGACGCTATTTCAAACCCGAGTGATGAAGAAGCTATAACGCAACAAGAAGACCCTAATTTGCCAGATAATAACGACAAACAGGGTAAACCTGACAATGAGCAACAAGCAGCTAATACTGAACAAAACAAGTTAAACAATAACTAACCGATACTGCAGAAATCAGTTTACTTGTCATCAAATGATCATTATCTTCTAGGACAATGTCATAATTCATGCCATGCTTTCTCTCACTTTAGGAGCTCACATGTTAAAAAGAAGACGTACCACACATAAATTTAAGCGTAATGTGATTTACTCTACAGCAACACGCCGTCGAATCATGCTACGTAATACACACAAAAAAGTTATTTGGCGCCGCCGTTTATTTGCAATGCAATTAATGGAAGCACAAGAAACCCCAGCAACGCCGGTTGTTTAACTAGGCGTTGCGAGCAGCAAGCTTTGCCGCTTTTTTCTCTTCTCTACGGCGTTTAAAAAACGCTGAAATTACCGCCCCACACTGTTCACCCATTACATCACTGGTTACTTCAACTTGATGATTTAGTCTTGGTTCTTGTAATAGGTTCATAATTGACCCTGCAGATCCTGTTTTTGCATCTTTAGCACCAAATACTAAACGTTTGATACGGCTATGCACCAATAATCCTGCACACATAGAGCAAGGTTCTAAGGTCACGTATAAAGTACAATCAACCAAACGATAGTTATTAAGTACTTTACCCCCTTCACGTATAGCTATCATTTCAGCATGGGCTGAAGGGTCATTATCAGTAATTGAGCGGTTATAACCAGAAGCTATGAGTTGATTATCCTTTACCAGAACTGCACCAACAGGAATTTCATCAATCGCTTCTGCTTTACTTGCAAAAGTGAGGGCTTTTTCCATCCAATACTCATCACTATATTGTTCGCTCATAAATCACACAAAACTTGTAAAACTGTGAGTAATTATACCTAGTTAGTCAATAAAAAGGGCAATAAATACTGCTACACTAAAAAATTAACGCAAATTTTAGTGGCTTTTCCATGGCTCAATGGACCTATATTGCGCTATAATCTCGCGCTTTTTTTATTTCGCTAATAGCAATTCAACTAGGTAAATTTGTTGATTTACAATTTGCAATTGATATCAATACACGGGTAGCAAATGAAATTTCCTGGACGCCGCAGGCATAAACATTATTTTCCAGTGGAAGCTAAAGATCCACTTACTAATCAACTCAACTCAACGGAACGACTACAACGTAGTTACATAACCGGTATCGACCAAATTGTGGTCGACATTGAAGCTAAAGTTGATCAAGCTTTCCTTGATGAATTTCAATTGCGCCGCGGTATGTCGCAAGTCATTGATAACGATATTACCAATGCCCTATACGACCGCCTAAAGCTCAATAACATGGTCGATTATGAATTTGCTGGTGGCACTATTGGCAACACAATGCACAATTATTCGACGCTTGCTGATGACCGTTCAGTATTACTTGGCGTTATGAGTGAGAATATCAAAATTGGTAGTTATGCATACCGCTTTTTATGTAATACCTCTAGCCGCGTAGATCTTGATTATTTACAACCTGTTGATGGACCTATTGGACGCTGCTTTACCTTGATCGACGAAACGGGTGAGCGTACTTTTGCCATCAGTGCAGGCCTTATGAACCACCTTCGCCCTGAATCAATTGATAAAGAACTCATAGAGAACTCATCAGCATTGGTGATCAGCGCCTACTTAATGCGTACACAGGGCGATGAAACCATGACTGACGCAACAATGCAGGCCGTGAAGTATGCCAATGATGCAGGTGTCCCCGTGGTATTAACACTCGGTACTAAGTTCTTAATTGAACAAGACCCTACTTGGTGGGCTGAATTTGTTAAGGAACATGTTGATATTCTTGCGATGAACGAGGAAGAAGGTCTAGCCATTACAGGTTTTGAAGATCCGCTTCTTGCAGCAGATAAAGCCCTTGATTGGACTGACTTAGTGATATGTACAGCCGGCGAAAAAGGCTTATTTATGGCCGGTTATGTCGATGATTCATTCAAGCGTGAAACAGAATACCCACTTCTACCAGGTGCAATCGCAGATTTTAACCGTTACGAGTTTTCGCGCGCAATGCGTAAAGAGGACTGCCAAAACCCAATTCGTGCATATAGCCACACTGCGCCATTTATGGGTGGTCCTGATAGCATTAAAAATACCAATGGCGCAGGTGATTGCGCGTTGGCTGCGGTATTACATGATTTATCAGCGAATGTGTACCACAAACTCAATGTGGCAAACTCAGCGAAGCATCAGCAACCTGCTATGACTTACTCATCGCTTGCACAAATTAGTAAATACGCGAACCGTGCAAGTTATGAAGTACTTGTTCAGCATTCACCACGTTTATCGCGTGGTTTACCTGAACGCGAAGATTGTTTAGAGCAAGTTTACTGGGATCAGTAACCACGACTAAAAAATCGAAATATCCAGTTTCTGGGATAAGCGCTCAAGAGCCGCTATCCCAGCCACTGAGTTTCCATATGAATTTAAGCGTGGTGCCCATACCGCAATCGTAAACTGATTAGGTAACACTGCTAAGATTGTTCCGGATACCCCTGATTTTCCGGGCATGCCTACACGGTAACCGAAATCCCCCGCAGCATCGTATAAACCACTGGTAAACAGTAGCGAATTAAGTTGTTTATTTTGCCTCGCACTCAGTACTTTATTGCCGTGGGCATCTTTGCCCTGATTAGCGAGGTAATTGTAAGCTTTTGCTAATTCAACGCAGTTCAATTCGATGGCACAGAAATTAAAATAAGCCCACAAGACATCATCTACTTCGTTATTAAAATTACCAAATGATTTCATTAAATGTGCCATGGCCGCATTGCGATGACGAAATTCATATTCAGAGTTAGCCACTTTTTTGTCGATTATGACGCTTGGATTCCCTGATAACTGCCGAAATGATTCAAGCATAGAATGCATCGGTGCAGACAGTCGACTGTAAAGCGCATCACATGTCACAATGGCACCAGCATTAATAAATGGGTTACGTGGGATGCCGTGTTCAAACTCAAGTTGGGTCAGTGAGTTAAACGCTGTACCAGAAGGCTCTTTACCTACTCGCTGCCACAGCTCATCCCCATAACGCTGAAGCGCCAAAGTCAGGGTCATTACTTTAGAAACTGATTGAATAGTAAAACGCGCACTACAGTCACCACCGCAGTAAGTTTGACCGTCTACGGTATGAATCGCTATAGCGAACTGATTTGGCTCAACCTCTGCTAGCGCAGGAATATAGTCAGCAACCTTACCTTGGCTCAGTAATGGCTGAACTTCTTTGGTTATTTCATCTAATACATGTTGATAATCAATCTGTGACATACCGCGTCCTTAAAACAAAAAGCCCCGCATTTGCGAGGCTCTGTAGTCTACTAGAGATGGTTCAGTTTTACTCTTAAATTAACTCATTGCTGTTTGCAATTTTTTCATCGCTGTTTTCTCTAGCTGACGAACACGCTCTGCTGAAACATTGTATTTTTCAGCAAGCTCTTGCAGTGTTGCTTTATCATCTGCTAACCAGCGCGCACTAACGATATCTTGCGAGCGCTCATCAAGGGTTTTTAATGCGCTGAATAAACGTGCATGAGATTGCTCTTGCCATTGCTGCTCTTCAATATCATCAGCAAGGTCAGCGCTGCCATCTGTTAAATACTGTACTGGCGAATATGTGCTTGTCGGTGCGTCATCATTATCGTCGCCCGTTAAATCAAAGCCCATATCTTGGCCACTCATACGTGATTCCATCTCACGTACTTCTTTTTCACTTACACCTAGCTCATTAGCAACTGTGCTAACCTCAGCTTGGTTGAACCAACCTAAACGCTTTTTGTTTTTGCGTAGGTTGAAGAATAATTTACGTTGCGCTTTAGTTGTTGCAACTTTCACGATACGCCAGTTTTTTAATACGTATTCATGAATTTCTGCTTTGATCCAGTGTACTGCAAATGAGACCAAACGAACACCGACACTTGGGTCAAAGCGTTTTACCGCTTTCATCAGACCGATGTTACCTTCTTGAATCAAATCAGCTTGCGGTAGACCATAGCCCGAATAGCTTTTTGCAATGTGAGCAACAAAGCGAAGATGTGACATAATGAGTTGCTTTGCAGCATCAAGATCACCTTCTTCCTGAAGACGTGTCGCTAACTGTTTTTCTTTCTCAGCATCAAGCATAGGAATCGTGCTAACAGCTTGAAGATAGCCATCCATACTTGCGCTTTGTTGACCTACAGTAAGTGCCATTGCGTATAAATCTTTACTCATTTTTCACCTCAGTGATAAACATTTTAAAACCATCTTAGCACTCTTTAAACGAGAGTGCTAATTTCAATTAAAAACTTTTTTGAACCTCAGATCAAGTGGTTTTTTTATCTATTTTTAGTCTACGCTAACACGCTGAATATGCGGTGAATTCTAGCTTTAATTGAAAGAGCGATAAATTTATTACTGCTTTTATTTAGCGCTAATAGAGCAGTGTAACAACGAATTGTTACACTTTATTGTTATACTTTATCGGGTTCTATTTCTTTTATATAGCGGCTAACTGATAAGTAAGACCCGACAAAGCCGAGGGCTGTTGCAAGTGCAACTAAAACGCCGAACTCCGACATTGTCAGACCGATTAAATCAAAGCTGGTTTCATAGACGCCCGCCACTTCACTAACCGCACTGCCTAGCCACCACATCATTAGAGCAACACAAATAAAAGAGAACAAGCCACCAATAATACCGTACCAAACCCCTGTCCATAAAAATGGCGCATGAATAAAGGTGTTTGTCGCACCGACTAGCTTCATCACTTGAATTTCTTCTTTTTTGTCCATTATTGATAAGCGGATAGTATTACCAATGATTAAAGTAACAGAGGTTAATAATAGTAGGGCAATAGTGATTACGCTCTCTTTTAATAAACTTAATAGCGCATTCAAACGCTCGAGCCACGCGATATCAAGCTTACCAAAATCAACCTCACGCTCAGCCTCTAGTTTTTTAAGTAATTGCTCTGCTGCATTAGGTTGACGGTGACGAATGGTGGGCGTAACGATAACAACATCAGGCAGTGGATTTGCATCAAGGTATTCCAGTGCTTGGCCAAAACCAGATACCTGTTTAAACTCAGTTAGTGCGTCCCCTTTTGAAATAAACTCCACTTTATCGATTTCAGGATAAAGAGCTAAACGTTTCACTAGGGTCTGCGTTTGTTGCTGAGTCATACTTTCTTTAACAAACAACGAAATTTCTGCC